>DATDAH010000045.1:0-17409 GCA_036525535.1 Acidimicrobiales bacterium
CCTCATCGCCTTGCTGGCCTTGGCAGCGGTGTTGCTGCTCTTGACACGCGGCGGGGGGAACAACGGCGATCAGCAGGCGGGCGAGGTCTCGGCCACCATCGACGTCGGCCAAGACCCCCGAGCGGTAGCTGTGGCCGGTCGCTCGGCATGGGTCGTGAACCATTTCGACGGCACGGTGAGCCGCATCGCCATGCGGGCGAACGAGGTGATCGACACGTTCCACGTCGCCGCCAATCCGCGGGGCGTGGCGGCGACCGGCGATTCCGTCTGGGTCACCAGTTCCCAAGACGACACGGTCACCCGCGTCGACCCGACGTCCAACGAGACCGTGGCGATCATCGACGTCGGTGCCAGCCCGGTCGGTGTGACCGCGACCAGAGACGCCGTCTGGGTCGCCAACTACTTCGACGGCACAGTCACCCGCGTCGACCCAGTGTCCGACGAAGCGGTGGCGACGGTCGAGGTGGGGGCGGCACCGGTTGCGGTTGCCGCGACCAGCGATGCCGTCTGGGTCTCCAACTACTTCGACGGCACAGTCACGCGCGTTGACCCAGTGTCCGACGAAGCGGTGGCGACGGTCGACGTCGGCGCCAGCCCGGTCGCCGTGGCCGTCACGAGCGATGCCGTCTGGGTCGCCAATGGCGACGACGGCACGGTGAGTCGCATCGACCCCAGCTCGAACGAGGTCGTCGCCACCATCGAGGTGGGCGAGTCGCCATCAGGATTGGCCGCAACCAGCGATGCCGTCTGGGTGGCCAACACCGAGGATGACACCGTCAGCCAGATCGATCCGTCGGACAACCGCGTCGTGGCCACCATCGATGTCGATGCCAGTCCGCAAGGAGTGGCGGAGGGCGGCGATGACATCTGGGTGACAAACAGCGGCGGGGGCACGGTCAGTCGGATCGATTCTTCGCCGAACTGATTGCGGCGTACCGAAGCGGGATTCTCTAGTGTTCTGACAATCCGGGTCACCGGGACAGTTGGAAAGGGAGCGGTCATGCGACGACTGCTGGTCCCGTTTGTTCTCGTCACTCTGGTCGGAGCGTGCAGCGGTGACGACACCTCCGACTCGGAGACCGGCGCTGACGCCCAACGCGCTGGTTCTGGCGACTGCGTCGTCGTCGACATGGCCGTCTCTCCCGAGAAGATCGAGCTGTTGACCGACCTCGCCGGTACGTTCAACCAGTCCGATCGGGCCGACGTCGACGGTCAATGTGTCGTCATTGAGCCCCAGGCGAAGTCTTCGGGTCGCGGGGCCTCGTTGTTGGTCGACGGATGGGACGAGGCGACCGAAGGGCCACCACCGGTCATCTGGTCACCCGCGTTCACCGGCTGGGGCGCCATCGTCGACCAGCGCCTGACTGAGCAGGGCGACGACCCGATCGCCGGCGAGGGCACACCGTTCATGCTCACACCCCTGGTCATTGCCATGCCCCAGCCGATGGCCGAAGCCGTCGGCTGGCCCGACGAGCCGATCGGCTGGACCGACGTCTTCGACCTGGCCACGAACGAGTTCGGGTGGGCCGAGTACGGGCATCCCGAGTGGGGCCTGTTCCGCCTCGGCAAGACCAATCCCAACTTCTCCACCAGCGGCCTCACGGCCCTCATCGCCCAGTCCTACGCCGCAACCGGAGCCGCAGACGGCCTGACGACCGAGGACCTGAACGAACCGGAGGCCGTCGAGTTCGCCACCGGTGTCGAGTCGGCGGTCGTGCACTACGGCGACACCACGCTCACGTTCCTGAACAACCTCTACCGGGCCGATCGGCGAGGAACCTCACTCACCTACGCCTCGGCGGTGGCCGTCGAGGAGAAGTCCGTAATCGACTACAACACGGGCAACCCGGACGGCGTCGTCGAATCGGACGAGGAGATCCAGCCTCCTCGGATACCACTGGTGGCCATCTACCCCGAGGAGGGCACGGTCTTCTCCGACAACCCGTTCTTCATTCTCGACGCCGAGTGGGTGTCGGACACCGAACGCGGGGGGGCCGAGCGCTTCGAGGCATTCGTCCAGGAGCCCGCCAACCAGGAACGCGTGCTCGAGTACGGGTTTCGACCCGGCAACCCCGACGTCGCCGTGGGATCCCCGATCACGCCGGAGAACGGGGTCGACCCCACCGAACCAAAGACGCTCCTGGAAGTCCCCGACCCGCCTGTGATGATCGAACTCCTCGAGAGGTGGGAAGACCAGCGCAAGCCTGCCCGCGTGGAAGTGCTCCTCGACATCTCCGGCTCGATGGGGGATCCCGCCGGCGAGGAAGCGGGGCCGACGAAGCTCGACCTGGCCGTCGAGGCCGCCGTCAACGCCATCGGCCAGTTCGGCCCCCGCGACGTGGTGGGGCTGAGCATCTTCTCCACCGGGATCGGTACGCCTGGCAATCCCGATGTGGTGGAGCTGGTCCCTCCCAGGGTCATGGACGAGGGCCAGCGCCGCGCCATGGAAGACGCCCTCGCCATGCTCACCCCGACGAACGGGACACCCTTGTACACCGCAACCCAACAGATCTACGAGGGCGCGGTCGCGGCCTACGACCCCGGCAGCATCAATGCCGTCGTGCTGTTGAGCGACGGCGTGAACGAAGACGGGGACAACACGGACGACGACGCCCAGCTCGAGGAGCTGCTGGGCACTTTGGAGGAGGGGGGCGAAGGCGAGCGGGCCGAACCCGTCCGCGTGTTCCCGATCTCTTACGGCGCGGATGCCGACCTGCCCACCCTCCAGCTCATCGCCGAAGCGTCCGACGCCGCCCTCTACAACGCCACTGACGCGACCACCATCGAACGAGTTCTCGCCTCGGTGATCTCCAACTTCTGACCGTCGGCCCCTGGGCCTGAACAGCCATCTGAACCCCCGGTCAGCCCCGGCACGCTGCTCCCGGCACCTGATGAAGCTTGCGGCACTCGTCCCTGGGCTCCATTCGGCCGGGCGGCGACCGATGGTCACCGATGAAGCTTCGGATGGCCCCCGCCCGCCGCGTTGGTCGATCGGGGCTCGCCCGAACGGCCGGGATCTACCTCTGCCTCGCCCTCCTGCCGCTCGTCGCGTTCACCCACCCGCCCGCGGCCGGTGCCACCGCCTACCTGGTGGTGATCGATCGGGCCATCGGGACCGGCTCCGACGATGCCGAGCAGCGGGTGCGCAGGGGGACGGTGGCCCTGACCAGCTCGGACGTCGAGCTGAGCACGGACGGCAGCACGGTGCAGGCGATCGGGCTGCGCTTCACCAACATCACCCTCCCCCCCGATGCCGTCATCAACGGGGCCTGGATCCAGTTCCAGGTCGACGAGGTCTCCACCGGCGCCGCCTCGCTCACCATCGCCGGCCAGGCCGCCGACAACGCGCCGACCTTCGCCGGCGTGGACGCCAACGTCTCCTCCCGGGCCCGCACCACCGCCACCGTGCACTGGGCGCCGCCGCCCTGGCGCAACGTCCACGCCGCCGGAACCCGCCAGCGCACCCCGGACCTCTCCACCGTGATCGGCGAGATCGTGAGCCGGCCGGGATGGGCGCAGGGCAACGCGCTGGCGCTGGTCATCCGGGGCTCCGGGCGGCGCACCGCCGAGGCCTTCGAGGGCTCCGGCGGCCCCGTCTTGCACCTCGAGTACGCCGCCAGCGGGGCGCCATCACCGGACCTGACGCCGTCGTTCACGAGCCGGGACGAGGCCCTCGCCCGTTCCAACATCGTGACCGCGCCCGGCCTCTGGACCACCTCCTTCACCGAGAGCCGGCCCCCGGCGGCGACCACCTATGACCTCCGTTCGTACGTCTCGACCGCCTACCCGGCGTCGACGCTGTACGCCACCAGCTTCGGGAGCAGCAGCGCCGCCGTCGATCTCGTCACCGTGGGCGGGACCGTCCTCGGTCAGGTCGACCGCCGCCTCGCCACCGAGGACGTCTACGCCCTCTACGCGGGCGACGCCATGCGGGTGGCCGCCGCGGACCGAACCGCGTCCTATGACCTCCGCGTCGACAACGTCGTGGACGGCTACAACCCCCGGGTCGCCGAGGGCACCGAGCAGGACAACACCGCTCGAGTCCTCCTCGACGGCGCGTACATGACCTACATCCGCGACAACGCCGTCGAAGACGACAACCTGATGAGTGGCACGATCCGGGACAGCCTGTTCGACGGCGTGTTCAACCTGGTGTCGGCCAAGCCCAGTTCCTCGGGCAACTACAGCAACCCCAGCATGGTCGTGACCATCGAAGGGGTCATTGCCCGTCTCCAGGCCCTGCCCGACGCCAGCGCTCCCGACGGGACCGCCCACAACAAGATCTTCAAGTGGGCCGAGGAGGTGGCGGGCTCCGTGGTGGTGCGCGACAGCATCTTCTACCTCGAGGAAGTCCCGGAAGGCACCAGCAGCAACCTGCCCTTCCCCCAAGGGACCTACGAGAACGTCACCGTCGTGCTCGGACGCGGCTTCGACGGTGACCGCGACGGCGACATCACCGACCTGGACTACCCCGTCGCCCTCCCTGCGGGCGTCACCCAGACCCGCGACATCTCGGTCTTCACCACCGCCCGGAGGTCCTGGCTGACGGCCCACGGCTACCCGTAGGGCGACCTTGACCCGGGCGGGTCCAAGCCCTTAGTGTTACGGTTGCATTACAAGTGATATGAGTTCGCAAACTGGGGAAGCACAGCGTGCAAAATGCCGCCGCAGATCGGCGGGGCGGGTTCTACGTGGAAGCGCTCCTGGTCAGTCTGGCCCTCTGGTGGGGGCTGTTGCGCACCGCCAGCCGCCTCGCCCACCGTCACTGACGGGTCAAGCCGGGACCCGACTCCCGATCGTGACCGCTTGCATCTCGACGGCGCGGTCGAGGGCCTTCTGGGCCCGGTCCTCCGCCGTCTCCAAGGCGTCGAAGAGCGCCCCGAAGGCCACCCGGCGGGGCTGGAAGTCGACGCCCGGGGCGCAGGCGTACACCGCCGACATCCGCCGGAGGAGGTCCCGCAGGAGCGAGTGCAGCACCCGGTCCCGGGTGCCCCCCGCCAGGTAGGTGAGCTGGCGCTCCAGCGCGGCCATGTCGGTGACCCAGGTCGGCGCGTCGAGGCCACCCTCGTCGAGGTAGCGGCCGAGTCGGTCGAGGATCCGCCCGAGGAGGGCGGGGAGCTGAGGGTCGACGTCGACCCGGCCGCGCCAGAGGCTGCGCCAGCCGCCCCCGCCGGTGTGCACCCCCGGTTCATGCACCGGCACAATTCTCCCGCCCGCAGGCCGCCAAACGGTGGATGCTCGGGCTGACACCCCGCTTGGCTACGGTCGGGTGAGGGGCGCGTCCCATGCAGGTGACCTTCTGGGGAACACGTGGATCGATCGCCAAGGCGGGACCCTCCACGCTCCGCTTCGGCGGGAACACGTCCTGTGTCGAAGTCCGCTCCGATGCCGGGACCATCGTGGTCCTCGACTGCGGCACCGGCGCCCATGGCCTCGGCGAGGACCTCGTCGCCCGCAGCGGTGGTGAGCCGATGGAGGGCCACCTCCTCATCGGCCACACCCATTGGGACCACATCCAGGGCTTGCCGTTCTTCGCCCCCCTGTTCCAGCCCGGCAGTTCGTGGCACATCTACGGGCCCCGGGGCTTGGCCGGATCGCTCAGCGAGATCCTCGCCGGGCAGATGCAGTACGCCTACTTCCCGGTCTCCATCGAACAGCTCACGGCCACCGTCGACTACCACGACCTGATCGAGGGCACCTTCGACATCGACGACATCACGGTCACCAGCCGCTACCTGAACCACCCGGCGCTCACCCTCGGCTATCGCCTCGAGGTCGACGGCGCCACGGTCGTGTACTCCACGGACCACGAGCCCCACGACCGGCGCCTCGCCGCGGGCGGCGACCCGGCGACCAGCCGCCACGACCTCGACCACGCCGGCCTCTTCGCGGGTGCCGACCTGCTGATCCACGACGCCCAGTACGTCGCCGACGAGTACCCCGACAAGGTGGGTTGGGGCCACAGCACCGTCGAGTACGTGGTCTCGGTCGCCCACCAGGCGGGGGTGAAGCAGGTCGCCCTCTTCCACCACGACCCGTCCCGGACCGACGAGGCCGTCGAGGAGGTCGTGGCCAAGGCCCGGGCCTTCGCCGCCGAGCTGGGCTTCGCCGGCGAGGTCATCGCCGCCGCCGAAGGGGAGACGATCGAGCTGCGGGGGACCTCGACCGGCGTCCAGGGCGCGGCCCGGCCGATCCCCAAACCGCGGCTCGAGCACATGGCCCGCAGCGTCCTGCTCGCCGTACGCACCCCCGAGATCGCCACGATCCTGCGGGAAGCGGCGGCGGAGGAGGACCTCGAGGTCTGGGAGACCACCGACCCCGCCGAGGCGGTCGAGATCGCCCGGCGGGAGCGCCCGGCGATCGTCGTGCTCGAGGACCAGGAGGACAGTGAGGTGCTGGCCGAGTTCGCCCACGCCATCGATGACCTGGAGAAGTGGCCGGGCGGCGACATCAGCCTGATCGCCGTCACCGCCACCGGCCACCCCCCGACGTGCGGTGATGACGTCGCCATCACCGACTCGCTGGAGTGGCCCGCCAGCCCCGGGTATGTGCGCACCAAGCTGCGGGCCTGGCTGCTGCGTCGGGCCTGCCGGTGGCAGACCGCACCCCTCCCCCAGGACGAGGCCGCCCGCCTGCAGGCCCTGCACGACCTCGAGGTGCTCGACACCGACCCCGAGCCTCGCTTCGACCAGTACACCGACCTGGCCAGCTCGACCTTCGACGTCCCCATCGCCCTGATCACCCTGATCGACGAGGACCGCCAGTGGTTCAAGTCGAGGCACGGCGTCGACGTCGCCGAGACCCCCCGCGACATGGCCGTCTGCGCCTACACCATCCTCGGCGACGACGTGTTCCAGGTCCCCGATGCCTTCGCCGATCCCCGCTTCGCCGACAACCCCCTCGTGGCGTCCGGCCCCCGCTTCCGCTTCTACGCGGGCGCCCCGCTGACCCTGTCGAACGGCCTGCGGGCCGGGACCCTCTGTGTCGTCGACCACCGTCCCCGGCTGCTCGACGACGGCCAGCTGGCGGAGCTGGCCCGCCTCGCCGGCCTGGTCACCGCCGAGCTCGAAAGCGACTGAGCGCAGCCCTGGGCGGTGGCCCATCGGGCCGGGGCGCGGGTCAGGTGACACGCTGGTCCGGTGGGGCTGGCGTTGGCCGTGGTGGTGGCGTTGGCCTTCGATGTCACCAACGGGTTCCACGACTCCTCCAACGCCATCTCCGCCCTCGTCGTCACCCGGGCCGGGCGACCCGGCCCGGCCGTGGCCATGGTCGGCGTGCTCAACCTCGCCGGTCCGCTTCTGGCGGGCACCGCGGTGGCCAGCACCATCGGCGGGATCATCACCGTGCCCGCGGACCAGATGGTGGCGGTCGTGGGCGCCGGGCTCACCGCGGCGCTCACATGGAACCTGCTGACCTGGTGGCGCGGCCTGCCGTCGAGCTCGAGCCACGCCCTGGTCGGGGGCCTGGTCGGCGCCGGGCTCCTGGAGGGAGGGATCCATGCCGTCAACTGGGGCGGCTTCGACGGCCTCCACCCCGAGGGCGTGATCGGGGTGCTCACCGCGTTGGCCGTCTCGCCGGTCATCGGCTTCGGCGTGGCCCTCGTTGGCATCCGACTTGCCCGGAGGGGCCTGCGGCGGGCCCGCCGCAACGTCGTCGGGGTCGTCCGCCGCGGTGAGTGGGCATCGGCGGCGGCCCTCGCCTTCAGCCACGGGGCCAACGACGCCCAGAAGACCATGGGCGTGATCACCGCCCTGCTGGTGGCCGAGGGTCGCCTTGATGCCTTTGTCGTCCCCTCGTGGGTCCGGTTGGCGTCGGCCGTCGCCCTGACCCTGGGGACACTCGCCGGCGGTTGGCGCATCGTGCGCACCCTGGGCCGCGGCATCTACCGGATCACCTCGTTGGACGGATTGGTGAGCCAGTCCGGCTCGGCCGCGATCATCCTCGGTGGCGCGGCCGTCGGCGCGCCGATCTCGACCACCCACGTCGTGGCCTCCTCCGTCGTCGGGGTCGGGGCGGGCGACCGGTCCCATCACGTGCGTTGGTCGGTGGCCACCGAGATCGTCGGGGGTTGGCTGTTGACGCTGCCCGGCTCGGCCGTGCTTGGCATGCTGGCCCTCGTCGTTTGGAGGGGGCTCACATGAAGCGCTGGTTCCTACCCGCCCAGCTCGACCTGATGGGGCTGCTCGCCGAGCAGGGCCGGATCACCGTGGAGGGCATCGACGCGTTCGTCGAGTGGGCGGCGGGGGCAGCGGGGAAGAACGACGAGGTGCGGGACGCGGAGCACCGGGCCGACGACGCCCGGCGGGCCGTCCAACGGGCCCTGCGGATCGCCTTCACCACCCCGCTCAGCGCCGAGGACCTCTACGAGCTGTCCGAACGCCTCGACGCCGTCCTGAACGGGGCTAAGAACCTGGTCGGGGAGACCGAACTGCTCGCCCTCGGCCCTGACTCGGCCATCGCCGACATGGCGGCCTTCGTCGGCCAGGGCACCCATGAGCT
This sequence comes from Acidimicrobiales bacterium, assembly GCA_036525535.1. GTDB lineage: Bacteria > Actinomycetota > Acidimicrobiia > Acidimicrobiales > DATDAH01 > DATDAH01. Next base: position 8,500 of record DATDAH010000045.1, read on the forward strand.
GGTTGCGGCCTACGCCGCGCTCCCTGGCGATGCCGACACCGCGATCCAGCGGGCCGACGCCGCCATCAAGGCGGAACGACGCCTCGAGCACCGGTACCGCGAGGCCATGTCGTCCCTCCTCGCCGTCACCGACGCCCGGATCCTGTTCGAGCGCCGGGAGCTCTACCGCCGCTGTGCCCGCATAGGCCACGACGTCGTCCGAGCCGCGGAGCGGGTCTGGTACTCGGTCGTCAAGGAGGCCTAGAGCCCGCAGCCTCACCTCGAGCTGATGTCGGCCCGCTGCCTGAGCTCGTCGACCCCGGTGGCGATGGCGGTGGCCAGAAGGCCGACGTCGGGGGCGGTGTCTTTGTCGCCGGTGACGCCGAAGGCGAGGCGCCCGTTGTAGGAGAGGATCGCCGTGCCCACGCGGACGCCATGGGTGATCGGCACGTACGGGCGGTACTCGAGCATCTCGCGGCCCAGGCAGTAGAGGGGGAGCTGTGGACCGGGCACGTTCGTGGTCACCGTGTTCACCGACCGCTGCGGGAGTTGGTGCATGACGCGCACGGCCAGGCGACTGCCGGTCTCCAGGAGCATCGGCGGCGCCAGGGCGCCGAGGGTCATCAACGCCTCGCCGGCCTCGGCCATGTGGGAGCCCTTGAGATCAGCCATCTGTTCGCGCACGTGCGCCAACCGTTCGACGGGGTCGGCCAAGTGCACTGGGAGCTCGCAGAGGATGGCGGAGACTTGATTGTCGAACACGCCCTCGGCGCTCTCGCTCCGCACCGACACCGGGACCAGGGTCCGGACGACGGCGGCGTCGGGATCCTCCCCCCGGGAGAGCAGCAGCTCGCGATACCCGCCGCTGACCGCGCCCAGCACGACGTCGTTCACGGTGCCGCCGAACGCCTTGCCGACGGTCTTGACGTCAGCGAGCGACACCGAGGAGTGCGCCCAGGTCCGACTGGGCCCGATGCTGCCCTCGATCGACAGCGGCTCGGTGGTGGACAGGTGGCGGCCGAAGCGCACCAGCCCCTGCCCGGTGTGGGTGAGCGAACGCACCGAGCCCAGGGGGTCAGCCAGCAGACCGGGCATCCGCCGAGCCAGGGCGCCGGCGTCAAGGGCAAGACCGGCCCAGGCGTTGAGGACCCTGGCTGCGGCCGATGGTTCGAGCTCGGGCTGCCAGGGCTCCGGGGCGGGGAGGTCCACCTCCCGTTCGACATCGAGCAGGACGCTCAGCAGCGCGACCCCGGACACGCCGTCGACCATGCAGTGGTGGATCTTGAAGATGAGCGACCAGCGACCGTCGGGGAGGCCCTCCACCAGGACGGTCTCCCAGAGGGGGCGTGCTCGATCGAGGGGCTCGGACATGAGCTCGGCCATCAGCCGGCTGAGGGCCGCGTCGTCACCCGGTGCCGGAAGGGCCACGTGGCGCAGGTGGTTGCTGAGGTCGAAGTCCGGGTCGTCCACCCACACCGGGCGCCCGAGCTCGAGGGGCACCGAGCGCACCCGCTGGCGATAACGGGGGATCAGGTGGAGCTTGGCGCGGACCAGTTCCTCCAGGTCGTCGGCGGAGGGGGCCGGCCCTTCGAACACGGAGACACCGGCGATGTGCATGTGGGCGACGCCGTCTTCGAGATGGAGGAACTCGGCATCGAGAGGGCTGAGACGGTCCATCGTGGTCGAGCCTTCCTACGCGCGGTCGGCGAGGGCGAGCACGTCGCTGAAGCCTGCAGCCAGGCAGGAGGTCAGCAGGTCGGGGTCGGGCACCGAGGCGGTGTCGATCGTGAGCCCCACGCAGCCGATCCCGACGTGGGAGAGCAGGGCCACACTCAGGGCCGCCCCACTCGGCGGGGCGAAGGCCCACTGGCGTACGACCTCAGCTCCGGCCAGGTAGACCCGGCTGGGCAGGCCGGGCACGTTGGTGACGACCGCGTCCACTCCCTTCAGCATCCCGCCGAAGATCGATGTGGTGAAGGTGACGGGTAGATGATCGAGCACGGCGGCGATGGGCTCGGTGAACGCGAGGGCCGGCTCGTTGCGCCATTCGTGGGCGACGCGACCCACCACGCGGATCCGCTCCGCAGGGTCGCGGACACCGGCGGGCACGGCGAAGCGGGCCGGCACGAACCGGTTCCCACCCATCGGGTCGCCCTCGCGGCGGACGTTGATGGGCATGGTGAACCGCAGCTCGGTCAGCGGGGCCCCGTGGTGGCGGTGGTAGTCGGCAAGGCCACCGGCGACGGCGGCGAGGAACGCGTCGTTCACCGATCCCTCGGCGGCGTGGCCCGCGGCGCGGAGGGCCTCGAACGGCACCTCGAAGGCCTCGAAGCGACGGGCGAGGCTGCGCTCGGTCATGATCGGCGAGCAGGGCTCGGTGACCGGCCGTAGGAGCCGGGCGAGCGAGCCGGCCACGCGGCTGGTGTCACCGACGCTGCCGATGGGCCGACGCGCCGCCCGGAGGACCGCGCCGGACGCGGCACCCGGTGCGGCCGCGGCCGCCCCCATCGTGAGCCGGAGTCGATCGCTCATCGACGCGGCCAGCACCGACAGGGTGGACCCGTCACCGGTGGGGGCCGCGGCAGGCAGCGGGTCGGGGTCGGGCGCGTCTGCCGTCTCGTCCAGCAGCATCAGGGCCAGACGAATCCCCCCGACGCCGTCGGTGAGGCAGTGGTGCACCTTCTGGACGAGGGCGGCACGGCCCTCCGGCAGTTCCTCGATCAGGGTGAACTCCCAGAGCGGGCGGGCCCGGTCGAAGGGAGCCATGGCGAGCGGTTGGGCGACGTCGAGGGCGGACCGCAACGCGTCCGCGCCAGAGGACTTCGGCGCCCGGACCCGGCGCAGGTGGTAGCCGAGGTCGAAGCGGGCGTCATCGACCCACTGGGGTGGGCCCAGCCGGAGCGGCGGCACGACGACGCGTTGACGCAGCCGAGGGAACAGCCTGGTGCCGTGCTCCAGCCGGCGCAGGAGGCGGGCCCAGTCGGGCTGGCGATCGAGCAACGCCACCGCGGTGATCGTCGATCGCAGCACCGGGTCCTTCTCGATGTCCCACAGGACCGCGTCCGACGCGCCGAGATGGCGTTCGAACACGGGCTCGGCTGGTTCCATGGCTCGATCTCCCGGTTCCACCTCCGAGGATGACCCCTCGCGCCGCTGGTGGCGAGGGCACTAGGTCCCGACCTGTGGCGAATCAGGCGTCGACCTCGACGACGTAGGGCTGGTCGCTGTCCTCGCCGCAGTCATAGCCCTCGTCGGGGGCGAAGCGGGTGAACTCGCCGTCCTGGACCTGGAGGATGATCGTGCAGGGCGTGGGCTCATTGGATCCGGGCTCGGTCGGCGCGTGCAGCCCACCGCCGGTCCACGCCGTGGTCGAGGCCGCCGCCTCGAGGACGCAGCTCCGGGTGAGGTCGTCAGCCCGGTCGCAGTCTCGGGCGGACTGGGCGAAGAGCAGCCAGGCGGACATGGCCTGGACCCCGAGTTGGGCGACCTTGCCCCCCTGGGCCTCCAGGACGTCCAGGTACTGCTGGGTGGCCGGGTTCTGGTCCGCCTCCTCGAAGGGCCAGAAGACCGTTCGGACGAACACCCCGTCGGCCGAGGCGCCCGCCGCCTCGACCCAGCCCTCGTCGTAGAGATTGGTTTCCATGAGCATCAGCTCGGGTCGATAGCCGACCTCGTCCATGGCCTGCGTGAGCAGCGCGAAGTTCTCGCCCTCGCCGACATAGTGCAGGAACTGGACCTGGTCTCCGTCCAGGGCGGCGGCGAAGGGGCCCCAGTTGGACTCGCCGAGGAGGTTGTAGGAGGACTCGTGGACGAACGTGAAGCCGACCTGCTCGAGCGCGTCGACGGCTTGGTCCTTTCGGAAGATGAGGGTGTCCAGGTCGCCGTAGACGATGCCCGCCCGCTCCCGGGCGGCCGGGTCGGTCTCGCCCACCATGAGGAATGCGCCGACTTGGAAGCGGTCCGCGGCGTTGGGGACCGGCTGCACCGAGCGGGCCTCGATGGGGTCCTGGCCGGCCAGACCGGCCTTCTCCGGGGTGACCGAGAACCCGGCGATGTCGATCAGATCACACGCCGCGCCGGTGGAGGTCCAGAAGTTGTCCTGCACCGCGCCGGACCCGACGATGGCGAAGTCCTGTCGGCAGGCGTCGGCCATGACGGGCTGGTACTCGGTGACGGCGGCGTCATGGAGGTTCAGCTCGAGCTGCTTGCCGTTGATGCCACCCGCGGCGTTGCACCACTCGACGAAGGCCTCGGCCGCGTCGAAGATCTCCTGGTTGAGGCCGGGGCGGCCCTCGAAGCCGGGATCGGCCACGGTGCCCACGGTGATGGTGTCCTCGGTGATCCCCTGCACCTCCTCGGGTCCGGCGTCGGGGACGGTGCCGCCGTCCTCATTGGGGCCGCACACCTCGGCCAGGTCACCGAAGTCACCGGCGCCCCCTCCGCCTCGTGCCTCGACCGTGGCCGCCGATTCGCCGCCCGGTCCCAGCCCGCCCGACTCGTCCACGCCCCGGTCGCTCGAGCACGCGGCGGCGAGCAACGCCCCGACCGCGGCCAGCGCGAACACGAGCCGCTTCGGCCTCATGGATCCGTCCCCCTCCTGCAGGGCCGTCAGGGGACGGCGGGCACCGGGGCGTCGTGGTGACCGAAGAGGACCTCGGCGGTCACCGGCCGGGCCAGGTCGGCCAAGTCGGCGGCGAGGTCGATGAGCAGGTCGTCGATGGAGATCATCCCGACGAACCGGCCGTCGCGCACGACCGCCACGCGGCGCACGGCGTGGGTGCGGAACAGGGTGAAGGCGCCGTGCAGGTCGGCCTCGGCGTCGATGGTCACGACCGGCGAGCTCATCACCGAATCGACCCGGGCGTCGGGCGACAGCCTGGCGGCCATGCCCCGGCGCACCAGATCGCGGTCGGTCACGATGCCGACCAGGTCCTCACCGTCGACCACCGCCAGTGCCCCGACCGCCGCCACCTCCATGATCTTGGCCGCATGGGTGATGGTGCGGTCCGGGGCAATGCCGACACCAGAACGGCGCACGCCGTCGATCGTCCTCATGGTGAACTCCTCTCTCGATGGAGTCGGGCTCAGCCCGACCGCTTCCGGTAGTGCTTGACCGACGCGTCGGAGCCGGGGAAGAAGAGGCTCTCGTGCTCGCTGTCCTCCCACTGGACGAGATACGGCGGTCCGCCGTCCTCACCCTTGACCTCCAGGACCTTGCAGTCCCGTTCCGGCTCACCGACGCGGTGGCCACGGATCACGATTCGATCTCCCACACTGGCGCGCATCGCGTCACTCCTCGTCTCCGGGGTCCCGGTCGGGGCCCATGGTCCTCCCTCCGCCGTGACGGCGACAGGGCCGAACGTCACGAACGGTCGCGGGTGACCCCGAGGGCTCAGGAAAGGATCGCGGCGGGTCCAGGGCGGAGCTCGTGGTTGACGAGGTCCAGCTGGCGCCGGGTCGCGGCCCGGAGGAAGCCGAGGCGGCGTTCGTCGAGACGGTCGCAGGCCCAGTCCCAGTGCAGCGCCGCCCAGTCGCCCGGGCGCCACCCGGCCACGAACCCGGCAGCGCCTTCGGCGATCCGAACCTCCTCGATCCGGGCGGCGCCGAGGTCGAGGCGGCCGTCCCGCCAGACCAGCGGTCTGCTGCGCACGCGTGCGTGGTCCGACTCGACCGCGACGAGGCGACCCCAGCGGATCCGGCACTGATCGAGCACCCGGAGGGGCTCGTCGACGACGCCGCGGCGGAGCAGGCCGATCCACGGGTACACGCTGAGCACGTGGAAGGCGTGGGTGGGGACGCCGCCCGCCTCGATGGCGTCCGCCACCTGCGACCACGCCACGCCCGTGCGGTCCCCGAACCGGTCGCGGAGATGCCAGCCGAACTCGGACCGCGTGACCCGGTCGGTGAGCTCGTTCCCCAGCCAGTAGGCCTCGACGACGCGGGGGTCGAGGGGGTCGTCCACGTCGGCACTGCCGGCGATCAGCTCGAGGTAGGGCCAGGCCCCCTCGAACTGCCGGGCCAGGTCGACCAGGCCGGCGTCGGCGTGCCCCGAGGTCCCGTATTCGAACAGGGCCGGGGGGTCGTCGGGACCGCAGTACCCGAGGGCGTTGGGGGGGTAGGCGAAGCGCGTGAAGAGGACCGCCCCTTCGGCGGTCACGATCGGGGTACGCCTTCGTGCATGTCGTCGAGCATGTCGGTCAGCACGGCGGCGGCCGCCTCGCCGATGATCTCGACGGCGAGGCCGGTGTGGATCAGCACCCACTCGCCCGGCTCCGGCGCACGGTCCTCCAGCACCAGCACCGCGAGCGACACCGACCGGTATGACCCGCCCACGTCGACCACGGCGTTGGCGACATCGGCACTCACCGAAACGACCCGACCCGCGCTACTGAGGCACATCCGCGTCCTTCATGGCGCGCACCTCGGTGAGGACGCGCTGGGCGACGTCGTCGATCACGGCCGCCACCGCCTGCGTGAGCCCTGGGCCCGGGCTGAACGTCTGCCCCTCGACGCCGAGCACGACCAGATGTGGTGGCACCCGGTCCAAGGCCTGGCCGAGACCGACCGCCGCCGCCAGGCCCGCCCCGTGGCTGCTCGTGCCCGGCCGCCACGGCGGGAAGGCCTCGGACCCCGGCCTGATCTCGAAGCGGTGCACGGTCCCGGCCGACGCATCGGAGCGCACGGCGTCGACGACCACGGCGGCGTCAGCGCCCGTCCACGCGTCCAAGAGCCGCGCCGGCTCGCCATCGACCTCCACCACAGGAACGCCATCGGGAAGACGTTCGGCGGCACGGCGCACCACTTCGAGCCCGACCCCGTCGTCCCGCCGGAACGGGTTGCCCACGCCGATCACCGCGACGACAGTCACGCCCGGTCCACGGTGACGTCGAGGAAGTGGGTCGCGCACGAGATGCACGGGTCGTGGTTGCGGATGACCTGTTCGCACCTGTGGCCCAACTCGTCGTCGGGCAGGTCGAGGTGGCCCTCGACGAAGTGGAACAGGTCGTGTTCGATGGTCGGCTGGTTCTGCGAGGTGGGGGGCACGATGCGGGCGTCCACGATCATGCCGTCAGCGTCGATCTCGTACCGGTGATAGAGCAGGCCCCGGGGTGCCTCGGTGACACCGTGCCCGACGCCCGCCACGGGCTCCACGTCGATCGCCGGTCGGTCGGGCGGCTCGTATCCCTCGATGATCGCGATGGCTTCCTCGCAGGCCTGCACGACCTCGACGGCACGGATCACGATGCTGCGGAAAGGATTCCGTGACTCCGGCCCGAGCCCGACTTCGCCCGCCGCGTCGCGGGCGCCGGCCGAGAGCTGGTCGAAGTTCAGACCGAATCGGGCTTGGGGGCCGACCAGGTAGTTGCCTCGCTCGAGCAGGTGGGCGTGCAGCGCCGTCGAACGCGCGACGTGCTCTTCCTGGACGTGCTCGTCGAACTCGGCGGCGCCGATGTCGAGGCCGCGGCTCGAATGGATGCGGCCACCGATGACGGCGTACTCGTCTGGGCGACGGAGGGCAACCAGCTCGTGGCCGTGCTCGAGGTCGGGGAAGTCGAAGCCGCCGACCCAGCGGACCGTCGCCAGAGCCAGGTCGCGGCCGCGAAGGAGGCGATCGCGCAGCGGCGCCAGCTCGCGCCGAGTGGGCACCCGGTAGAAGCCCCCGACGCGGACGTTCACGGGGTGGATGGCCCGCCCGCCGAGCGTCTCCAGCAACTCGTTGCCGATCTTCTTGAGCGCCAAACCGTCCTCGACAACGGCGCGGTGGTCGGCTGCCATCTCGATGGCTCCGTCGTAGCCGAGGAAGTCAGGGGCATGGAGCATGTAGATGTGCAGGGTGTGGCTCTCGATCCACTCGCCGCAGTAGAGGAGACGGCGTAGGTCGCGGAGCGGCCCGCCCACCTCGACCCCGCACGCGTCCTCGATCGCCTCGCACGCGCTCATCTGATACGCCACCGGGCAGATCCCACAGATCCGGGCGGTGATGTCCGGCGGCTCGGTGAAGCGGCGGCCACGGAGGAACGCCTCGAAGAAGCGGGGCGGCTCGTAGATCCGGAGCTGCACGTCGGCGACGGCGCCGTCACGGATCTCGACGTGCATGGCGCCCTCACCTTCGACCCGGGCGAGGGCATCGACCTTCATCGTCCGGCTGGTGGGTGCCCGGTGGGTCATGACCGGCGCCGGACGGTTGGCGTCGGCAGGAGGACCTCGCTCGTCGACCGGAAGTCATCGGCCCAGGCGTGGAAGGTACGGAACACCCGGCCGACGTCGGCGTCCTCCATGCCGAGCCGGGTCAGCGCGGGCACGAGGGCCGCCGGCTGCGGTGTCTCCATGGGCCCGAAGCAGCCGTAGCAGCCACGGTGATAGCGGGGGCAGAGGGCGCCGCAGCCCGCGTGGGTGACGGGGCCGAGGCAGGGCACCCCGCTGGCGACCATCACGCAGACGTTTCCGGCTGCCTTGCACTCGAGGCACACGCTGTGACCACTGACGGCCGGGGGCCGTCCGTGCAGGAAGGCGCTGATGACCTCGAGGAGCTGGCCTCGGTCGATCGGGCAGCCCTGTAGCTCGAAGTCCACGGTCACGTGCGCCGAGATCGGCGTCGAGTGGTCGAGGGTCGAGATGAAGCCGGGGTCGGCGTAGACGATGGCGAGGAACTCCTTCACGTCGCTGAAGTTCCGCAGCGCCTGGATGCCACCGGACGTGGCGCAGGCGCCGATGGTGACGAGGCGCTTGGACGAGGCCCGAATCTCGCGGATGCGTTCGATGTCGGCGGGTGTGGTGATCGAGCCTTCGACGATCGACAGGTCATACGGACCGTCCGCGGTCGCGCTCGATGCCTCCAGGAAGTAGCCGATCTCCACGGCGCCGGCCACGTCGAGGAGCTCGTCCTCGCAGTCGAGCAGCGTCAGCTGGCAGCCGTCGCAGGACGCGAAC
>DATDAH010000046.1:0-7241 GCA_036525535.1 Acidimicrobiales bacterium
GAGATGAGGTTGCCGGTCTTGTCCTCGATCCACTTCACCGGCTGCTCGAGCAGGATCGAGGCCAGGATCGAGATGACATAGCCGGGGTACACCGGCACCTTGTTGCCGAAGCCGCCGCCGAGGTCGGGCGAGACGATCCGGATCATGTGCTCGGGCAGCTCGGCCACCAGGGCCACCGCGGCCCGGATGATGTGGGGCGCCTGCGAGGTCATGTAGACCGTCAGCTTCGAGGTCGACCGATCGAAGTCGGCGATGGACCCGCAGCACTCGATGGGCGAGGGGTGCGAGCGCGGGTAGTGCATCGCGATCTTGGAGACCAGGTCGGCCTCGGCGAAGGCCCGGTCGGTGCCGTCGCGGTCGCCCACCTCCCAGTCGAAGGTCACGTTGTCGTGCTGGTTCTCCTTGTCGTCCCGGATGACCGGGGCGTCCTCGGCCAGGGCCTGGGTGGGGTTGACGATCGGCGGGAGTGGCTCGTACTCGACCACGATCGCCTCACAGGCGTCCTTGGCGATGTAGGGGTCGTCGGCCACGACGGCGGCGACCTCCTGGCCCTGGAAACGGACCTTGTCGGTGGCCAGGACGGCCTGGGTGTCGTAGGACAGCGTGGGCATCCAGGCCAGGTTGCGGCTGGCCATCATCTCGCCGGTCAGGACGAGGCGGACCCCTGGGATCTCCCAGGCCTTGCTGGCGTCGATCGAGGTGATGCGGGCGTGGGCCAGGGGGCTGCGCAGGATCTCCATGTGGAGCATGCCGGGCAGCACGATGTCGTCGACGTAGTTGCCCCGACCCCGGATGAACCGGTCGTCCTCGACCCGGCGCCGGCTGGCGCCCATGCCGCCGATCTTGATCTCGTCAACGGCCGTCATGGCACGCTCCCGTCATCGGTCTCGACGGCCTCGCCCCGTTGCTTGGCGGCCGCCCAGAGCACGGCCTTCACGATGTTCTGGTAGCCGGTGCAGCGACAGAGGTTCCCCGACAGGGCCCACCGCACCTCGTCCTCGGTGGGGTTGGGGTTCTCGGCCAGCAGCGAGGTCGCCGTCATCATCATCCCCGGGGTGCAGAACCCGCACTGGAGGCCGTGCTCCTGCTTGAAGCCCTCCTGTACGGGGCTCAGCTCGCTGGCCGTGGCCAAGCCCTCGATGGTCGTCACATCGTGGCCGTCGGCCTGGACGGCGAGCATCGTGCAGCTCTTGAGCGGGACGCCGTCGAAGAGAACGGTGCACGCTCCGCAGTTGGTGGTGTCACAGCCGGTGTGGGTACCGGTGAGCCCGAGGCCCTGGCGCAGCAGGTGGGCCAGCAGCAGGCGGGGCTCGATCTCGGCCGCCTTGCGCTCGCCGTTCACTCGGATGGTGACCCGGCGGGTGGAGACCCCGCTCTCGGGCTCCGGGCTGATCTCGGTGAACAGGCTGGTCATCTCAGGCCGCCTTCTCTTCGGACTGCGCGATGCGGGCCAGCAGTCGGACCACGAAGGTGTGGACGATGTGGCGCTTGTACTCGGCGCTGCCCCGGTGGTCGCTGAACGGTCGAGCGGCCTCGGCAGCCAGGTCGGCGGCCCGTTCGATGCCGTCGGCGGTCAGCGGGCCGCCCGTCAGCGCCTCGGCCGCCGCTGACGCGTCGATGGTGGAGCCGCCGACGCCGGTCAGGGCGATGCCGGCCTTGATGACGTTCGCCCCGCTGGTCTGCAGGGCGACGGCCACGCCGGCGGTGGCGAAGTCGCCGACGCGCCTCTCGAGCTTCAGGTAGCCACCGGCGGGCGTACCCACCGGTGCCGGGATGATCGCCTCGACCGCGATCTCGTCGGGGCTGAGTGTGGTCTGGAACGGCCCGCTCACGAAGTCCTTGATGGAGATCGTCCGTCGACCCTTGGCGCCCTGGGCCACCACGTGGCCGTCGAGGGCGGTGACGACCGACGCCCAGTCGCCCTGGGGATCGGCGTGGCAGAGCGATCCGACCAGGGTGCCGCGGTTGCGCACGAGGGGGTCGGCGACCAAGGGCGCCACCGCGGCCATTGTCGGCTGCTTGTCGGCGAGCAGGGTCGAGCGCTCGAGGTCGGCGTGCCGGCAGAGGGCACCGATGCGGATCGTGCCGTCGTCCTCGATGCGGAGGTGATCGAGGCCAGGCAGTCCGTTGATGTCGACCAGCAGGTCGGGGGAGGCGAAGCGGAGCTTCAACATGGGCACCAGGCTCTGGCCTCCGGCGAGGACCTTGGCCTCACCCTGCCCGTCGGCGAGCAGGCCGATGGCGTCGTCGATGTCGGTCGGGGCCTCGTAGCCGAATCGGGACGGGTACATGACGGGATTCCGGGCCTACGGCCCGTCAGGGGTCGGCGCCCCCGGGTCGGGTCGGGACGACTGCGGGTCGCGCACGGCGACGGGGAGGGTGTCCTCCGAGGGGTCAGGGCGGGGCTCCTGGTGCGGGGGCCAGGGTCCCTGGACCGGTTGGCCGGCGACCTTGAGGTAGTCCATCAGCTCCGGCCAGGCCCACACCGTCGGGCTCTTGCCGGTCTTGGGCGTCCCTTCCACGACCTCGTACAGGCGCGGGTTGCCCCGACTGTGGCCACTGGATTCCACGGCCAGCGGCAGTGTCTCCCCCCGGTTCCCCCCAGATCACGGGACAGGCCCGGACCCGTCGCACGGCGACGCCGAGGGATTGTTTCAGAGTCGTGGGTGACGGGCAACGCCGCCCGTCGACACCGACCGGGACCGGACGAGCCCCGAAGACGGTGACGGGTCGGGCTCAGCGGCGGGAGAAGATGCGCAGGACGTACCAGAACAGCAGCATCACCGAAGCGAAGAGCTGGACGGCGGCGCCCACGTAGGCGGTCTCGGGGTAGGTCCGGAGGATGGCCTGGGTCTGGTAGAGGATGGCCGCGCCGGCCAGGCCGATCATGGCCAGCGAGAACCAGACCCCGAGCTCGAGACCGAACAGCAGGGCGGCGACGATGACCACCAGCGCCATCACGCCGGCCCACATGACCAGCGGCCGCAGGAACGACAGGTCCTTGCGGGTGAACAGCCCGACGGCGGTCAGGCCGCCGAAGCCGAGGACGGTGACGACCGCGGCACTGGCCACCGTGGCCGACCCGCCCGCCCCGTCCACGTTGAACACGTAGTAGAGGAACGGGGCGAAGATCACCGCCTCGGCCGCGGCCAGGCCGAACAGTCCGCCGTACTGGCGAGCCGGGTTCTCGAGGTCGTGGGCGGCCGACGTCGACATCCAGTTCACGATCATGAAGCCGCCGAGCAGGAGGAACCAGGCGCTGCTGCTCCCGGCGACGAAGTCGTACATCTTCTCGGCGGCGCCCACGGTGAACAGCAGCGTTTCGAAGACGACGAACGCCGCGACCGCGGCGGCGAGGTGCTGGTACACCCGGCCCAGGAAGACGGCGCGCGAGTCCTCGCCGAGGTCGGCGACGGCTACGGGGACCGGGTTCGTCATGGACATGGTTCGCTCCGGCGGGTCGGGGCTGGTGGGATCGAGGGTACTGACGCTCGGCCGCGGGTGGCATGGCGCCCCGACGTCATTCAGGCCTTCGGCGGGGTGTCCCGGTTCACGAAGGTCATGTCGACGGCGCGGTCACCGGCCGGCTCGAGGGCACCGAGCCGCTCGAGGTCATCCGCGGTGAGCGTGACGGCCAAAGCGCCCACGTTGTCCTCGAGGTAGCTCCGGCGCTTGGTGCCCGGGATGGGGACCACATCGTCGCCCTGGGCGTTGAGCCATGCGAGCGCGACCTGACCCGGCGTGCATCCGTGCGCCGCAGCGACCTCCTTGACGACGTCGACCAGGGCCAGATTGTGCTGGAAGTTGCCTTCGTCGAAGCGGGGGTTGGTCCGGCGGAAGTCGTTGTCAGCGAGCGCAGCGCGGTCGGTGACCGAGCCGGTGAGCATCCCCCGGCCGAGCGGGCTGAAGGGCACGAGACCGATGCCGAGCTCGCGACAGGCCGGGACCACGTCGTCCTCCAGGCCGCGGGTGAACAGCGACCACTCGCTCTGGAGGGCGGCGATCGGGTGCACGGCGGCGCCCCGGCGCACGGTGTCGGCCGACGCTTCGGACAGGCCGAGGTGGAGGACCTTGCCCGCGGTCACCAACTCCGCCATCGCTCCCACGGTGTCCTCGATGGGCACGGTCAGGTCCGGACGGTGCAGGTAGTAGAGGTCGATGTGGTCGACGCCGAGCCGATCGAGGGAGGCGTCGCAGGCCTCGGCCACGTAGGCGGGGGAGCCGTCGACCCCCCGCTGCCCGTCCCGGAAGACGTTGCCGAACTTGGTGGCCAGGACGACCTCGTCGCGACGATCAGCGATGGTGCGGCCGACCAGCCTCTCGTTCTCGGTGAGGCCGTAGACGTCAGCGGTGTCGAGGAAGGTCACGCCGAGGTCCAGGGCCCGGTGGAGGGTGGCCACGGCCTCGTCCTCGTCGGCCGGCCCATAGGCGAAGTCGGTCATGCTCATGCAGCCGAGGCCTTGGGCCGAGACCTCCGGCCCGTCGGTCCCGAGGGTCCGGGTGGGGAGGGTCATGACCCGACCGTAGGCCCTCGCGTCGCGAAGGTGACGTGGTCGTAGGGTGCAAGCGGCCATTCCCACCCCCCAGGAGGCCCCATGTCCGAGCTGACCACCCACGAGACCGAGCAGGTCGCGGAGGTCAATGCATCCGGGAGGACCCCGGTGATGTTCGTCCATGGCCTGTGGCTCCTGCCCAACAGCTGGGACCGCTGGCGCACCGTCTTCGAGGAGGCGGGCTTCGCCACGCTGGCGCCGGGTTGGCCTGACGATCCTGAGACGGTGGAGGAGGCCAAGGCCCATCCTGAGGTGTTCGCCCACAAGGGCGTGGGCGACATCGCCGACCACTACGAGGCCGTCACCGCCGAGTTGACCACCAAGCCCGTGATCGTCGGCCATTCGTTCGGCGGCCTGCTGACCCAGATCCTCGCCGGCCGGGGCCGGTCGGCGGTGGCCGTGGCCATCGACCCCGCCCCGTTCCGAGGCGTGCTGCCCCTGCCCATATCGGCCCTGCGCTCGGCGGCGCCGGTGCTCGGCAACCCGGCCAACCGGGGCCGGGCCGTCCCCCTGACCCTCGAGCAGTTCCGCTACGGCTTCGCCAACGAGGTCAGCGAGGAGGAGGCCAAGGAGCTGTACGAGACCTACGCCGTCCCCGGATCGGGCGAGCCGATCTTCCAGGCCGCGGCGGCCAACTTCAACCCGTGGAGTGAGACGAAGGTCCGGTCCAAGAACCCGGAGCGCGGCCCTCTGCTCATCATCTCGGGCGAGAAGGACCACACCGTCCCGCCGGCCATCGCCAACGCCTCCTACAAGAAGCAGAAGCGCAACCCGGGCGTGACGGAGATCGTGGAGATGCCCGGTCGGGGCCACTCCCTGGTCATCGACAACGGTTGGCGAGCGGTGGTGGACACCGCCCTCGGCTTCGTGCAGCGCTTCGCTTCTCCTTGACAGCAGGGCCGGGCCGCTGTAGATAACTAGTCAGTTATGCAACTGACTGGTTATCAAGAGTTGAGCCCAGACGAGCTGGACGGAACGTTCGCGGCCCTCGCCGACCCCACCCGCCGGGCCATCCTGGCCCGACTGGCCGGGGGCGAGGCCACCGTGACCGAGCTGGCCCGGCCGTTCGCCATCAGCCAGCCCGCCATTTCCAAGCACCTGAAGGTGCTGGAGCGGGCCGGCCTGGTGTCGCGCCGGCGCGACGCCCAGCGACGGCCCTGCCGCCTGGAGGCGGCCCGCCTGAAGGCGGCCACCGACTGGCTGGCGGCGTACCGGGAGCACTGGGAGGGGAGCTTCCAGCGCCTCGACGCACTGCTCGACGAACTGCAGACCCAAGGAGAGGATCCGTCATGACCGACTTCGCCACCCTGGAGGTGAGCACCCCGTCGGACACCGAGATCGTCATGACCCGGAGCTTCGCCGCCCCCCGTCAGGTCGTCTTCGACGCCTGGACCCGGCCCGAGCTCCTGAAGCGTTGGTACAACCCACTGCCCTGGCAGTTGGTCGAGTGCGACATCGATCTGCGGGTCGGCGGGGCTTGGCGCTTCCGATCGGAGGGTCCGGACGGGGCGTCCATGGTCCAGGGTGGGGTCTACCGGGTGCTCGAGCCGCCCGAACGCCTCGTGTCCACCGAGTGGATGAACGAGGAGCCGGAGGACGAGGCCGACTCGGTGGTGAACACCTTCGTCCTCACCGAGGACGCCGGTCGGACCACCCTCACGATCACGATGGCCTGCCCGTCCCGCGAGGTCCGGGACATGATCGCCGCCACCGGGATGGCCGAGGGGGTCGAGGGCAGCTACCAGCGCCTGGACGCGCTGGTCGACACCGCGGCGCTGGCCGACCGCTACCGCTCGGTGGCGGCTGACTTCACGGCCATCGTCGAGGACGCGCCGGCCGATGGCTGGTCGAACCCTTCACCCTGTGAGGGGTGGGCGGCCCGGGACGTCGTCCGTCACATGGTGGACATGCACAGCTTCCTGCTCGGCATGATCGGCCGCTCGCTGCCCACCGAGGCTCCCTCGGTCGACGACGATCCCGCCGCGGCGTGGGCCGTCGCCCGGGACGCGGCCCAGGTGCTGCTGGACGACCAGACCGTGGCCCTCCAGGTCCACGAGCCCCACCGACACCTCGGCGAGGGACCCTGGGCCCCGGCGTTCGACATGGTGATCACCAGCGACCTGCGGCTTCACAGCTGGGACCTGGCCCGGTCCTTCAACCAGGACTTCCGCTTCGACGCCGAGGAGCTCGCCGGCTGGGCCGAGGCTTTCGCCGAGATGCCCCCCGAGGCGATCCGCCAGCCCGAGGTCTTCGGCCCCGAGCTCACGCCACCCGAGGGGGCCGACGAGCAGACCAAGCTCCTCGCCTTCCTCGGCCGTCAGGCCTGGTAGCCGTGGACGAGCCCGAGGCCCGGTCAACGACTTCGGGTGGGCCGCCCAGGCCGTCCGACGGCCGGGCTCAGCAGGCGGTCAGGCCGTGGACGAGCTCCCGCAGGATGGTGGCCTGACCGGCGGGGCGGCCGGTCTCCGCCAGTAGCGTCACCCGCTGACCGGCCTGAGGCCGGGGCGGCTTCCGGTCGGCCATGGGCCGGATCGCAGCGATGGGGCGCGGCTTGACGGCAGCTGTGCTGGGTAGGTGCGAACCGGCGCCCACGCGCCTCGGACGGCGCCAACGAGACGACGATCTTCGGAGAGGACATGGGAACCACCGGGAGCGACGGCACCGGCGACCTCTACATGGTGGTCGGCA
>DATDAH010000047.1:0-2084 GCA_036525535.1 Acidimicrobiales bacterium
CATCGTGGGGGCGCAGCGCTGCGGCACCACGAGCGTGGCCACCGCGCTGGAGCGGCATCCTCAGGTCGTGCTGGCCCAGCCGCGGCGCCCGGAGCCGAAGTTCTTCCTGCAGCCGGGAGCCGACGCCGACGCCTACCTGGCCCGCCACTTCCCCGACGTCGGCCCCGACGTCCGCCTGCGCTGTGAGAAGAGCACCAGCTACTTCGAGTCCGACGTCGCGTGCGCGCAGATCGGGTCCGCCTTCCCCGAGGCCCGCATCCTCGTGGTCCTCCGCGACCCGGTGGAGCGGGCGCTCTCGCACTACCGGTTCTCCCGGGAGCAGGGCGTGGAGGACCTGCCGGTCGAGGCCGCCCTCGACCCGGCGGCCGAGTCCCGCCCCTGGGACACCGACGCCATCTCGGTCTCGCCGTACCGGTATCTGTCCCGTGGCCGCTACGTCGACGACCTCCGACGGTGGCTCGAGACCTTCGGGCGCGAGGCCGTCCAGGTGATCATCCTCGAGGACCTGATCGCCGTACCGGGGCGCTTCGCCGACATCGAGGCCGAGCTCGGGCTGGACCCGGGGCCCGCGTTCGCGGTCCACGAGCGCCACAATGCGGGGGAGGGCGAGATGGCCCTCGACGACGGCACGCGGGCCCGACTGGTCGCCTGGTTCGCCGATGCCAACGCCGACCTGGCCGAGGAGCTGGGTCGCCCGATCGACCGGTGGGCCCATGCCTGAGTCCGAGATCCGCTTCAACCAACCCACCCTGGAGGGTCGGGAGGTCGAGTACATCCAGCAGGCGGTGGTCGGGGGCCACACGTCCATGAACGGGCCGTTCGCCAAGCGGGTCACGGCCCTCCTGGAGAACGAGCTGGATGCTGCCGGTGTCCTCTTGACCACCTCCTGCACCGACGCGTTGGAGATGGCAGCCATGCTGCTGGCGCTCGAGCCGGGCGACACGGTGATCGTGCCCTCGTTCACGTTCGTGTCCAGCGCCCTGGCCTTCATCCGCGAAGGGGCCAAGATCGTGTTCGCCGACATCGAGCGGGAGACCCTCGGCATCGACCCCCACCACGTGGCCGAGCTCATCGACGACTCGACCCGGGCCGTCGTGGCCGTCCACTACGCCGGAGTGGCGTGCGACGTGCCGGGCCTGCGGGCCGTGCTCGCCGACCACCCCCGCATCGACCTGATCGAGGACAACGCCCACGGGCTCTTCGGGCGCTTCGACGGTCAGCCCTTGGGCGGCTTCGGCCGGATGTCGGCGGTCAGCTTCCACGAGACCAAGAGCTTCACGTGCGGCGAGGGTGGGGCCCTGGTCCTCAACGACCCGGCCGACGTGGAGCGGGCCAACATCCTCTACGAGAAGGGCACCGACCGGCGCGCCTTCGAGCGCGGCACGGTCGACAAGTACACGTGGCGGGACACGGGGTCGTCCTTTGGGATGTCCGACATCCTGGCCGCCTACCTCCTGGGCCAGCTCGAGGCCCGGGACGCGATCCTGGCCAAGCGTCGCGCCGTCGTGGAGCGCTACCAGGAGCGGCTGGGCCCCGAAGCCGCGGCGCTGGGCTTCGAGGTCCCGGTCATGCCCGGCGCCCGGGACTACGCCTACCACCTGTACTACGTGCTCCTGGAGGACGCCGACACCCGCACCCGCGTGCAGGGCGCGCTTCGGGCCGCGGGGGTGCAGGCCTCGTTCCACTTCGTCCCACTGCACGACTCCGAGGGCGGCCGCCGCTTCCGGGCCTACGACAGCGACTGCCCCGTGACCGACGAGATCACCAGTCGCCTACTCCGCCTCCCGGTCCACAACGCCCTCACCCCGGACACCGCCGACCGCATCAGCGACGCCTTCCTGGCCGCGCTGCGCTGACCCGGGTGCTGCCGGTGAGTTCGGGCCAAGTCTCCGAAGTCGAGGGCTGAAATGGGTCAGGGGGTCAGTTCGCCGCGAAACCACAGACAGTGAGGTCGCCGACGGGCGACTCGAGGGTGAGCTCGGCGTCTGTGGCGGGTGTGGCTAACTCGACCGCACCTTGACGGACATCAGGGTCGTCAAAGAAGCGGCGACCCACGCCGAACTCGTCCGTCCAGGTCAGGGCCA
>DATDAH010000048.1:0-31661 GCA_036525535.1 Acidimicrobiales bacterium
TAGCCCCAGTCCCGCTGCGCCTCGAGGTTCCCCAAGCGCAGCTCCTCGGCGTGCCCCAGCTTGATCTGGGCCACCGTGTGGCTGATCTTCCTGGTCACGAACTCCATCCCCCGTCGCGGCGATTCATGGTTGAACAGAATGCCGCTGGATGCATGGAGGTTGTACGACTCGCGGTAGTTGATCGTGATCCAGTGGCCGTAGACCTTGGCCACGCCGTAGGGGCTGCGGGGGTAGAACGGGGTCGACTCGGTCTGGGGGACCTCCTGGACCTTGCCGAACATCTCGCTGCTGGACGCCTGGTAGAAGCGGATGTCGGGATCGACGATGCGGATGGCATCGAGGAGGCGGGTGACGCCGAGGGCCGTGGTCTCCCCGGTCAGGACCGGCTGGTTGAACGACGTCTGGACGAAGGACTGGGCGGCCAGGTTGTAGACCTCGTCGGGCCGGTGGGTGGAGAGGATCTCGATCATGGAGATCTCGTCGAGCACGTCACCGGGCACGATGGTGATGCGGTCCTGTATGTGGGCGATCCGCTCGAAGTTCACGGTGCTGGACCGCCGGACCATGCCGACCACCTCGTAGCCATGGTCGAGGAGGTGCTCGGCCAGGTAGGAACCGTCCTGGCCGGTGATGCCGGTGATGAGCGCGCGTCGGGGCATGGGCCCCGTTGTATCCCGGGGGAGGGACCGTGTCTGCCAACTGGCTTGGCAGCGGGCAGGGGCCGCGTTCCCGTACCTTGACCCCATGGCCCGCGAACTGGAGCGCAACGTGCTGGGCCGCCGCATCGCGGACCACCGCGCCAAGCAGGGTTGGACGCAGGCCGACCTGGCGGAGCGTCTCGGCGTCTCGCGGGTCACCATCTCCCACGTCGAGGCAGGCATGTCGTACCCCGGTGAGCGCACCGTGACCCTGCTGGCCGGCCTGTTCAAGCTCGAGCCGCACGAACTCGTGGCGGGAACCGCCTATCCGACGGCCAAGGCCGATCGCCTGCCGGTCGTGGCCAACCGGTACACCGAGGCCGAGCAGCAGGTGGCCCTCTGTGAGACCGACCTGGCCTGGATCAGCCGGGGCCCGTCGCTCTACGGCGACCAGCGGCTCGCGCAGTGGGACGTGGCCTTGCGGCGACTGGCCCAGGACTGCGACCGTCACGACCGCGACCTGGTCGAGGGGTGTCACGGCAAGGTCCGGCGGGCGCTGGACGAGCGCTCGGCCGGCTGACGGGACCGCCACCGGCGCAACGACGGCCGCCGGGCTCAGGTCTCCCGGACGCGTTTGCGCCAGTCGTCGAGGACGTCGGCCAGGGTCTGGTCGAGGGAGATCGTGGGTTCCCATCCGGTCGCCTCGTGGAGGCGGCGGGGATCGCCGCGCAGGACCGGCGTGTCCACCGGGCGGAGCAGGTCGGGGTCCGGGACCAAGGCCATCGGGCGCTCGGCCAGGGCGACGAGGCGGTCGGCGACCTCCTGGACGGCGATGTCCCGACCGGAGCACACGTTGTAGGCCTCGCCGGGCTGGCCTCGCTCAGCCAGGAGCCGGTAGGCCCGGACGACGTCCCGCACGTCGGTGAAGTCCCGGCGGGCGCTCAGGTTGCCGACCGGGACCTCGTCGCTGCCGCTGACCTCGTTGCGGGCGATGCGGGAGGCCACCGCCGACGCCACGAAGCGGTCGCTCTGCCCGGGGCCGAGGTGGTTGAAGGGCCGGGCCCGGAGCACGGCCAGGCCGTGGCCGAGGTACGCCTGCAGGGCGATCACATCCGCGGCCGCCTTGCTGGCGCCGTACGGACTGACGGGGCGAAAGGCCCGATCCTCACCGATCGGCAGCTCGGCTTCGGGCACCTGGCCGTACACGTCGGCGCTGGCCACGGCCACGACCCGCTCCACGCCGGCTCGCCCGGCGGCGTTGAGCACGTTCAGGGTGCCCTCGGCGTTGATGCGGAAGGTCTCGACCGGGCTGGCCCACGACCCTCCCACATCGGCCTGCCCGGCGAGGTGGTACACGACCTGCGGGCGGATCGACGTGAACAGGTCGGCCAACCCCGCCGGGTCGAGGATGTCGAGGCCGAGATGACGGTCGGTCTCGTGGACGTCGTCGCCGGCCTCCTGCAGCCCGGCGACGAGGTGGCGCCCGACGAAGCCGGCTGCGCCGGTGACCAGGGCTCGCACCGGCCGGAGTCTACGGAGCGGCGCCCGGGGCACTCGCCGCCGCTCGGCGGTACAGGGCCACCAGGCCGTCGGCATGGGCCTCCCACGAGTAGCGATCCGCTCGACGGTGGCCTCGGACCACCATGGCGGCCCGGTGCGCCTCGTCGGTGAGAACCCGCACCAGGGCTTGGGCCAGGGCGTCGACGTCGCTCGGGGGAACGAGGTCGGCGGCGTCGCCGAGGACCTCGGGCAGGGCGCCGACCCGGGTGGCCACGACCGGGACCCCGACCCCCATCGCCTCCAGGGGAGGGAGCCCGAACCCCTCATACAGCGACGGGTAGGCCAGGACGGTCGCCTCCCGCAGGAGCGCGGCCCGGGCCTGGTCGTCGAGCCATCCGGTGATGCGGATCCGTTCCCGGTGCGGGGAGTTGGCCACCGCGGTGTGTACGGCCTCGGCGCCCCACCCGTCCGCACCGGCGAGGACCAGTCCGACGTCGGGATCGTCGTTCGCCGCGGCGTCGAAGGCGGCCACGAGCGTGGGCAGGTCCTTGCGGGGCTCGAAGGTCCCCAGAGCGAGGACGTAGCGCTCGCGCCCGGCCCGGGCCCGGCCGGCGCCTTCGGGAGCGGTCGGCACGTCGTCGACCCCGTTGGCCACCACCACGACGTGGTCGGCCGGGACGGCGAAGTGCTCGAGCACCTCCTCGGCCACGGCCACCGACGGGACCTGGGCCCAGGCCCCGCTGGCGAGGGCCCGACCGAGGAGGTCGGGGTACGCGAGGACGTCGGCGGTGCACAGCTCCGGGAAGCGGACCGCGGTCAGGTCGTGGACGGTGACCACCCGGGCCGCCCGCCGGCTCGGGGGGACGACGAAGTTCGGCCCGTGGACCACGTCGACGGCTCCGGTCCAGAGCTCGATGGGCGGCCAGTTGACCCGGTGCCACAGCGCCCGCAGCGGTCGGGCGGCCATCGGTCGACCGACGGTCGTGACCCCGGGCGGGAGCAGCTCGGCCAGGTGGCCCCGACCGGTCCAGGAGACGGCGAAGGCCAGGGCGGCGACGTCGGAGCGCCGCCCGAGTCGTTCGAGCAGGGCCCGGGTCACGCCGCCGACCCCGGTGGGCCGCTTGAGCAGGGGGGTCGCGTCGACCGCGACCCGGAGCCTCATCCCGGCTGGGGTCCGGGGGATCCGGAGAACCGACGGCCGAGCTCGCGCTCGAGCTCCCGGCGTTGGACCTGTACCCGCTGGACGGCGAGCACGCCGGCGCCCACGGTCACGTAGAGGGCCTCCCTGGCCAGGATCAGCGTGCGGCGCACGGGGGCGGTCAACAGGGACGACGGCATGGGGCGCAGCCTAACTGCTAACCAGAGCAAGCAAACCCGGCCCGAGCGGGCATCGGGGCCCTCTCGGGATGTGACGAACGGGCTGCGGGTGCCCCCTGGGGCCGGAGTGCGACCGCTAGCCTGCGCGCATCGTGGACGAACCCGCCGCCGATCCCGCGGCGCCTGCCCCCGGTCCGATCACGCCCGCCGTCGTCGCGGTCGTGGTGACCCACGAACCCGGTACGTGGTTCGACGAGGGCCTGCGCGCGCTCGCCGCCCAGGACTACCCGGACCTCACCGTGCTCGTCGTCGACGCGGGCAGCACCGTCGATCCGACCGAACGCGTGGCCGCCGCCTGCCCCACGGCCTTCGTGCGCCGGATCGACACCAACCCCGGTTTCGGTGCCGCCGCCAACGAGGCCCTCGAGACCGTCGAAGGGGCCAGCTACCTGCTCATCTGCCACGACGACATCGCGCTCGGTCCCGGCGCCGTCACGGCCCTCGTCGAAGAGGCGGGCCGGTCCAACGCCGGCCTGGTCGGGCCCAAGGTGTCCGAGTGGGACGACCCCCGCCAGCTGCTGGCGATGGGCATGACCGTCGACCGCACCGGGCACGCGTCGTCCTACGTGGAGCCGGGGGAGTACGACCAGGGACAGCACGACGCCGTCCGTGACGTCTACTACCTGCCCGGCGGCTGCCAGCTCATCCGGGCCGACCTGTTCGCCACGCTCGGCGGCTTCGACCCCGCTCAACGCTTCTACGGGGAGGATCTCGACCTGTGCTGGCGGGCCCGTGTCGCCGGGGCGCAGGTGATCGTGGCCCCGGCGGCCCACGCCCGCCACGTTGCCGACCTTCCCGCCCGGCGACCGGACCTCGACGAGTACCGCCTCAGCGAGCGGCACCGTCTGCGCACCGTCCTGACCTGCTACGGCCTCGGCACCTTGGTCTGGCTGGCCCCTCTGCTGGCCTTGCTGTCCTTGGTCGACTTCGGCGCGGGCCTGGTGACCGCCCGAGCGGGCCGGGCCCGGGCCGCCCTCGGGGCGTGGACGTGGAACCTGGCCCGGTTCTCCCAGATCATCGGCCGGCGCCGCCGATTGTCCCGACTGCGGCGGACCTCGGATCGTGACCTGCGGGCGTTGCAGGCCCACGGCTTGGTCCGGGTCCAGGCCTTCCAGCATCGGGAACGTCCGGACGAGCGCCGGTCGGCGGTGACCACGGTCCGTGAGGGCGTCGTGGACTTCGTGCGCTCCGGGCCGAGTGGTGTCTCGACCGCGGTCTGGGTGGTGCTCGTCTTCCTCCTGCTGATCGGGAGCCGTCACCTGATCACCCGCTCCATCCCCGCGGTGGGCGAATTGGCCCCGTTCCCTGGCGGCCCCAGCGTGCTCTGGAACGAGTTCTTCTCGGGCTGGCGGTCGGCCGGCCTGGGATCCGACGCCCCCGCTCCGACGGCGTTCCTCGCCCTCAGCGCCTGGGGCACCCTCTTCCTGACGTTCATGGGCCTGGCCAGGACGGTGTTCATCCTGGGCCTGATCCCGCTCGGGGGCTTCGGGGCCTGGCGGCTCCTGCGAGAGACCGACTCGGTCTACGGGCGGGTCACCGCGCTGATCGTCTACGTCGCCTCGCCGGTGGCCTACAACGCCTTGGCCGACGGCTCCCTCCGCGGCCTGATCGCCTACGCCGCCGCGCCCTTCGTGCTCGGGGGGCTGGTACGGGCGAGCCGCCTGGAGCCGTTCACCGGGGAGGACCGTGGCCTCTGGCGGGCGGGTCTGGGGCTGGGCCTGACCACGGCGATCGGTGCCCTGTTCCTGCCCCTGCTGGTCGTGATCGTCGTGGCGATGGCGCTGGGGCTCGGCTTCGGCATCGTGCTCACCGGGCAAGGGGCGGCCGCGGGTCGGGTCGTCGCCACCGGACTGCTCGGCGCGGCCGTCGCCGTGGTCCTGCAGTTCCCCTGGAGCCTCGATTTCTTCGGCGCCGACACCCCGTGGACCGCCGTGGGCGGGATCCGGGAAGGGGCGGGGGCCCTCACCGTGCCCGAGCTCCTGCGCTTCGAGTCAGGACCGGTCGGCGCCGGGCTGGCCGGTTTCGCCTTCCTGGTCCTGGCCGTCGTGCCGATCGTCGTGGGCCGCGAGTGGCGGGCCGCGTGGGCCCTACGGGTCTGGGCGATGGCCCTCGTCGGCTGGGGCCTGCTGTGGGCGGGGGAGGCGGGATGGTCTCCGGTCGCCCTGCCCGCACCCGAGGTCCTGCTCGCTCCGGCGGCGGCCGCCGTCGCCATGGCCGCGGGGCTCGCCGCCGTCGCGTTCGAGCGCGATGTCGTGGGCAAGGGGTTCAGCTGGCGTCAGATCGGCCTGGTCGTCGGCGTCGTCGCCCTCATCATCGGCATGGGTCCGTTCCTGGCGTCGGTGGGCAATGGTCGCTGGTACCTGCCCCGCAACGACTTCACCGTCGCCCTCAGTTTCCTGAACGCCGAGGAGGAGGACGCCCCGTTCCGGGTGCTCTGGATCGGCGACCCCGACGTGCTGCCCTTGTCGGGTTGGCGGCTCAACGAGGACACGGCGTACGCCACGTCCGACAACGGGCTGCCCGACGTCACCGAGCTGTTCCCGGGCAGCACGACGGGCGGGACCGAGATGCTGGCCGAGGCCCTCCGCACGGCGACACGGCGCGAGACCAACCGCCTCGGTGACCTGCTCGGCCCGATGGGCATCCGGTATGTGGTCGTACCCGAGCGCCTCGCCCCCCAGCCGTTCGCCCGCGAGGAGTACCCGTTGGACCCGGCCGTCAGCGACGCCCTGTCCAGCCAGCTCGACCTGGTCCAGATCAACGTCAATCCCGCCGTGACCCTCTACGAGAACGCGGCGTGGATCCCGACCCGTGCCCTCTTGCCGGACACCGACGCGGGGGATCTGGGTGAGGAGCCGGTCACGCCGCGGGAGGCCCTGGCCGCGGCCACCGCCACCGACTTCGGTGACTCCACCGCGGCCCTGGGTGACGAGCTGGGGCCGACCACGTTCCGTGGGCCGGTCGACGGCCAGGGCGAGCTCTACCTGGCGTCCGGTCCCACCTCGGGCTGGACCCTCTCGGTCGACGGCGAGGAGGCCGATCGCCGAACCGTGTTCGGCTGGGCCAATGCCTTCGACCTGCCGCGGGAGGGCACCGCCACGCTGACGTTCGAACGGCCGATCACCCGCTATCTGCTGATCGCCGTCCAGGCCGGCCTCTGGATCTTCGTCATCTCCCGGGTCCGGCGACCGGCCCGACCGGCCCGACGTGGGGAGGCCCCCTCGTGAAGTTCTCGCGCTGGCCCGCGGTCGTGATCCTCGCCGGCCTCGTCGTCGGGGCCTGGGTGGTCGACCAGGACCACGAACGCGACCAGTCCGAGGCGGTCGACGCCATCACCCCGCTCGAGGCCCAGGGCTTCCTGCCCGTGAGTGCGCCGGAGGACGCCTTGACGAGCACCTGGTACTGCGGCGGGGGAACGGCGACCGACGGGGGCCGAGCCGACACGACCATCATCGTGGCCAACGCCACCGACCGGGCGCTGAGCGGCACGCTGACGATCTTCCCCTCGATTCCCTCCCAGGTCGTGCTCCAGACCGACCCGGCGGAGACGACCGACCCGTCGACGACGACGACGACCACGGCTCCGCCGAGCACCACCGACGGGTCCGACGACGGCCCGGACACGACGACGACCACCGCGACCCCGTCCTCGACGACCACCACGACGCCGCCGGCCCTCACCGAGCGTCCGGTGGCCGTGGACCTGGAGGTCCCGGCTCAGGACCGGATAGCGGTCCGGCTCGCCGACGAGGTCGACGCCGAGTACGCCGCGGCTCTGGTCGAGTTGGCGGGCGGCGCGGTGTCGGTCGAGCAGCGCGTGGACGGCGCCAATGGCGCCGACGTGAGCCCCTGCACCAGCCAGGCGGCCGACAGCTGGTACTTCGCCGACGGCCGCACCACCGCGGACAGCGTGGAGACGCTGGCCTTCTTCAACCCCTTCCCGGACCCGGCCGTCGTGGACGTGACCTTCCGCACCGAAGAGGACCTGCGCACACCCGTCGAGTTCGAGGCCTATGCCGTGCCTGCCCAGTCACTGGTGGTCGAGGACATCGGCACCCTGGTGACCCGCCGGGACCACGTGTCGGTCTCGGTGGAGGCTCGCTCCGGTCGGCTCGTGGTCAGTCGCCTGCTCGACGTCGACGGATCCGAGGGCCCGCGGGGACTCGACGTCGCATCCGGCGCCCCCCGACGGGCGACGACCTGGTACTTCCCCGACGGCATCGTGGAGGAGGGCCTCCGCGAGACCTACGTCGTGTACAACCCAGGGGACACGGCGGCCGAGGTGGACCTCTACATCGAGCCCGACGAGGTCGACCGCTTCGGTGCCATCGAGCCGTTCAGCCTGACCATTCCGCCCGAGGGCTATCAGGAGGTGGCCGTCCAGGACGAGGAGCGCATCGGCACGGCGATCGGCGCAGCCGAGGGTGAGCCGGTGCTGCGCCACGGGGCGCGTGTGGTCTCGGTCAACGACGTACCGGTGGTGGTCGAACGGGTGCTGGAGGGCGATGACGACGGCGATCGGCCGGGTTTCGATCTGATGTTCGGGGCTCCGCTGCTCATGCAGGAGGCGGTGCTGGCCGCCTCGTCGACCGATGAGACCGTGGTCGTGGCCAACCCCTCGGGCAGCACGCCGGTCCTGGTCACCTTCCGCTCGCTGGACGGCGGGACCCTGGTGGAGTCGGCGGAGGCCACGGACCTGGAGGTCCCGCCGGCCGGGCGCCTCGTCGTGAACGTCGGCGAGCTCGGCATCGGCTCCGACCTCCCACTGATCATCGAGGCCGACGGCCCGGTGACCATCGAGCGCCGGGTGGTAATAGGCGACCCCGCCGACTCGTCCGGAGCCATCGCCGTACCCCTGGCCGGGACGGTCTCCGAGCCCGCCGCGCCCTTCGGTTGATGGCCCGGCTCCT
Organism: Acidimicrobiales bacterium; assembly: GCA_036525535.1. Classification (GTDB taxonomy): domain Bacteria; phylum Actinomycetota; class Acidimicrobiia; order Acidimicrobiales; family DATDAH01; genus DATDAH01. The sequence continues at coordinate 8,426 of DATDAH010000048.1, forward strand.
GCTGGCCGTCGTGCTGGCCGCCGCCGTCGCCCTGGTGGCGGCGTGGCTGCAGCGCCGCCGGCCCGGAGCCGGGCCCGTCGTCGACCGACACCACGTGCCCACGGCCCTGGACCGGGCCGACTTCACCCGGCCCGACGCCGACTGGTTGGTCGTGGTCTTCAGCTCGGCGACGTGCGGCACGTGCGCCGCCACCTGGGAGGTGGCCCGCCAGCTCGAGTCACCGGCCGTGGCCAGCCAGGAGATCGAGGTCAACGCCGCGGCCGCCCTGCACGAGCGGTACGGCATCGACGCCGTGCCCACCACCGTCATCTGTGGCGCCGACGGTGCCGTGGTGCGGTCGTTCCTGGGCCCGGTGACCGCCACCCATCTCTGGGCCGCCATGGCCGAAGCCCGAGCGCCGGGTTCGGCCCCACCCAGCTGTGGGGCGGGCTCGGAGGGCTAGCTGGGGGGTTCCATGACGTCCTCGGGGACCGTGACCGGGTGCTCGCCGGTGCCGTCACCCGAACCGTTGCTGGCGTGGCCATTGGCGGCGACGCCGATGAGGCGGACGACCTCGGCCCCGTCGATGGTCTCGTGCTCCAGGAGGGCCCGGGCCACGAGGTCGAGTCCGTTGCGGTGCTCGGTGAGCACCTCGCGGCACCGCTGCTCCTGGTCCCGCAGGATCTGCTCGACCTCCTCGTCGATGATCCGGGCCGTGTCGTCGCTGTAGTCCCGGGTGTGCATGAGGTCCTCGCCCAGGAACACCTGACCCTGGTTGCCCCACGCCATGGGCCCGATGCGCTCGCTCATGCCCCACTCGCGGACCATCTTGCGAGCCAGCTCGGTGCTGCCGACGAGGTCGTTGTTGGCGCCCGTGGAGATGACCCCGAACACCAGCTCCTCGGCGATGCGCCCACCCATGCGGACCACGAGGGTGTCCTCGATGTAGTCCTGGCGATGGATGTGGCGCTCCTCGACGGGCAGCTGCTGGGTGACACCCAGGGCCATGCCCGTGGGCAGGATCGTGACCTTGTGCACGGGGTCAGCGTGCTCGAGGGTGGCGGCGCAGACGGCGTGGCCGGCCTCGTGGTAGGCGATGGCCTCCTTCTCCGCGTCCGAGAGGGCCATGGAGTCCCGACGCTGCCCCATGAGCACCCGGTCCCGCGCCATCTCGAAGTGGCGCATGTAGATGGCGTCCTCGCCGTCACGCACCGCGAACAGCGCGGCCTCGTTGACCAGGTTGGCCAGATCGGCCCCACTCATGCCGGGCGTTCCCCGGGCCACCACGTCGAGGTCGACGTCCTCGGCCAGGCGCTTGTGCTGGGCGTGGACCCGGACGATGGCCTTGCGGTCCTCCAGCTCCGGGAGGGGCACGGTGACCTGACGGTCGAAGCGGCCAGGGCGCAGGAGGGCGGAGTCCAGGATGTCCGGCCGGTTGGTCGCGCCGATCATGACGATGCCCTCGGTGGCCTCGAAGCCGTCCATCTCCGACAGCATCTGGTTGAGCGTCTGCTCCCGCTCGTCGTGGCCGCCGCCGAGGCCGGCGCCGCGCTTGCGCCCGATGCTGTCGATCTCGTCCACGAAGATGATGGCCCGACCCATCTTGCGGGCCGACTCGAACAGGTCACGGACCCGGCTGGCGCCGACGCCGACGAACATCTCCATGAAGTCCGAGCCGGTCACGGACAGGAAGGGCACGCCCGCCTCGCCGGCGACGGCCCGGGCGATGAGCGTCTTGCCCGTACCCGGAGGGCCGACCAGCAGGATGCCCTTGGGGATGCGGGCGCCGATGTCCCGGAAGCGCTCCGGGTGCTTGAGGAAGTCGACCACCTCGGTGATCTCCTGCTTGACCCCGTCGTAGCCGGCGACGTCGGCGAAGGTCGTGCCCGGCCGCTCCGTGGAGTAGGTCTTGGCCCGGGACCGGCCGATGGACATGATCCCGCCCATCTGCCCCTGTGCCCGGCGACTCATCCACCAGAAGAACCCGATGATCAGGATGATCGGCAGGGCGAAGGAGAGAAGGCTCCACAGGGGGTTCGGCGACGGGGTGTCGTATTCGATCTCGACGTCGTTGGCCCGCAGGGTGGCCAAGTCCTCGGGCGGGATGCCGCTCTCCAGGGGTCCGGTGGTGCTGAACTCGGTGCCGTCTTCGAGCTTGCCGGTGATCTTGGCGTTGGTGTTGTCGAAGGTCATCGACGCGACCTCGCCCTCACCCGCCTTCTGGATGAACGCCTCGTAGGAGATGCTCTCGCCGTCGTCGCCGCCGACCAGCGTGGTGAGCAGGAACGAGGCGAGGATCACGCCGACGAGGACCCAGAGCGACCAGCGCGGCCACGGCGTCGAGCTGCCGGACTTGCCGTCGGACTTGTTGCCGCTCGGGGGAGGAGGCGGCGGGGGCGGAGGAGGCTGCGCCATCCGCCCAGCGTAGAGGTCCGTATCCACGATTCCCGGGTCACGTCGAACTAGCGTTTTCTCCATGGCTCGACGTTGCGCGCGCCCCACCTGCTCGGAGCGGGCGGCGGTCACGCTCTCCTACGACTACGCCGGTCGCACCATCTGGTTGAACGACCTGGTCATCGAGGACGACCCGGCCAATCACGACCTCTGCGGTCGGCACGCCGACCGGGTGACCGCGCCCCAGGGCTGGGTCCTGCACGACCGGCGCAACGTGGCGCCGATCTGGCAGGCTCAGGCCAGCTGAGCTCCCTCCCGCCGCCCCCGCAACCCCTGCCCGCCGAGCCCGCGGTGCTTCCCACCCCCCGGTGGGGCGTCGGTGACGCGCTCCTCGGGCTGCTCATCGCCAACGCCGCCGGCCTCTTCGTCGGCGCCGCCATCCTCGCCGCCACCGGGTACGTCCAGGAGGGGGCCGACGGCGAGCTGCCCCTGACGATGATCGCCGTCCTCCAGATCCCGCTCTGGGCGGGGTATCTGGGGATGCCCCTCTACGCGGCCCGGCGCAAGGGCAACGGCGTGGTCGCCGACTTCGGCTTCCGGATGGAGTGGCTGGACATCCCCAAGGGCATCGGTGCCGGACTGGGCACCCAGATCGTCCTCATCCCCCTCCTCTACGCCGTCCTGTTCCGCGTCACCGACGCCGTGGGCTGGGAGTTCGACCACGACCTGTCCGCCGAGGCCCGCCACCTGAGCGACAAGGCCACCGACCGGGCCGGCGTGGTCCTGCTCATCGTGATCGTGGCCGTCCTGGCCCCGATCATCGAGGAGCTCTTCTTCCGGGGCCTGTTCCTGCGGGCCCTCGAGAAGCGGTGGGGGCCCCGCTGGGCCCTGTGGATCTCGTCGTTGGCCTTCGCCGCCGTCCACCTGCAGCTCCTCCAGTTCCCGGCGTTGGCCCTCATCGGCCTGGTGCTCGGCTGGCTCACGCTGCGCACCGGCCGTCTCGGCCCCGCCATCTGGGCCCACATCGCCTTCAACGCGGTGGCCACCGGCATCCTCCTGGCCGAGGCCGGCTGACCGGAGCGTTCCGTGCCCAGTTTCGCCACTGCACGTGGCGAATGGCCTCAACCCGGTCGGTTTGGCTCCGATGGGTGGGGCAAGCGATCACGGAGTGTGAGCATGGTGGAGGAGCGGTGCCCCGGTTGTGGGCGCGCCTATGTGGAGATCAGCCTCGAGGTCGGGGGTCGGATGATGACGATGCGGTCCTGCTCGAACTGTGACGTCCGCCAGTGGCACACGCCCGAGGGCGAGAAGGCCCTGGACGGTGTCCTGGCCGACATCAGCGCCAGCGCGGGTCGCCGCTGAAGCCCGGGACGGCGGCGGCTTCACCGCCTGCCGTCCGAATCGGGCCCGCCCCTGCGAGGATGGTGAGGCCATGCGTTCCCGCCTGACCACGCTGCGCGCCCGCATCGTGGCCGCTCCCCTGGAGAGTTGGATAAGCGCCGCGGTCGTCGTCGGCGCGGTGGCCTTCACCTTCGCCCAGCTCCACCCGAACCTGATCTTCCGCAACACCACGCCGACCGGCGGCGACATGGGCGCCCACGTGTGGTCGGGCACCTACCTGCGGGACCACATCCTCACCCACGGCCGGCTGAGCGGCTGGACCCCCGACTGGTACGCCGGCGCCCCGGCGTTCCACTTCTACATGGTCGTCCCGTTCCTGTTGATCCTGCTGCTCGACGTCCTCCTGCCCTATGCGGTCGCCTTCAAGCTGGTCGCGGTCAGCGGCGTGGTCCTCCTCCCGGCCGCCGCCTGGGCCTTCGGCAAGCTGAGTGGGCTGCGCTTCCCCGGGCCGCCGATGCTCGCCGCGGCCACCGTGTTCTTCCTCTTCGACACCCGGTTCACCATCTACGGCGGCAACATCGCCTCGACCATGGCGGGTGAGTTCGCCTTCGCCATCAGCCTGTCGCTCTCGTTGGTGTACCTGGGCGTGGTCGCCCGGGGCCTGCGCACGGGGAAGCACCGGGCCCTCGCCGCCGTGCTGTTGGCCCTGGTCGGCCTCTGTCACCTCATCCCGGCCTTCTTCGCCATCGCGGGCACGCTGGTCCTGCTCGCACTGAACGCCCGCCGGTCCTCCCTGCGCTGGCTGGTCACGACGGTGCCCGTGGCCGCGTTGCTCGGAGCGTTCTGGGCCCTGCCTTTCGTCTGGCGCCGTGACTACATGAACGACATGGGCTGGGAGAAGATCCAGCCCTGGTCGAACTACCCGCTCTGGTCCACCGACTGGTGGGGCCGGGTCGGCGACTCGCTCTGGCCCTGGGACCTGCGCGTGGCCTGGCTGCTCGCCCTCGTCGGCATCGTGGGTGGGATCGCCGGCCGCAAACGGCCGCACCTCTTCCTGGGGATCATGACGGCGCTGGCCGGTGTGGCGTTCGTGCTCCTGCCGCAGAGCCGGCTGTGGAATGCCCGCCTCCTGCCCTTCTACTACCTGGGCATCTACCTCCTGGCCGCGCTCGGCATCGTCGAGATCGTGCGCAGCCTCGTCCTGCGCTTCGCCGACAGCCGACCGGTGGTGGCCCACAACGTGATCCGGGCCGTTCCCGTGGCGGGTGTGCTCGTCGCCCTCGTGTGGGCCGGCCTCGCGCTGCGGACGATGCCCTTCGGTCACACCGATGCCCAGAACCGCTACCACTGGATGGGGTTGACGGCGAGCGACGACAACTTCGTGGACGGTTGGGCCCGCTGGAACTTCGCCGGCTACGAGGCCCGGACCCCGACGGTGGACGGCGGCGGGTACCACGAGTACCACGACCTCATCGAGACCATGAAGGACGTCGGGGCGGAACACGGCTGCGGTCGGGCCATGTGGGAGTACGAGCCCGAGCTGGTCCGTTACGGGACCCCGATGGCCCTGATGCTGCTGCCCCACTGGACCAACGGCTGCATCGGCTCCATGGAGGGCCTCTACTTCGAGTCCTCGGCCACCACGCCGTTCCACTTCCTGAACCAGTCCGAGCTCTCCGCCGTGCCCTCGCGGGCCCAGCGGGACCTGCCCTACGGACCGCTCGACGTGAGTCGGGGCGTCGAGCACCTCCAGCTGCTGGGCGTGGAGTACTACCTGACGACGTCGCAGACGGCCCGGGACCAGGCCGAGGACGTCGACGACCTCACCGAGGTGGCCTCGTCCGGGCCGTGGACGGTGTTCGAGGTGGCGGGCGCCGAGCTGGTGTCCCCCCTGGTCAACCTGCCCGCCGTCGTGACCGACGTGGGCGACGGGCAGGACGAGTGGCTGGCGCCGGCGGTCGACTGGTACCTCGACGCCGACGCCCACGATGTGTTCCTGGCCGCGAACGGCCCGCCGGAGTGGCCCCGGGTGGCGGCGGGGGAGGACCCCCCGGCCGTTCCGGTCCAACCGGTCGAGGTCAGCGACATCGAGGCGGGCGACGACCGCATCAGCTTCGACGTCGACGAGATCGGCCAACCCGTGCTCGTCCGGGCCTCCTACTTCCCGAACTGGGACACGTCCGGGGCCCAGGGGCCGTACCGGGTCGCCCCCAACCTCATGGTCGTGATCCCGACCGAGAACCACGTCGAGTTGCACTACGGCTGGACGCCGGTCGACCTGCTGGCCTGGCTGCTCACCTTCCTGGGCATCGGCGGGGTCATCCTGCTCGCTCGGCGCCCGCCGGTGGTCGTCCCCGTCCCGCCCGAGCCGGTCGCCACGTCGGTCTACGGCCCGGACCCCCCCGACGCCGCGCTGGGCCTCGAGGGCGAGGAGGACGAGGACGAACCGGAGGAGCTCGTCGTCGAGGACGAGCCCGACGAGGTCCCGGTGGGCGCGGCGGACTGATGCGCCGGCTCGGCCCGGGGGCGGCCGTCGTGCTGGCCACGGGGGTCGACGTCGGTGGGCTGTTGGTCATCCGCGCCGTCACGGGCTGGCCCGTGGCCGTGGCCGACGCCATCGCCCTGCTGATCGCGGCCCCGATCTCGTTCCTGCTGCATCGCCGCGCCGACCGGGGTGCCGACCCGTTCGTCCGTTGGGCCCGCGATCCCCGCCGCTTCGGGCAGGTGGCCTTCGTGGCCGGGCTGGCCGACCTGGCGGTGCTGCAGATCCTCGTCGTGGCCGTGGGCGACCCGTCCCTGCTGACCCTGTTCGGCCTGAAGCTGGTCGCGCTCACCGTGGCCGCGCTGGTCCGGGTGGTCGGCCACCGTCGGATCCTCCTGCGCACGGTGCGGGCCGACCAGGCCGAGCCGGTGGCCCGTCCAGCGGCGCCGGGTGACCGACGGCTGAGCGTGATCCTGCCCTCGTACCACCAGCCCGACGTGGTGGGGGAGGCCGTCATCCGGGTGCGGGAGGTGCTCGTCGCCGCTCTGGGAGCCGACGAGGTCGAGGTGGTGGTGGTCGACGACGGGTCCGGCGACGACACCGCGACCCGGGCCAAGGCGGCGGGGGCCGACCAGGTCGTGGTCCACCCCGAGAACCGGGGGAAGGGCGCCGCCGTGCGTTCGGGCGCCGCGGTGGCCCGGGGGCGGACGATCGCCTTCACCGACGCCGACCTGGCCTACGACCCGGCCCACCTGTTGGTCGTGCTCGACCGGGTCGAGGCGGGCTGGGACGTCGCCGTGGGGAGCCGTCGCCACACCGACACGGTCACCCTGGTACGGGCCCGCCGCCTGCGGGAGTTCGGTGGTCGCTTCATCAACGTGCTCACCCAGGCCGTCCTCCTCGGCCACTACCGGGACACCCAGTGTGGCCTCAAGGGGTTTCGCTCCGACGTGGCCCCCCTCGTCCTCGGCCAGGGCCTGATCGACGGCTTCGCCTTCGACATCGAGCTGTTCCACCTGGTCGAGCGCAACGGGTTGAGCCTCACCGAGGTCCCGGTCCAGGTGGCCAACTCCGACCAGTCCAGCGTCCAGGTCCTCCGGGACGGCACCCGGCTCGTCCGGGACCTGTTCCGGATCCGGCGAAACGCCGCCGCTGGCCGGTACCGCAGTGACGGAGCCGTCACCGAACCGGGAGCGCCGGGGCCTCGTTCGGTAGGGTGACCGGCTTGGCCTCCCCATCCGACCGTTCCGCCGCGCCCGTCGCCGCGGACCGCCTGGCCGCGGTGTTCAAGGCGTACGACATCCGCGGCCTGGCGCCCGAGCAACTCGACGCCGACCTGTGTGGAGCCGTCGGTGCCGCCTTCGCCGCCTTCGTGGCGGAGGCCGACGGGGCCGAGCGGGTCCTGGTCGCCCGGGACATGCGCCCCACCGGCCCCGCCCTGGTCGACGCCTTCGCCGCGGGGGTGACCAGTCAGGGCCTCGACGTCGTCGACGTAGGCCTCGGTTCGACCGACATGCTCTACTTCGCCGCCGGCGCCCTCGACGCGCCCGGGGCGATGTTCACCGCCTCCCACAACCCGGCGGCCTACAACGGCATCAAGCTCTGTCGCTCCGGCGCCCGTCCCGTCGGCGAGGACACCGGCCTGGCCGACATCCGACGCCGGGCGGGAGCCGGTGTCCCGCCGGCCGCCACAACCGGCGCCCGCCACGGGGACGAGGTGCTGTCCCGTTTCGCCGACCACGTCCGGTCCTTCGTGGACCTCGACGGCTTGCGGCCGCTCAAGGTGGTGGCCGACACCGCCAACGGGATGGGGGGCCTCGTCGTTCCCGCCGTGTTCGCGTCCCTGCCGTTCGAGCTGGAGATCCTCTATCCGGAGCTGGACGGCACCTTCCCCAATCACCCCGCGGACCCGATCCAACCCGAGAACCAGCGAGACCTCCAGGCCCGCGTCCTGGCGACCGGCGCCGACGTCGGCCTCGCCTTCGACGGCGACGCCGACCGGGTCTTCCTCGTCGACGAGAAGGCTCAGCTCCTGTCCGGTTCGCTCACCACGGCGATCGTCGCCGACGAGATGTTGGCCCGCGAGCCGGGCGGCACCGTGATCCACAACCTGATCTGCTCCAAGACCGTTCCCGAAGTCGTCCGGGAGGCAGGGGGGACGCCGGTCCGCACCCGGGTCGGTCATTCGTACATCAAGGCCGTGATGGCCGAGACCGGGGCCGTCTTCGGTGGCGAACACTCGGGGCACTACTACTTCCGGGACAACTTCCGGGCCGACTCCGGCCTCATCGCCGCCATCGTGGTCCTCGACGTGCTCGGCCGCTCCGGCCGCCCGCTCTCCGAGCTGCGCCGACCTTATGAGCGCTACGCCGCGTCCGGTGAGATCAACACCGAAGTGCCCGATCCCCGAGCCGTCATCGACATCGTGGCCGGCCGCTTCCCCGACGCCGAGCAGGACCGGCTGGACGGCCTGACCGTGGACTTCGGGGACTGGTGGTTCAACCTCCGTCCCTCCAACACCGAGCCCCTGCTCCGCCTGAACCTCGAGGCTGCGGACCCCGACGCCTGCGCTCGGCGGGTGGCCGAGGTGCAGGCCATCATGGAGCAGGCCGGCCAGGACCTCGGTCCCACCTGAACGACCAGACATCCGACGACCCCTGAAACTGGAGATCCCATGGCGCTCGACCCGCAGCTGCTCGAGATCCTGGCGTGCCCCGAGGACAAAGGCCCGCTGCTGTACTTCGAGGACGAGAACCTGCTCTACAACCCCCGTCTCCAACGGAAATACCGCATCGACGACGACATCCCCGTGATGCTCGTGGACGAGGCCGAGGCGGCCGACGACGCCGAGCACGAACGCCTCCTGGCCAAGGCCGACGCCGCCGGCATCGAGCCCACGTTCAGCGATGGCTGATCGAGTCGACTCGCTCGGGATGTTCGCCACGGCGGCGGCGTTCCCGGAGCAGATCGAGGAGGCCGTGGCCACGGCCCACCAGGTCGAGGGCCTGCCCGACGGCACCCAGATCGACAACGTGCTCGTCCTCGGCATGGGTGGCAGCGGCGTGGCCGGCGACCTGCTGGCCCACATCGCCGGGCCGTTCATGCCGGTGCCCGTGGTCGTGGTCAAGGGTTACGAGCCACCGTCGTACGTCAACGAGCGCAGCCTGGTGTTCGCCATGTCGTTCTCGGGCCACACCGAGGAGACCCTCGAGGCGGTGACGACGGCGGCCAACGCGGGTGGTCGCATCGTGGCCGTCACCCGAGGTGGCGCGCTGGCCGAGCTCTGCCGGTCGTGGGGTGCACCCGTCGTCGGCATCGCCGAGGACATCCCCCAGCCGCGGGCCGGCCTGGGGGCGTTGGCGGCGCCGATGATGATCGTCCTGGAGCGGCTCGGTCTCTACCCCGGCGCCGAGGGATGGCTGCGCTTCGCCGTCGACCAGCTCAAGGCCCGCCGGGACAAGCTCGTCCTCGACGGCAACCCGGCCGAGCGCCTGGCCGACGACTTGGCCCGTCGGGTCCCCGTCATCTACGGCGGGGGTGGCCTCGGGGGCCTGGCCGCCACGCGTTGGAAGACCGAGTTCAACGAGAACAGCCGGTCGCCGGCCTTCGCCAACACCGTCCCCGAGCTCTGTCACAACGAGATCGCGGGCTGGGGCCAGAACGGCGACCTGACCCGCCAGGTCTTCGCCCTGATCAACCTGCGCCACGACTTCGAGCACCCGCAGATCGCCCGACGCTTCGACGTCATGGACCCCTGGCTGGACGAGGTGGTGGGCGACATCTTCGAGGTCCGGGCCGCGGGTGAGGGCAGCCTGGCCCAGCTCCTGGACCTCTGCATGATGGGCACCTTCACCAGCCTCCACCTCGCCGTCCGCGAGGGCATCGACCCCGGCCCCGTCCCCGTCCTGGACCAGCTCAAGGCCGCATTGGGGGAGTAGAAGGCAGCCCGGATCAGCCGACGAGCTCGATGCGGTTGCCGAAGGGATCGTCGACGTAGACCTGCGGGCGGCCGGACGGGTCGTCGCCCTCCCGGACCTCGACCCCGACGTCCCTGAGCCGGTCGACCATCGCACCGAGGTCGTCCACGACCAGAGCCGGGTGGGCCTTGCGGGCGGGCCGGAAGTCGGCCTCGACGCCGAGGTGGACCTTCACCTCGTCGCCTTCGAACCAGCAGCCACCCCGGCCGGCGAGCGGGTCGGGCTTTGGCACCCGGGGCAGGCCGAGGAGGCCCTCGTAGAACGCCGTGGCCTCGTCCTCACGCCCGACCGGCATCGCCAACTGGACGTGGTCGATCTTCACCACCGGCACAGGGGCAGCATGCCACTACCCTGTCCGCGGGGCTGATCGAGAGGCGTCAGTGGACCCCAGCCCCGTACGCGAAACCCCAAGCTCCTGCCCGAAAGGCACCACGATGTCCACGAACACTGACGCGCGTCCGACCACCGTCGCCGACGGCGACCACAAGGTCGCCGATCTCTCCCTGGCCGCCTTCGGCCGCAAGGAGATCCAGCTGGCCGAGCACGAGATGCCCGGCCTGATGGCCCTGCGGGCCGAGTACTACGACAGCCAGCCCCTGGCGGGGGCCCGGATCATGGGCTCGCTGCACATGACCATCCAGACGGCCGTGCTGATCGAGACCCTGACCACCCTCGGCGCCCAGGTCCGTTGGGTGTCCTGCAACATCTTCTCCACCCAGGACCATGCGGCCGCCGCGGTCGTCGTCGGCCCCGAAGGCACCGTCGACAACCCCAAGGGCGTCCCGGTCTACGCCTGGAAGGGCGAGACGTTGGAGGAGTACTGGTGGTGCACCGAGCAGGCCCTGGTGTGGCCCGACGACGGTGAAGGCCCGAACATGATCCTGGACGACGGCGGCGACGCCACGATGCTCGTCCACCTCGGCACCGAGTACGAGCGGGCCGGCGAGGTCCCGGACCCCTCCACGGCCGAGAGCGAGGAGTTCGAGGTCGTGCTCCAGACCCTCACCCGGACGCTGGGCGAGGACCCCAAGCTCTGGCACCGCATCGGTCAGCGCATCAAGGGTGTCACCGAGGAGACCACGACCGGCGTGCACCGCCTCTACGAGCGCCACGCCGCGGGCACGCTGCTCTTCCCGGCGATCAACGTCAACGACTCGGTCACCAAGTCCAAGTTCGACAACCTCTACGGCTGCCGCCACAGCCTCATCGACGGCATCAACCGGGCCACCGACGTCATGATCGGCGGCAAGGTCGCCGTGGTCTGCGGCTACGGCGACGTCGGCAAGGGCTGTGCCCAGTCACTCCGGGGCCAGGGCGCCCGGGTCATCATCACCGAGGTCGATCCCATCTGTGCCCTCCAGGCGGCGATGGAGGGCTTCCAGGTCACGACGCTGGAGGACGTCATCGAGACGGCCGACATCTTCGTCACCGCCACCGGCAACAAGGACATCATCTCCGCCGAGCACCTGGCCCGGATGAAGCACCAGGCCATCGTCGGCAACATCGGCCACTTCGACAACGAGATCGACATCGCCGGCATCAACAAGATGTCCGACGTCCAGAAGGTCGAGGTCAAGCCCCAGGTCCACGAGTACGTGTTCCCGGACGGGCACTCGGTGATCATGCTGGCCGAGGGTCGGCTGCTGAACCTGGGTTGTGCCACCGGCCACCCCAGCTTCGTGATGTCCAGCAGCTTCACCAACCAGGTCATCGCCCAGATCGAGTTGTTCGCCCACACCGACGCCTACGAGCTCGGCGTGCACGTGCTGCCCAAGCACCTCGACGAGAAGGTGGCCCGCCTCCACCTCGACGCTCTGGGCGTGAAGCTGACCAAGCTCACCGAGGACCAGGCCGCGTACATCGGCGTCAAGCCGAGCGGTCCGTACAAGTCCACGCACTACCGGTACTGAGCCCGTGGACGACCTCGAAGGAAAGGTCGCGGTCGTCACGGGCGCGGCCAGCGGCATCGGCCGGGCGCTGGCCGACCGCTGGGTCACCGAGGGCATGAAGGTCGTCCTGGCCGACGTCGAGGAGGGACCCCTCGACGCGGCCCGGGACGAGCTCGACGCGAGCGGGGCCGATGTCCTCGCCGTCCGGACCGACGTGTCCGATGCGGCGCAGGTCGACGCCCTGGCCGCGGCCACGCTCGACCAGTTCGGTGCCGTGCACCTCGTGTGCAACAACGCCGGCGTGGGCGGCGGTGGCCTCATCTGGGAGGCCGAGCTCGAGGAGTGGGACTGGGTGCTGGGCGTCAACCTCCTCGGGGTGGTCCACGGCATCAAGGCCTTCGTCCCCCACCTCGTGGCCCAGGACGAGGGTCACGTGGTGAACACGGCGTCCATCGCCGGGTTCGCCTACGGCCCGATGATGGGCCCCTACAACGCCTCGAAGGCCGCCGTCGTGGCCATCTCCGAGACCCTGAAGGCCGATCTGGCCCTGCAGGGCTCGAAGGTCGGCGTGAGTGTCCTCTGCCCGGGCTGGGTCAACACCCGCATCCACGAGTCGGACCGCAACCGCCCCGGAGGGCCCTTGGCCGACGACGAGATCACGGCGGGTCGCCAGATGCTGGGCGAGGTCCTGAAGGGCGGCAAGCAGCCCGACGAGGTCGCGCACCTCGTGGCGGCCGCCGTGCACGAGGGGACCACCCACATCTTCACCGGTGACGAGTGGATCGGCCTGGCCCGAGGCCGGCTCGAGACCGTGCTCACCGAGCTGCCGCGGGACGACGGGTCCTGACCGATCCACCCGATCCGATCCCACCGACCATCGAGTGGGCCGGCGATCGGGTCCGCCTCATCGACCAACGCCTCCTGCCCGGTCGGCTCGAGGTGGTCGAGGCCACGACCGTTCCCGACTTGTGTGCCCTGATCACGACCCTGGCCGTGCGGGGCGCCCCAGCGCTCGGCGCGGCCGGGGCGATGGGTGTGGCGCTGGCCCATGTGCGGGGCGAGGACACCGCCGCCGCCGCCGACGTGCTCATCGCCACCCGGCCAACGGCGGCGAACCTGGCCTGGGGCGCCCGCCGGGCCCTGGCCGCCGACGATCCGGTCGGGGAGGCCGTGACCATCGCCACCGACGACGTCGAGTGCTGTCGCGCCATCGGCCGGAACGGGGCCGCCCTGGTCCCCCAGGACGGCCGCGTCCTGACCCATTGCAACGCCGGGGGCCTGGCCTGTGTGGGCTACGGCACCGCGGTCGGGGTCATCCGCGCCGCCCAGGAGGCCGGGCGTCGCCCTCGGGTCTGGGTCGACGAGACCCGCCCGGTGTTGCAGGGGTCGCGGCTGACCGCCTGGGAGTTGGGGCGCCTGGGCATCGAACACACCCTGGTCGTGGACGCGGTGGCCGGCTCGCTCATGGCTGAGGGGCTCGTCGACCTCGTGGTCGTGGGCGCCGATCGAATCGCCGCCAACGGCGACGTGGCCAACAAGATCGGGACCTATCCGCTGGCCGTCCTCGCCCAGCACCACGGCGTGCCGTTCTACGTGGCGGCCCCTCGCTCCACCTTCGACGCCGACTGCCCGGACGGATCCGCCATTCAGGTCGAGCGCCGAGACGCCGACGAGGTCGCCATGGTGGGAGGTGTGCGGCTGGCGCCCGAGGGGGTGAATGTGGAGAACCGGGCGTTCGACGTGACCCCGGCCCGACTGGTGACGAGCTACGTGATGGAGGACGGCGTCCACGCCCGCCCGTGAGGGCATGCCGTCCCTCGGGAGGACCCTCGGCCTACCCTGACCGCGTCGTGACCGAGATCGAAGACGGGCCCGTTGGCCGAGCGGGCTGGGCCTGGATCGCGGTCCTCTGCGGGTACTCCCTCGTCCGGGCCGTGCTGGCCTGGCCCTTGCTGGTCCACTACGACGTCGACCCCGCCACCTTCCTGGTGTTGGACGTCGGCACCGCGTACCCCCTGGGCCTGGCTCAGGTCCGCATCGTCCAGGGCTTCGCGGCGCGGGACTTCGCGGCCGTGCAGGCCTGGGGCGCCGTGGCCGGGATCTCCTTCATCACCCCGTACGCCTACCTGTTGGTGACCGGCCACCAGGCGCTGCCCGTCTATGCGATGGCCGGTCTGGTCGCGGTGGTGGCCCTGATCGCCACCGCCTCGGTCCTGCGCCTTCGCCAGGCCTGCCTCCACACCGACCGCCTCCCGGTCGCCGAACGCCTCGAACCGGTTCCCGTCGACCTCTAGTACGCCTCGAGCGTCGTGGGACCGACGGGCTCCAGGCTCAGCCGGGGCAGGAAGAACGCGACCAGTGGGCCGATGGTGAGGGCGAAGAGCAGCGTCCCCACGCCGACCGAGCCGCCCAGGGCCCACCCCAGGAGCAGGACGGTGAGCTCGATCCCGGTGCGGACCACGCCCACCCGCAGGCCTCGGCGGGCCAATGAGGTCATCACGCTGTCCCGCGGCCCGGGCCCGAGCCCGGCGCCGATGTAGAAGCCGGAACCGACGGCGAAGGCCACGGTCCCGCCGATCAGGAAGAGCCACTGCCCCGCGGGGGACGACGGCTCGTCGAGGACCCAGAGGGTCAGGTCGATGGTCATGCCGATGAGGAGCACGTTGAGCAGCGTGCCCAAGCCGATCTGCTCGCCCAGGGGGAGCGAGATGGCGAACAGGGCGAAGCCGACCAGGATCGTGACCAGCCCGATCGAGATGCCGGTCTGCTCGCTCAGACCCTGGTGCAACACGTCCCAGGAGTCGAGGCCGAGGTCGGCCCGGATGATGAAGGCCAGCCCGATGCCACAGATCACCAGGCCCACGAGCAGCCGGGGGAGGCGCCGACGCACCTCGATCGCGGGAGGGGTCTGGATGAAGCGCACGATCGGAGGACGGTACCGCTGGCCTGTCACCCCCCATCCGTAGGTTTCCTCCGTGCTCGTGGATTCGCCCTGTGTGGCCTGCGACGGTGACGGCGGACCGGTCTGTCCCGCCTGTGTCGCGTCCCTGGTGCCCATTGGCGCGGTGGACGTCGACGGGCTGGATCGGGCCTGGGCGCTCATGGCCTATGCCGGCCCGGCCCGCAAGCTGATCCGCGGCCTCAAGTACACGAACCGGCGGGCCGCGCTCGGGGTCCTGGCGACGGCCGCCGCCCGATTGGTCGACGATGGAGTGGCGGTCGTGACCTGGGTTCCGGCCAGTCCGGCCCATCGTCGCGAACGGGGCTACGACCAAGGTCGGTTGCTGGCCGGCCGAGTGGCCCGGGCGTTGGGACGACCGAGCCGCAACCTGCTGGTCCGGTCGGGGGCACGGGCCCAAACCGGCCTCGACCGGTCGGACCGCCTGGCCGGGCCGACCCTGCGCCCGCGGCGGCAGGTGACGGGGCCGGTCCTCGTCGTGGACGACGTCCTGACCACGGGCGGCTCGCTGGCCGCCGCGGCCCGAGCCTTGCGGCGGGCCGGGGCCACCCGCGTGCTCGGGGTCGTCCTCGCCGCCACCCCGGGTTGAGAGTTCCCTTCGATGTGCCGATGGACCACGGATGGAACCCCTCCTGACGGACTCCGACCTCTTCTTCGGCTTGGACGACCTGCCCGACGATCCCGTGCGGATCATCCTCGGCGACGAGAACGGCCTCTACCGCCGCGGCCTGCTCACGGCGCTGGAGGACGAGAACGACCTCGAGGTGGTGGCCGAGGCCGGGCCCGGCGCCGACCTGATCGCCGCGGTCCGGGCCCTTGCCCCTGACGTCGTCGTGTGCTCGCTCAGCATGGGCAGCGTCGGCGGGGTCGAGACCACCTTCGCCATCACCGAGGTGATGCCCCTCGTCCGCATCGCCGTGCTCAGCACGGACCAGGACCCACCTTCCAAGACGCTGGCCGCGGTCCGATCCGGCGCCCTCGGCGAGATCGACAAGGTCGTGGCCCTGGAAGAGGCGGCCCGCGTCATCCGCGGGCTCCACGGAGGTTGGCCGGTGTTCGGCCCGGCCACCTGGGCCGGAATCGCCATCGAAGCCCCGAGATGGCTGGCCAAAGGCGACACCGTCAAGGACGGCGAGCGGGCGGCGCTGGGGGCGTTGGCCGCCGGCGGCACGTGGTCGGACGCGGCCGACGCGGTCGGGGTCCGGGCTGAGGCCGCTCGCAACCAGGTCCGCAACCTCCTGGCCCGGTGCCGGGCCGCGGGCTATCCGGACGCGGCCGACGCCGCGCTCGGTGCCGGGCTGGTCGCCGCGCCCTGACCGACGCGCGACAGCGCCGGTAGCCTCCATCAACCGTGGGTGCTCTCGATCGTCTCCTCCGCACCGGTGAAGGCAAGAAGGTTCGTGCCATCGCCGCGCTCGTTCCCGACGTCAACGCGCTCGAGCCCGAGCTGGAGGCGCTCAGCGACGATGCGCTGAAGGCCAAGACCGGCGAGTTCAAGGGTCGCCTCGAGCGGGGCGAGGAGGTCGACGACCTGCTCATCGAGGCCTTCGCGGTGACCCGTGAAGCCGCCCGACGGGTGATCGGCCAGCGTCACTACGACGTCCAGGTCATGGGCGGGGCGGCCCTGCACTTCGGCTGGGTGGCCGAGATGAAGACCGGTGAGGGCAAGACCCTCGTCTCGACGCTGCCCGTCTATCTCAACGCGCTGGCCGGAAAGGGCGTGCACCTGGTCACGGTCAACGACTACCTGGCCACCCGTGACTCGGAGTGGATGGGCCAGGTCCACAAGTTCCTCGGCCTGAGCGTCGGTCTCGTCGTCCCCGGCCAGAACGACCCCGACCACAAGCGCGAGCAGTACGCAGCCGACATCACCTACGGCACCAACAACGAGTACGGCTTCGACTACCTGCGGGACAACATGGCCCTGTCCCGTGAGCGGCAGGTCCAGCGGGGCCACCACTACGCCATCGTCGACGAGGTCGACTCGATCCTGGTGGACGAGGCCCGTACGCCGCTGATCATCAGCGGGCGGATGGCCGACGCGGCCAAGCTCTACTACCAGTTCGCCAACATCGTGAAGACCCTGCGGCGTGACGTCGACTACGAGGTCGACGAGGAGAAGCGCACGGTCGCCCCGGAGGAGTCCGGCATCGAGAAGGTCGAGGCCCAGCTCGGCATCGAGAACCTGTACGACGAGGTGTCGGCCAACCTCGTCCACCAGCTCACCGCGGCCCTGCGGGCCAAAGAGCTGTTCAAGCGGGACAAGGACTACATCATCCAGCGGGGCGAGGTGAAGATCGTCGACGAGTTCACCGGCCGCATCCTCGAGGGCCGGCGCTGGTCCGAGGGCCTCCACCAGGCCGTCGAGGCCAAGGAGGGGGTGAAGATCAAGGAGGAGAACCAGACCCTGGCCACCATCACCCTCCAGAACTACTTCCGCCTCTACGACAAGCTCGCCGGGATGACCGGTACGGCCACCACCGAGGCCGCCGAGCTGGCGTCGACCTACGCCCTCGACGTCGTGCCGATCCCCACCAACCTGCCGACCCAGCGCCTCGACCAGGCCGACCTGATCTACAAGTCCGAGGACGCCAAGTTCGACGCCGTGGTCGACGACCTGGCCGAGCGCTACGAAGCCGGCCAGCCCTGCCTGGTGGGCACGGTGTCGGTCGAGACGTCCGAGCGGCTCTCGCGGGCGCTCGAGAAGCGGGGCGTGCGCCACGAGGTCCTGAATGCCAAGCAGCACACCCGGGAGGCCGAGATCGTGGCCCAGGCCGGGCGCCTGCACTCGGTCACGGTGGCCACGAACATGGCCGGTCGAGGTGTCGACATCATCCTCGGTGGCAACCACGAGTCGTTGGCCATGCGCGATGTG
The DNA here is from genome assembly GCA_036525535.1 of Acidimicrobiales bacterium. GTDB lineage: Bacteria > Actinomycetota > Acidimicrobiia > Acidimicrobiales > DATDAH01 > DATDAH01. Next base: position 26,322 of record DATDAH010000048.1, read on the forward strand.
CGGGCCGAGGAGCTCGACCCGGACGACGAGGAGGGCGCCGCCCGCCTCGAGGAGCTCACCGCCAAGTACAAGGCCGAGACCACCGCCGAGGGTGAGCGGGTCAAGGAGCTGGGCGGCCTGTACGTGCTCGGCACCGAGCGTCACGAGAGCCGCCGGATCGACAACCAGCTCCGCGGCCGTTCCGGTCGCCAGGGCGACCCCGGGGAGAGCCGCTTCTACCTGTCCCTCGAGGACGAGCTGATGCGCCTCTTCGCCACGGGGGCCATGGACTGGGTGATGAACAAGTCGTTGCCCGACGACGTGCCCATCGAGTCCAAGATGGTCTCCAAGGCCATCGAGCGGGCCCAGACCACCGTTGAGCAACGCAACGCCGAGATCCGCAAGAACGTCCTCAAGTACGACGAGGTCATGAGCGAGCAGCGGCGGGTCATCTACGCCCGGCGCTCCCAGATCCTCGACGGCGCCGATCTGCGCACCGAAGCCATGGAGTACCTGGCCGAGGCCGTCGACTCCGCCATCTCGACCTACTGCGTCTCGGATTTCGCGGAGGAGTGGGACCTGGACGGCTTGGCCGGCGAGGTTCGCACGTTCTGGCCCAGCGCCCTCGAAGCCGCCGACCTCGAGGGGGCCGAAGGCACCGACGCCCTCTACGACCGGCTCATGGCCGAGGCGGTCGCCCACTACGAGGCTCGCGAGGCCGAAGTCGGCCCGGACACCATGCGCAAGCTCGAGCGCGAGGTGATGCTGCGCATCATCGACCAGAAGTGGCGCGAGCACCTGGCCGACATGGACTACCTGCGGGACGGCATCAACCTGCGGGCGATGGGCCAGAAGGATCCGCTCAACGAATGGCAGCGGGAGGGCTATGAGTTCTTCGGATCGATGATGGCGGCCATCGCCCAGGACTTCGTCCGGTACCTCATGCACATCCAGGTCACGGTGCAGCCTGCCGAGCGGCGCCCGGAGCCGGCGCTGAGCGACGTGCAGACCTCGGGGCCCGAGGACCCGGTCCAGGGGGCCACGGGCATGGCCCGGGCGGCCATGGGCCCGGCGGGTGACAACGCCGCGGCGGCCCCACAGGCCGTCGAGGAGCCGGTCAACGAGCCGATGGTCAAGAGCGAGTGGGACAAGACGGGTCGGAACGAGCCCTGCCCCTGTGGCTCGGGCAAGAAGTACAAGCTCTGCCACGGCCGCTAGGCCGACCGTCACCGCATGAAGGACTTCTCCGAGGACGTCGCTGCCCTACGAGGTCGCCTCGCCGCCGCGGCGGACTACCTGCGGGTGGACGATCTGCGGGCCCATCGGCCCCAGTTGGAGACGGAGGCCTCACGTCCGGACCTCTGGGACGATCCGGACAAGGCCCGTGCGGTCACCGGCGAGCTGGCGGCCGTGGTCGACGACCTCGACCTCTACGACCGGTTGACCACGGAGGTGGACGACGTCGCCACGCTGGCCGAGATGGCCCGGGAGGAGAAGGACGAGTCTCTCGAGCCCGAGATCGAGGAGGCGATGACGGCCTTGGTGGCGACCTTCTCCGAGCTCGAGCTGCGGGCCCTGTTCCAGGGGGAGTACGACGAGCGCGACGCCGTCGTCGAGGTCCACTCCGGTGCCGGCGGCACCGACTCCCAGGACTGGGCCGAGATGCTGGCCCGGATGTACCAACGCTGGGCCGACCAGCGCGGGTTCAAGGTCGAGATCGAGGAGGCCCAAGCCGGCCAGGAGGCCGGGATCAGCTCGGTCACCTTCATGGTCCAGGGCCGGCACGCCTACGGGTGGCTCCAAGGGGAGGGCGGTGTCCACCGACTCATCCGCATCTCGCCCTTCGACAGCCAGGCCCGGCGCCACACGGCCTTCGCGTCGGTGATGGTCGTCCCCGCGCTGGACCCGGCCGACGACGACGTCGAGATCGACGAGAAGGACCTGCGCATCGACACCTACCGGTCGTCGGGCGCCGGTGGCCAGCACGTCAACGTCACCGACTCCGCGGTGCGCATCACCCACCTGCCGACCGGCATCGTGACGTCCTGTCAGAACCAGCGCAGCCAGCACCAGAACCGGGACAAGGCGATGGAGATCCTGAAGGCCCGCCTGGCCGACCTTCGGCGCAAGGAGCATCAGGACCATCTGAACGAACTCGCCGGAGACCAGCGCAGCGCCGAGTGGGCCAATCAGATCCGGTCGTACTTCATGCACCCCGAACAGCGGGTGAAGGATCACCGCAGCAACTACGAGATGGGCAACATCCAGGCCGTCCTGGACGGTCAGGTGGACCCGTTCATGGAGGCCTACCTGCGCTGGTCCCGGGCCGAGGGCGAGGCTTCGTGACCGCAGGGCATCCCGCGGTTCTGACCGGGGCCACTGGTACATTCCCGGGTCGAGTACGCGGCCTCGGGCGGGACTGCGGTATTCGCCGACACCCGACCCCACGGCATCTCTCTCCCCCCACATGATCAAACTCGAGAACGTCACCAAGCACTACATGGGCGGGCAGGTCGTCGCGCTTCGCGACGCCAACGCCGAGATCCAGAAGGGCGAGTTCGTCTTCCTCGTGGGCCCGTCCGGGTCCGGCAAGTCGACCTTCATCCGCCTGCTCAACCACGAGGAGGTCCCCGACGAGGGCCGCATCTTCGTGGCGGGCAAGGACATCGTGAAGCTCACCCCGTGGAAGGTGCCCTACCTGCGGCGCAACATCGGGTGCGTCTTCCAGGACTTCAAGCTCCTGCCCAACAAGACGGTGTACGAGAACGTGGCCTTCGCCCTCGAGGTGATCGGGCGCCCCAACAACGTCATTCGCAGCCAGGTCCCGGCGATCCTGGAGCTGGTGGGCCTGTCCGACAAGGACAAGAACATGCCCAACGAGCTGTCAGGCGGCGAGCAGCAGCGGGTGTCCATCGCCCGGGCCTTCGTCAACCGGCCGCTGATCCTGCTGGCCGACGAGCCGACGGGGAACCTCGATCCCAACACCTCGGTGGGGATCATGCGGCTCCTCGACCGCATCAACCGCACGGGCACCACCGTGGTCATGTGCACCCACGACCGTTCGATCGTCGACAGCATGCGCCGCCGCGTGCTCCAGCTGGACCAGGGGCTGATCGTTCGCGACCAGGCCCGCGGCGTCTACGAGTAACCGGCCCATGGCGATAAAGGTCAGTTATCTCTCGCGCGAGGTCGGCATCAACCTCAAGCGCAACATCACCCTCACCGTCGCGACGATCGCCACGGTGGCGGTGTCGCTCACCCTGGTCGGCACCGCCTACCTGATCAGCCGCGGCGTGCAGGACGCCCAGCAGCAGTTCCAAGGGGGCGTGGAGTTCATCGTCTTCATGAACCCCAACGCCACCGACGCGCAGATCGAGGCCGTGCGCACGGAGCTGGACGACAACCCCCAGATCCGCGAGGCGGAGTTCTGCGACCAGGAGTGCGCCTACGCGGAGTTCCAGGAGCTCTTCGCCGACGATCCGCAGCTCCTGCAGAACGTCGAGGCGGACATCTTGCCGCCGTCGTTCAAGGTGAAGCCGGACAACGCCGAGGCCGACGCCGTCGAAGCCTTGGGCGCCGTCTTCGAGACCCAGCCCGGCGTGCGCGAGGTCGCCTTCTCCAGCGAGGCCATCAAGCGCATCGAGAGCTTCTACCGGTTCCTCTCGACCCGCTCGGCCATTGCCGCCGTCGCCCTGGTCGTGGCCGCCACGCTGCTGGTGCTCAACACCATCCAGATGGCGATCCTCAACCGCCGTCGCGACATCGAGGTCATGAAGCTGGTCGGGGCCACCAACTGGTTCATCCGAATACCGTTCATGGTGGAGGGCCTGATCCAGGGCCTCATCGGGTCCTTGTTCGCCATCCTGGTCACCCGGATCTTCATCAACGACCTGGAGGGCCAGGCCGAGGGCGCCGGACTGCTGTCCGCCTTCGCCGTGTCCGGCAACCAGATGACCAAGGCGTCGATCCTGCTCATCGCCGCCGGTGCCGCCGTCAGCCTCATCGGCTCCGGCATCGCCGTCAGCCGCTTCCTCAAGGTCTAGACCAGCGCTCGAATCGCCGCCGTCACGCCGGCGGCGCTGAGGACGACGACGAGGAACGGGGCCCGGACGGCGACGGCGGTGATGCCGGCGACCAGGCCCGCGGCGCGGGCGTCGAGGACGAGGGTCGTTCCGTCGGCGAAGGTCTGGACGACCACGAGGGCAGCCAGCAGTGCGGGCGGGAGCAAGGCGGTGACCGTGGCGACGCTGTCGGGCAGCTTCACATGGTCCAGCACGAGCAGGCCGCCGGCCTTGAAGGCGTAGGCGAGGGCGCCGAGCAGCAGGATCGCCGACCAGCTCATGCCGTTTCGCGGCGTTGGACGGCGAAGGCGGGGATGACCGCCAGGGCGGCGACGAGGACGGGGGCGCCGGCCGGGAGGAGGGGGATGGTCACGAAGGCGATGGCCCCGCCGACGATGGCGGCGATCAGGCCCGGTCGCCGCCGGAGGTGGGGGGCCGTCAGGGCGATGAACCCGGCGGGGAAGGCGGCGTCGAGCCCGAGCGTCTCCGGATCACCGATGGCGTTGCCGGCGACGGCGCCGATCAGGGTCCCGAGGTTCCAGAAGGCGAACACGCCGATGCCCGTGACCCAGAACGCCTTCGCTGCCTCCGCCGCGTCCCGCTGGGCGGAGGCCATGGCGGACGACTCGTCGATCACGAGCTGGGCAGCCAGCAGACGACGCCTCCGACCACCCCGGATCATCGGGTTCAAAGCCAGGCCGTACATGCCGTTGCGGGCCGCCAGGAGTGCCGCCGACGCGATGGCCGCGGCCGGCGTGCCGCCCGAGGCGATGACGCCGACAGCCGCGAACTGTGACGCGCCGGTGAACACGAGCACGGACATGGTCTGAGCCTGTGGTGCACTCAGACCCGCGGCCACGGCGAACACCCCGAAGGTCACGCCGAACACCCCGACGGCGAGGGCGACGACCAGGCCGTCGCGCCGACGGAACGGAGGAGCGCTCGGGGCGGGGGCGGAAGGCGGGACGCTCATGGCCGGGCGGCCATCATGGTCGACCGTGACGTACGAGGAGATCGACTATCGGGTGCAGGACGGTGTGGCCACCATCACCTTTGACCGGCGCCTTCCCCGAGTGGGAGGAACCGGAGTTCGGTCAGTAGCCGGGTGGGAGGTTTCGGATGTACTGGCTGGCCGCCCCGCGGCCCAGCTCGCCGGAGCGGATGCTGGCGTCGGAGGGCAGGCCCTCCGTGCTGACCTCGCGCAGGTCGTGGGGCAGGTGCCGCTTGATGTGCCATTCGTAGGCGGCGCCGGCCGCGAGGACGGCGGCGAAGGCGAGGAGCAGGAAGGCCAAGATCATCA
>DATDAH010000049.1:0-27403 GCA_036525535.1 Acidimicrobiales bacterium
CACGACGTCGAACGGGTGCCGGGCGTGGACGAGGCGGGAGAGGCCGGCCCGGTTGCGGACGAGGACGGGCACGTCGGTGCCGTCGACCAGCAGCGGCTCGCCCGGGCCCCGCAGGTCCCGCTCCGAGAACGGCGCCCCCTCCTTGAGCTGACCCCGGCTCGACAGGTAGCGCTCGGGGAAGCGGACGTGGCCGCCGGCCTCGAACACCAGCACGTCGAGGCGGTCCCCGCCGAGGACCCAACGGTGGGTCGTCCCTCGGGGGACGACGACGTAGTCGCCACTGGTCACGCTGAGGGCACCGAAGCTGGTCTCCAGCGTGGCCTCGCCGTCGTGGATGTAGACCAGCTCGTCGCCGATGGCGTTCCGGTAGAGGTCGCTGTCCTCGGTGGCCGCGGCCCAGCAGAGGACGACGTCCGGGTTGCCGAGGACGGGCTGACGACCGAAGACCACGTCGCGGCCTGCCGGCAGCCCGCCGGTGCGGATGTGGCGTGGGGTCAGCGGCAGGTCGGCGGAGAAGTCGGCGCCGGAGGGCTCGTCCACCACCTCGATGGCACGCAGGGCGCTGGGCGAATGCCGATGGTAGAGCAGGGAAGACTCCTCGGCGAAGCCCTCCTGGCCCATCAGCTCCTCACTCCGTCGCCCCTCGTCGGACGAGGCGACCGTGTGGCGCTTGCGGGGCACCTCACCGACCGACCGGTAGTAGGGCATGGCGGTTTCCTACCCCAACCCTCTCGCTCTGGCACCTGATTCGGCTCCCAGCGGAGCCGAATCAGCGGCCAGACGGGGCGTCATCGGGCGGCGACGATCGTGCCGGACAAGGGGCCGAAGCCGACGCGGTCGGCGCCGTCGCCGGCCCAGCCGTCGAGGACGACCTGGTCGCCGTCGGCCAGGAACGAGCGCTCCTCCCCCGTCGGGAGCGTGAAGGGCTCGGCCCCCCGCCAGGTCCGCTCGATGAGCGAGCCGGCCTGCGTCATGTGGTCCGGGCCGGAGATGGTGCCGCTGGCCAGAAGGTCGCCGGGGCGCACGGTGGCCCCGTTGACCGTGCAGTGAGCCAGTTGCTGGGCCGGCGTCCAGTAGAGGGACGGGGCCAGGTCGACCTCGCCCACCCGGAACGGCTCGCCCCCCTCGTCCCGCATCTGGGCGCTGGTCAGGTCGACGGTCAGGTGCAGGTCGGGCACGGCGGGATCGCCCCGGAGGTACGACAGCGGCGGGGGGTCCTGCTCGCCGGCCAGCCCGACGACCCGGTGGGGTGCCAATGCATCCACGGTCACGACCCATGGTGACACCGACGTGGCGAACGACTTGCCCAGAAACGGACCCAGCGGCTGGTACTCCCACGCCTGGATGTCCCGCGCCGACCAGTCGTTGACGAGGACGAAGCCGAAGAGGTGCGTGTCGGCCTCGCCCACCGGGATGGGCTCGCCCGGCGCGTTGGCCACACCGACGATCGCGCCCAGCTCCACCTCGATGTCGAGCTGGGCCGAGGGGGCCAAGACCGGGGTGCCGTCGACGAGCACCTGCCCGGACGGGCGCCCGATCTCGCCGCCACCGACGACGATCGTCCCCGACCGCCCGTGGTAGGCGACCGGGAGCTGACGCCAGTTCGGCTGCAGGGGCTCGCCGTCCGGCCGCAGGATGCGGCCGAGGTTGGTCGCGTGGTGGAGCCCGGCGTAGCCGTCGACGTAGTCGCCCACGGTGACCGGCAGCTCCATGGCCAGCGTCGCCCGGTCGACCATCGTCTTGGCCAGACGTCCGGGCTCGTCGGCCAGCACCTGGCCGACTTCCTCCCGCAGTCCTCGCCAGGTCGTCGGCCCGGCGGCCAGCAGGCCGTCCAGCCGGCAGCCCTCGACGACTGTCGGGTCGACGTCGAGCAGCCCGAAGCCGGCCGCGGCCGCCACGTCGACGGCGTGGTCGCCGATGGCGACGTGGACCCGGCCGCCGGACACGCCGAACGGCAGGTTGCCCAGGGTGAACGGCGAGCCGTCGGGCACCGGGACACCGTTGCTCAGGTCGACGGCCACCCGCTCAGACACCCTGCAGGATCGTCTTCAGCTGGTTCAGGTCCTTGTTGTTGGCGCGCCGAATCGCGCCGACCATGATCGGCGCCACCAGCTTGAAGAAGCCGGTGGGCTCGCCCCGGTTGCGCAGGGTCATGCGGGTGTACCCCTCGGCGGTGGACACCCACGTGTAGGTCGTCTCCATCGGGAACGGCCCCTCGGCGGTGCGCATGACCAGCCGCTCCTCGGGCACCAGCTCCACGATCTCGTATGTGTACGTCAGCTGCCGGCCCATGAAGCGGGCGACGAAGGCCACCCGGGAGCCGACCCGCAGCGGCGGGTCGGTCTCCCATGTGGCCGACTCGATGTTGTCGTACCACGCGGGGGCGTTGGTCGGGTCGGCCGCATAGGCCGACACCTCGGCCACGGGTCGGGTGATGACCGTCTCGGTCTCGACGTCGATGGCGATGCCCCCACCGTACGCCGGGACCCTCAGCCGTAGTCGGGGATCTGCTGGACCGCCCAGCCGTTGCCGTCGGGGTCGGCGAACCAGACGAAGCGACCCCAATCGAAGTCCTCGATGCCCTTGACCTCGATGCCGCGGCCCTCGAGCTCGGCCTTGGCCGATTCGATGTCGTCGACGACCAGCTGGAGGCCCTGGACCGAGCCCGGCTCGGCCTCGCTGACGCCGAGGCCGAAGGCGATCGAGCAGGCCGAGCCCGGCGGGGTCACCTGCACGAAGCGCATCTCCTCGCTCACGACGTGGTCATGGTCGACGGTGAAGCCGACCTGCTCGTAGAACGCCTTGGCCCGGTCCACGTCGGCCACCGGGATCGCCACCAGCTCCAGTCGGAAGTCCATCGTCTGGCTCCTCTCGTCGTCGTCCTCGGGCCCGTCCATCGAGCCCCAGGGAGAGCGTCTCATCCCTTGCGGACAGATCCTGGCCGCAAGACCGGAACCTCAGGGAGGATCCGGTGGGGTCATACTTGTCGACCGATGAAGCTGGCGACGATCCGCGACGGTGATCGCACCCAGGCCGTGCGCATCGACGGTGACGAGGCCGTCGAGCTCGACGCCGCCGACGTGGGCCAGGTCCTGCGCCGGGACGACTGGGCGGACTGGGCGGGGGCACGGGACGGGGCTCGCCGGCCCATCGCCGAGCTGGACTACGCGCCGCTGATCGTCGCCCCCGACAAGATCGTCTGCTGCGGCCTCAACTACCGCACGCACATCCTCGAGTTCACACGCGAGCTGCCGTCCTACCCGACGCTCTTCGCCAAGTACCGCTCGACCCTGACCGGGGCCAACGACGACATCGAGTTGCCGGCCGTCACCGAGGTCGTCGACTGGGAGGTCGAGCTGGCGGTCATCATCGGCAAGCAGGGCCGCGGCATCGCCGAGGCCGACGCCGCCGCCCACATCGCCGGCTACGCCGTGCTCAACGACGTGTCGATGCGGGAGTACCAGAACCGCACCCTGCAGTGGCTGCAGGGCAAGTGCTTCGAGGCCACCACCCCGCTCGGACCGTGGCTGGTCACGAGCGACGAGTCACCCGGGCCGAGCCGGGAGGTCGTCTGCGAGGTGGACGGCGAGGTCAAGCAGAAGGCCGACACCAGCGATCTGCTCTTCGGCCCCGAGCACCTCGTGTCCTACCTCTCCGACATCATCACGCTGGAGCCCGGCGACGTGATCGCCACCGGCACCCCGGGCGGTGTCGGCTTCGCCCGGGACCCTCAAGAGGGCCTCGTCGACGGCAGCGTCATGGTCACCAGGATCGAAGGTCTCGGCGAGTGCCGCAACGTCTTCAAGGCGCCCGGCTGACCCGATTCGGGCGCTCGCCCTCGCGGGCGCTACAAACACCCGGTGGCGAGCAACCCCGAACCGGCTTTCCGGGTGGACTCGAGCCGAGGCGTCTCGGTCGCCGTCCACGACCTCGGTGGCGACGGCGACCCGCTCCTCGTCGCCCACGCCAACGGGTTCTGCGGCGGGGCCTACGGCCCGCTGGCCCGGGAGCTGGCCCCGCACCGTCACGGGTGGGCCCTCGACTTCCGGGGACAGGGCCAGTCGACGCCGCCGGAGGACTTGGACTTCGACTGGGCCGGCCTCGCCGACGACGTACTCGCCGTGGTCGACGCGCTGGGCGGTGGGCCGATCGACGTGATCGGGCACTCGATGGGCGGAGCTGGGCTGCTGCGGGCCGAGGTCCACCGCCCCGGCACCATCCGCCGCGCCTATCTCTACGAGCCGATCGTGTTCCCGGTCGGACAGGGCCACGAGAGTGCCGGTGGCAACGTCATGGCCGACGGCGCCCGCCGCCGCCGGGAGACCTTCCCGTCAAGGGCCCAGGCCGTCTGGTCCTATGCCCGTCGACCGCCGCTCGGGTACCTGCGGGCCGACGCCCTGGGCGCCTACGTCGAGCACGGTTTCGAGGAGCTGGAGGACGGCACTGCCCGGCTGCGCTGCCGGGGGGAGCACGAGGCCCGGATGTTCGAAGCCAGCGGGACCATCACCACCGACGATGCCGAGGCGGTCACCGTGCCGGTCACGGTGGCGGTGGGAGCCCTGGAGGAAGGCTGGGGTGGGCCCGCCCAGTTCGCCCCCGCCGTGGCCGAGGCGCTGCCCAACGGCCGGCTCAGCCCCCACCCGCTCCTCGGGCACTTCGGCCCCTTGGAGAACCCGCCCGTGATCGCCGCCGACGTCATGGCCGCGATCGAACCCTGAGATTTCTTTACAGGTGTCTAGACATGTGATGCACTGGGGGCCGTGACCGAGGCCGAGTCGTACCGGATCAACGAGGACGACGAGCAGGTCCGGCTCGAGCAGGCCCGCCTGCTGACCCTCGCCCGGGTGATCGACCCCGCGACCAGAGCCGTGCTGGAGCCGCTCGTCCAGCCCGGCTGGCACTGCTGTGACGTCGGCTCGGGCGCGGGCACGGTGGTCGCCTGGCTGGCCGGCCGGGTCGGCGAGACGGGACGGGTCGTGTCGCTGGACGTCGACACCCGCTTCCAGCCGCCGTCCTTCGAGACGGTCGAGGTGCGCCAGACCGATGTGACGGTCGAGCCCATCGGCGAGGCCGAGTTCGACCTCGTCCACGCCCGGGGCGTCCTGCAGCACCTGGTCCAGCGGGACGCCGTGTTGGCGGAGATGGTCGCGGCGACCAAGCCCGGTGGCTGGGTGGTGGCCACCGACACCGACTGGATCCAGTTCGACGCCCAGGCCATCCCCGACCCGTTCGCCACGCTCTCGTCGACGCTGCGGGGCCATTCGGTCCAGCAGCACGGGTATGACGGCACCTGGGGCCGGCGCCTCGTCCCCGCCTTCCTGGCCCTCGGCCTGACCGACGTGGACGCCTCCGGCCACACCTGGACCATGCACGGCGGCACCGACTCGGCCGAGTGGTACGTCGGCGCCCTCGACCGGGCCCTGCCGGTGCTCCCCCGGGAGATCTTCCCGGACGGCTTCGTGCCCGAGGACGCCATCGCCCAGGCCCGGGAGCCGGACTTTGCGATCCTGTCGCCGATGTCGGTGACCTGCCTCGGGCGGAAGCCGGCATGACCGTCGCCGAAGCCGCCGTCATCACCCGCCCGCTGTCCCGCACCCAGGCCGCGACCCGGCGCAAGCTCCTCGATGCCGCCCGCGACTTGGCCGCGACCGACGGCTACGACGGGGTCACCGTGCGCACGGTCGCCGCCGCGGCAGGCGTGTCGGCCCCGACCGCCTACCAGTACTTCTCCTCCAAGGACCATCTGCTGGTCGACGTGCTCGTGGAGCTGGTCGGGACCACGACCGTCTCGCTGGCCGACCGTCCCGTCGGGGGCGACACGCTCGCCGACCGGGCGTCGGCCACCCTCCGCCGGGCCGTGGCCAACGTGGCCCGCGCCCCCGAGCTCTACGTCGCCCTGACCCGGGCCTACCTGACCGGCGGCCCCGACGTGGCCCACGCCCGGGACGCGATGGAGGGCTCGACCCGGCGCTGGACCGCGCTGGCGCTGGCGGGCACGGAGGTCGACCCGGACCTCCAGGACGTGCTCGAGAGCCTCCTCTTCGCCCACATGGTCGGCCTGGTCACCGGCCGCCGCGCCCCCCACACCCTGGCCGACGACCTCGAGCGGGCCGTCCGCACCGTCCTGGAGGCCCGACCGTGAGCACCGACTTCACGACGTCGGCGGTGGCGCGGATTCGGGAGTTCCCCGGTGAGACGCCGCTGCAGGTCATGGCCCGGCAGGGCGCGCACGAGCCGACCCCGATGACCTCCCTCGAGCGCTTCCCGTACTACACGTCCTTCCCGTTCGCCTGGTACTGGGCGGCCTACAGCGCCGACCTGGCCCCGGGCGAGGTCCGCCCCGTCCGCTACCTGGCCCGGGACCTGGTCCTCTGGCGGGACGAGGAGGGCGAGGCCCACGTCATGGGCGCCTACTGCCCCCACCTCGGCGCCAACCTGGCTCTGGGCGGGCGGGTCGACGGCTGCCACCTGGTTTGCCCCTACCACTGGTGGGAGTGGGACGGCGACGGCCGCAACGCCCACATTCCCTACAGCGACCGCCTGAACAAGAAGGCCCGGGTCCGCACCTATCCCACCATCGAGCGCAACGGCTTCGTCCTCTTCTGGTACCACCCCGACCCCGAGCAGGCGCCGCTCTGGGAGGTCCCCCAGCTCGATGAGTACTTCACCGACGAGTGGACCGACTTCTTCCCCACCGAGTGGAAGGTGCGCTGCCCCTGGCAGGAGCTGGCCGAGAACGGCCCCGACTTCATCCACCTCAAGACCGTGCACGGGGCGGCGACCGTCCCCGAGGTCGAGGAGATCAGCTTCGACGGCTGGTTCAGCACACTGCGGTCGCGGGTCGACTTCGCCACGCCCCGCGGCCCCCAACCCGGTCGCATCGACACCGACGGCTGGGGCCCCGGCGTCGGCATCGCCCGCTTCACGGGGATCATCGACACCATCTTCCTGAGCGGCTCGACCCCGATCGACTGGGAGTGGACGCTGTCGGTCAAGGCCTACAAGGTGCGCAAGCTGGGCACCGACGCCGAGGCCCTGGCCAAGACCGCCCGGGTGGGCGACGCCCTCATCGCCGACCTGCGCAAGCAGATGGCGGAGGACAACGTCATCTTCGACAACAAGGTCCACATCCCGAGCCCCGCGCTCATCGACGCCGACGGCCCCATCCTCCCCTTCCGCCGCTGGGCCGAGCGCTTCTACTCCGAACCCACCCGTTCTGGCGCCTGATTGCGGCGTCCTGGCGACTCAATCGGGCGCCAGAACGGGGGCAGGTCAGGCGGTGAGCTCGGCCATGAGCTCGAGGACGACAGGGTCGCTGCTGCCGACGATCAGGGTCGACACGGGGCCGGCCTTCCAGGCCTCGAGGCGCTCCGCGATGCGTTCCTTCGGGCCGCAGAGGCTGATCTCGTCGGCAAAGTCGTCGGGGACGGCGGCGATGGCCTCGTCCCGCCGGCCCGCGAAGAAGAGGTCCTGTATCTCGAAGGCCTCCTGCTCGAAGCCCATGCGGGCCATCAGCTCGGTGTGGAAGTTACGGCCCTTGGCCCCCATCCCCCCGATGTAGAAGCCGAGGGTCGCCTTGACCGGCGACAACGCGGTGGCCACGTCGTCGTCCACGAACACCGACACGTTCACCGCGATCTCGAAGCCGTCGGGCACCGCCGGCAGGTCGTAGAGGTCCGCCCGCGACGGCGGGAAGTAGAGCGGGAGCCAGCCATCGGCGATCTCGAAGGCCAAGGCGACGTTCTTGGGTCCCTCGGCGCCGAGGAAGATCGGGATGCGGGAGCGCAACGGGTGGGTGATCAGCTTCAGCGGCTTGCCCAGGCCGACCGCGCCGTCGCCGCCATAGGGCAGCGGGTAGTGGGGTCCGTCGCTGGTGACCGGCGCCTCGCGGGCCACCGTCCGCCGGATGATGTCGACGTACTCGCGGGTCCGGGCCAGCGGCTGGGCAAACGGGCGGCCGTACCAGCCCTCGGCCACTTGGGGGCCGCCGACCCCGAGCCCGAGCACCGCCCGCCCGCCGGACAGGCCGTCGAGGGTGATGGCGTGCATGGCCGCCGTGGTCGGGGGCCGAGCCCCGATCTGGGCGATCCCGGTGCAGAGCCTGATCGACGATGTCGCCCCCGCCACCGCGGCCAGCGGGGCGAAGGCGTCGCTCGACCACGACTCCCCCGTCCACAGCGAGTCGTACCCGAGGGCCTCGGCCCGCTGGGCGGCGGTGATCAGATCGGTGGCGGGTCGGGGCTCCGCCGTCCAGTAGCCGTACTGGAACCCGAGCTTCAGCCCGCTCACGGGAAGAGGACGTACACCTTGCGCAGCGTCTCGTGGATCTCCCAGGTGCCGGCCCAGCCCTTGGGGAACACCGCTGTCGACCCGGCCGACAGCTCGACCTCGGTGCCGTCGTCGTGGCGGCAGGTCATCCGCCCCGACAACACGTGGATGAACTCGCCCTCATCGAGGTCCCACCGGGAGTTGCCCGGCTCACACTCCCAGATCCCGCTGGACACCGACTCGTCGTCGGCGGCCCAGAGGTCCAGCCCGTAGGTCGCCATCGGCTCCCCCAGCGCCGTGGCCAGGGGCGGCTCGAGCGTCCCCCAGTCCTCGAGGTCCTCGGTGGGCAGTTCGGCGGCGCGGACGTTCGGCGTGGTCATCGCCCGGACCGTAGCCAACCCGGCATCCGCCCGAGGCCGGATCCGGCGGGGTCTAGATTCACGCGCCGTGCCCTCACCCGCGTTCGAGCGCGACGATCTGCTGGCCAAGGCGCAGGAACGGGCCGGCGGCCTGACCGATCTCGGGCCCGGCCCGTTCGTGGACGGGATGGATCGCTTCGTCGACTCGCTCAACGCCGAGGCCAGGCTGAACGACATCGGCCGCTTCATCGCCGAGGAGCGGGTCCTGCTCCACGTCACCAACCGCCTGCTCTACACCCACGATCGTGAGCAGCACCCCGAGATCGCAAGCGTCGACGTGGTCAAGCCGGTGTTCATCATCGGCCTGCCCCGCACGGGCACCACGATCCTGCACGACATCCTGAACCAGGACCCGGCCAACCGCGCCCCGCTCACCTGGGAGCTGATGTTCCCGTCCCCACCGCCCGAGGCCTCGATCGGCGACGAGGACCCCCGCGTGGCGGCGTGCCAGGCCACGATCCCCGACGACGACCTGCAGTCCACGCTCTTCAAGGCCATGCACCCGATGGGGGCGACCCTGTCCCAGGAGTGCGTCGTCATGATGGGCGAGGCGATGGTCACCCCGCTGTTCCACAACCAGTTCCGCGTGCCCGCCTACCAGGACTGGGTGGACGACGGCGCGGACTGGTCCGCCGTCTACGCCTTCCACCGCCGCCAGCTCCAGCACCTGTGGTGGCACAAGCCCGGCGACCGGTGGATGCTCAAGACGGGCGCCCACATGTGGGGCCTCGACCAGCTGCTGGCGACCTATCCCGACGCCCGCATCGTGTTCACCCATCGGGACCCGGTGAAGTCGATGACGTCCTATGCCAGCCTGACCACGCTCGTGCGCTCCATGGGCAGTGACGACGTCGACCCCTACGAGATCGCCGAGGACTGGACGGCCCGGCTGAAGGCGATGCTGGAGCGGTCGATGGCCGTGCGGGCCGCCCGGGACTACCCGGACGCCGTGTTCTACGACATGTACTTCTCGGACTTCGTGGCCGACCAGTTCGCCGAGATCGAGCGCATCTACGCCGCCCTCGACCTCCCGATGTCGGACGAGGGCGCCACCGCCATGCGGGCCTACATCGCCGATCACCCGAAGGGCGTGGACGGGATCCACCGCTACCGACCCGAGGAGTACGGCGTCGACCCCACCGTCGTCCGCCGTGACTTCGCCCCGTACATCGAACGCTTCGGCCTCGAGCCCGAGGCCTCTGAACCCGAGGACGAGCCATGACCCCTACGACGATGCGCGCCTGGCGGACCCACGAGTACGGCGAGCCCGGCACCGCCCTTCAGCTCGACGAGGTGGAGGTCCCCGAGCCCGGCGAGGGCGAGGTCCGGGTCCGCGCCCTCGGCGTCCCGCTCAACCTCAACGACCTCGAGCGCATCACCGGTGGCAACATGATGGTGCGGCCGGACCTGCCTTACGCGCCGGGCATGGAGGTCATGGGGATCGTCGACGCCTGCGGGCCCGGGACCGAGGCCCGGGCCGGCCAGCGGGTGGTCGGCATCACCCGGGGCGCCCACGGGGCCTTCGCCGAGTACTCGATCTGTCCCGCGGTCTCCCTGTTCGACCTGCCCGACGACATCTCGCTGCCGGACGCCGCCGCCCTCTTCTTCCCCTTCCACCTGGCGTGGCTCGGGCTCTTCGACCGGGCCGATCTGCAGGCGGGCGAAACCGTCCTCATCCATGCCGCGGCCGGGGGCTCGGGCTCGGCCGCGATCCAGCTGGCGGTCGACGCCGGGGCCCACGTGATCGCCACCGTCGGGTCCGAGGAGAAGGTGCAGCTGTGCCGCGACCTCGGCGCCGAGACCGTCGTCAACTACACCACCGATGCGTTCGCGCCGGTCGTGATGGAACAGACCGGTGGCAAGGGGGCCCACGTCGTCTTCGACAACGTGGGCGACGCCGTGATGGCCGACTCATTGAGCTGCACCGCCTACAACGGCCGTTACCTCATGATGGGGTTCGCTTCGGACAAGACGGTCGCCGACGAGAAGTCGATCGTCCCCCGCAGCATCGCCCTGGCCAACATCAAGCTCTGCGGCGTGCTCCTGTCGTACGCCGACGCCGACTTCGGCGCCGCCATCAAGCAGGCGATGGGCTGGAACTTCCCGAGCAACGAGCTCGGGGCCGAGATCATGCAGAGAGTCGTCGACCTCGTGCGGGAGGAGCGGGTGCGGGCCGTGGTCGGGCGGGTAGCCGACTTCCACGAGGTGCCCGCCGCCTTCGAGGCGATGGCCAACCGCGAGACCGTCGGCCGCACGATCGTGAGGCTCTGGCCGGACTGACGGGCCGACTCCGCCGCCGCGACGGACCGTCGGCCATTTCCGAACTATTGTCGGAAACTCACGACGGCCTCCGGGGGGATGCATGACGGGACACCGATGGAGCGCAGGCCTGATCGCCCTCGTGCTGTTGGCGGCGGCCTGCAGCAGCCAGGCCGCCGACGACAGCAGTAGCGGTGGCGGTGGCGGTGACGACGGGAGCGGTGACGCCGCCAGTGACGGAGGAACGCCCATCGACGGCATCACCGACGACACCATCAACGTGTCGTTCATCGGCGCCGACTTCGCCGCGCTGGCCGAGGCGGGCCTGGCTCCCGATCTCGGCGACATGACGGTCACCATCCCCGCGCTCGTCGACGACATCAACGAGAACGGGGGCATCGGCGGCCGCCAGATCAACCTGACCCTCGACCTCGTCGACGGCACCGCCGGCCCCGACGTGGGTCGGGCCGCCTGCATCAAGGCCACCGAGGAGGACGACGCCGCCGTCGTGTTCGTCTCCCCCGCGATCAGTCGAGACATCGTCCGGTGCACCTCCGTGCAACAGCAGACGATCACGATCGGCATGCCCGGCTGGGACGACCGGCTGTACGAGGAGTCCGAGGGTCGGCTCTTCAGCGTGGGCTCCCAGACCTCGATGGGGACCTACCGGAACACCGCGGTCTGGGCCGACGTCCTCGACCAGGCCGGCGAGCTGGAGGGCAAGACGATCGGCGTGGTCACCAGCGACGACTTCGAGGCGCTGGCCGCGGGCACGGAGCAAGCGCTCGTGCCCCATCTCGAGGAGCTCGGCTACGAGGTGGTCGAGTTCGCCGTGCTCCCCTGCCCGGAGGGCGACACGGACTGCGAGCAGCACGAGCCGACCATGCAGACCTTCAAGGACGCCGGCGTCGACCTCGTCTTCATGAACGCGGGTGCCCTCGCCGGCCCGGCGCTGTTCGCCGCCGCGACCAGCCTCGACTACCACCCCCAGTGGGTCACCTGCTGCAACAGCATCACCGACACCGTCGTCCAGTTCGCGGCGGGGTCCTTCGACCAGCTCGACGGCACGTTCGGCGTCAGCACGACGTTCGCCCAGCGCTCCGAGGAGGCCGAGACCTGCAACCAGATCGTGCGGGACCGCACCGACGAGGACTACGCCACCGAGTCGGACGCCTACGGCTTCACCGGCGTCAACTGCATCGCCCTGCTCGTCTTCCGCGACGCGATGGACACCATCGACGGCCCGGTGACGGAGGCGGCGCTCATCGAGGCCATCGAGGGCCTGGAGACCGTGCCGTCCCTGGAGGGCATCCCGGGCACCATCGGGCCCGACAAGCACGACGCCGGGGACGCGGTGTTCCTGGCCCAGTTCACGACGGAGGCGGGCGAGTACCTGCCCGTCGACGACGAGGAACCGATCGAGGCGCCGGCCTGACCGGGCCGCGAGCGTGACCGGCGGGGAGGCGGAGGACCGGGGGCTGGCGGCCGCCGTCCTGGAGGAGGAGTCCCGCCGCGACGCGTCCCGCGCCCCGGCCCCGCCCGTCGTCCTGCCCGACGACCTCCTGCCCGGGGTCGGCGGTGAGGAGATGCCGCTGCGCGAAGCGCTGCGGATCGGGGGCTGGACGACCGTCGTCACCATCGGGCTGGCCGGGGCGCTCATCGGCTTCGACAACGTCGCCCTGGCGGTGCTCAGCCCGGACGTCCAGGAGACGCTCGGCGCCAGCGATGCGGTGATGGGCGCCATTGCCGGCGCCGGAGGTGTCCTGTTCCTGCTCGGCTCGGTGCCCATCAGCAGCCTGGCCGACCGCCTGCCCAGGACCCGGATCGCCGCGGTGTGCGTCGCCCTCTGGTCGGTCCTGATCGCCCTGACCGGCATGGTCCAGAACGCCTTCTCCCTGTTCATGGCCCGGGTCGGGACCGGGTTGGCCCAGTCCTACGAGCTGCCGGTGAACGGACCGGTCCTCATCGACGCGTATCCGATCGAGGCCCGGGGTCGGGTCTTCGGCCTGTCCTTCTCGTTCCAGCTCGGGGGGTTCATCGTCGCCCCCCTGCTGGCCGGGGGCATCACCGAGCTGGTCGGCGGGCCCGAGGCGTGGCGGTGGGCCTTCTTCGTCATCGCGGTGCTGGCCGTACCCTTGGCCTTCGCGTTGGCCCGCCTTCCCGAGCCCCGCCGGGGCCGTCACGAGATGCAGGCGGTGCTGGGCGAGGAGCTCGACGATCGGGACGAGCTCCCGATCTCGCTCAGCGTCGCCTTCGAGCGCCTGCGGACGATCAAGTCCTTCCACTTCTTCCTGCTGGGCATGGCCAGCCTCGGCCTGGCCCTGTTCAGCCTCCCGCTGTTCCTCAACCTGTTCCTGGAGGAGGAGCTCGGCCTCGACGCCTTCGAACGGGGCCTGTTCTCGTCGGCCACCTACGTCCCCGCCATCTTCGCCATCGCGATCGCGGGCAAGAACAGCGATCGCCTCTTCCGCGCCAGCCCGCCGGGCGCGGTGATGCTCATGGGCGGACTGGTCGCCGGCTTCGGGACCTTCGTCGCCCTCGCCCTGTTGATGCCCAACGTGGTCCTGGTCGGGATCGTGCTCTCCATCGGCATCGCGATGGCCCGGGCCGCGTTCACGGTCGTCTTCGCCACGACGGCGGCGGTCCTGCCCTACCGGCTCCGGTCCCGGGGCACCGCCATGGTCGGCGTCTACCTGTTCTGCTTCGGCGGGTTCTTCGGTGCAGTCCTGACCGGCGTCCTCAGCGACGCCATCGGCCGCCAGGCCGCGGTCATCACCGTGGTCCTGCCCTCCAGCCTGATCGGCGGGGCGTTGATGGCGTACGGCGGCCGCTACATCCGGGGCGACATCTCCCGCTGCGTCGAAGAGCTCCAAGAGGAGCAGGAGGAGCTGGCCCGCCGCCACGGGGCTGAGGGGGAGGTGCCGGTGATCCAGGTCCGCAACCTGGACTTCGCCTACGGCACGGTGCAGGTGCTCCACGACGTGGCCCTCGACGTCCACCGAGGCGAGACGGTGGCCCTCCTCGGCACCAACGGTGCCGGCAAGTCCACGCTGTTGCGGGTCATCAGCGGGTTGGGCGTGCCCCTCCGGGGCGTGGTGCGGCTCAACGGGCGCACGGTCACCTACGCCGATCCCGAGGTGCGGGTGAAGATCGGCATCGTCCAACTCATGGGGGGCAAGGCCACCTTCCCTTCGCTCAGCGTGCGCGAGAACCTGCGGATGGCCGGGTACCTGTACCGGGGCGCCGACCTCGAGGTCCGGGTCGACACTGCGCTGGCCCGGTTCCCGGTGCTGGCCGAGCGGGATGACGCCCGGGCCGGGGACCTCTCCGGCGGCCAGCAACAGATGCTGGCGCTGGCCATGGCGTTGGTCCACCAGCCCGAAGTGCTGGTCATCGACGAGCTGTCCCTCGGTCTGGCCCCGATCGTCGTCCAGGAGCTGCTGATCACGGTCCGGGCGCTGAAGGACCAGGGCCAGACCATGATCATCGTCGAGCAGTCGCTGAACATGGCCGGGGCCCTGGCCGACCGGGCCTTGTTCATGGAGAAGGGCGAGGTGCGCTTCGACGGCCCCATCGCCGACCTGGTGGGCCGCGACGACCTGGCTCGGGCTGTGTTCCTGGGTGGGACCACCCCGTGACGACGGCCCTCGCCTTCGACGTCTCCGCCCAGGTCGTGTTCAGCGGGGCCATGCGGGGTCTCGTGCTGGGCGTCCTGGCCGTCGGCGTCATCCTCATCTACCGGTCGTCCCGGGTCATCAACTTCGCCATCGGCGAGATAGGTGCCCTCGGCGCTGCGCTCCTCGTCCGCCTCGTCGTCAACTGGCACTGGAACTACGGCCTGGCCCTCGGGGTCACCCTCATCGCCGGCGCCCTGCTGGGGGCCGTGCTGGAGCTGGCCGTCGTGCGTCGCCTGTTCCGGGCGCCCCGGGTCGTCCTCTTCGTGGCCACCCTGGGGGCGGCCCAACTCTTCCTCTTCATCCAGTTCGTCCTCCCCGACGTCGCCGAGTACGGCGCCTTCCCGACGCCGTTCGACAAGACCTGGGACGTGGGCGGGGTGATCGTCCGCAGCGAGCACGTCCTGGCCCTCGTGACCATCCCGATCGTCGTCGCCGCCCTCGCCTGGTTCCTGAACCGGAGTCGCTACGGGCTCGCGGTGCGGGCGTCGGCCGACAACCCCGATGCCGCCCGCCTGTCCGGCATCAGCGTGAAGGCGATGTCGACGCTGGTGTGGACGCTGTCGGGCGCGCTGGCCACCCTGACCATCGTGTTGGCCGCGCCGATGAGCAACGCCACCACGGCGACGACCATCGCCATCGGGCCCGGCCTCCTGTTGCGCACGCTCACCGCCGCCCTCATCGCCCGGATGCGCTCGTTCCCGATCGCCGTGCTCGCCGGCGTGCTCCTCGGCATCTTCGAGGCCGTGCTGTTCGTCAACCACCCCGAGGACCCCGGCCTGCTCGACGCCGCGCTCCTGGCCATCGTCCTGTTGACGGTGCTCATCCTCAGCTTCCGCACGGCGGGCCCGCCCGCCCGGGAGACCTGGTCCTTCGCGCCGCGCGTCCGTCCGGTGCCCAAGGCCGTCGAGGGCCTGTGGTGGGTGCGACGGCTGCCTGCCCTGTCGGGCGGCGTCGCCCTGCTCCTCGCCGTCGTGCTCCCGCTGGTGGTCACGGAGGCGTCGCGCCACTTCCTCTACAGCCGGGTCCTGATCTTCGCCCTGCTCGCCCTGTCCCTGACCGTGCTCACCGGGTGGACCGGCCAGCTCTCCCTCGGCCAGGTCGCCTTCCTCGGCCTCGGGGCGATGACGACGTACTCCCTGGTGGTCGAGGTCGGCCTCGCCTTCCCCAGCGCGCTGCTGCTGGCCGCCCTGGTGACGGCCGCGGTCGCCCTCCTGGTGGGCACCCCGGCGCTGCGCATGACCGGGCTCTTCCTGGCCATCACCACGCTGGCCCTCGCGGTGGCGGCGCCGTGGCTGCTGTCGCGACCGATCTTCACCGACGACCCGACCCTGATCCTGCTGCCCCGCCAACAGTGGCTGGGGATCTCCCTGGCCTCCCAGCGGGCCTACTACTACCTCTGCCTCGGCACGCTCACGCTGGCCGTCGTGGTCATGGCCCGCGTCCGGCGCAGCGGGATCGGGCGCACCATGCTGGCGGTCCGCGACAACGAGCAGGCCGCCGCCGCCTTCGGCCTCTCCCCCACCCGGACCAAGCTGACCGCCTTCGGGATCAGCGGGTTCCTGGCCGGCCTCGCCGGCGGCCTGTTCGGCGGGCTCCTCGTCTCCTTCGAACCCGACCGCTTCCTCGTCATCGACTCGCTGAGCGTCGTGGCCATCGCCGTGGTCGGGGGCCTGGCGTCGATCACCGGTGCCGTCCTGGGGGCCCTGCTCATCGTCGGGTTCCCCGCCTTCTTCCCCGACAACCCCGAGATCGCCCTGCTCACCAGTGGCGTCGGCATCCTCATCCTCCTCCTCTACCTGCCCGGCGGCCTGGTCCAGATCCTGTACGCCGTCCGGGACCTGGTCCTCGGCTGGGTGGCCGCCCGGTGGCCCGAGCCCACCGAAGCCCCGAAGGTGCTCCCGAGCAAGGCGATCGACCTCCCGGCCCGCCCCGATCCCCCCACCGGCCCCGCCGCCCTGGTCGTCACCGGGGCCCGGGTCCTCTTCGGCGCCCGGCTGGTGATCGACGGCGTCGACCTGCACGTGGACCGGGGCGAGGTCGTCGGCTTGATCGGGGCGAACGGGGCGGGCAAGTCCACCCTGATGAACGCCATCGGCGGCTTCGTCCCCAGTGACGGCCGCATCGAGGTGCTCGGCACCGATGTCACCCGGAAGGCGGCCCACCGGCGCGCCGCCGCGGGGCTGGGACGCTCCTTCCAAGGAGCCGAGCTCTTCGGCGACCTCACCGTGCGGGAGACGGTGGCCACCGCCCTCGAGACCCGCGGCCACGCCGGCCTGCTCAGCGTCGGCCTCGGGCTCCCGAAGGCCCGCCGGCTGGACCGGGCCGTTCGGGGCCAGGCCGACGAGATCCTGGCCTTCCTCGGCCTGGGGCCGTTCGGCGAGCGCTTCATCAGCGAGCTCTCGACCGGGACCCGGCGCATCGTGGAGCTGGGTTGCCTGATGGCGGCCGAGGCCCGGCTGCTCTGCCTCGACGAGCCCACCGCCGGCATCGCCCAGCGGGAGAGCGAGGCGTTCGGTCCTCTGCTCCTCCGCCTCCGGGAGGAGCTGTCGGCCAGCCTCCTGGTGATCGAGCACGACATGCCGCTGGTCATGGCGATCAGCGACCGCATCTACTGCCTGGAGGCCGGCGTGATCATCGCCGAGGGGCCGCCGGACGCGGTGCGCAACGACCCCCGGGTCATCGCCTCCTATCTGGGGACCGACGAGCAGGCGATCGCCCGCAGCGGCGCCACGGCCGCCCAGGGTCAGGGCGTCTAGATCGCCAACGCTCGACGGACCGCGGTGCCACCGGCGGATCGGAGCGCCCCCCTGGATCTGGGTCGGGCCGGTGCGGCGCCGAGGAGCACCCGGGCCCGGCCTGACGATCGACGGCTCAGCCCCAGAGGGCGCCGATGCGCTCGGCTTCAGCCCGCCCCTGGGCCAGGGCCGCGGCGCCGACGGCGCCGACCACGGCCGGCGTGAAGGACATGAGGTCGCCGCCCGCCGCCGCCTGGGTGCCGTCGTCGAACTCGAGGAGCTCGACCTCGGCCCCGGCGTCGCGCAGGGCCGTGATCTCGAGGTCGAGCGGTCCCCGCAGGAACTCCTCCGCCCCCGGCACCACCCTCGAGATGACCGACACGATCACCACCTTGTCGTGGCCCGCCGCGAGGGCCGCGTTGGTGCCCGAGATGACGCCACCGTCCATGTAACGGCGGCCGCCGATCGTGATGGGCGGGAAGAGCGCCGGCACCGCGCAGCTGGACGTGACGGCCCGGTCGAAGGGGGCACCGGACGCGGCGTCCCAGGCCACGAAGGCCCCGGAGTCGACGTCGAAGGCCGTGCAGGCGTAGTCCCGCTCCGGCCAGTCGAGCCCGAGGGTCAGGCCGACGACGTCGACGAACTGCTCCTCGGTGATCGTCTGCGCGGCCAGGGCCTTCTGGCCGAGCTCCCGCACGATCTCGTCGTGAGGACGGGCGCCGGTGATGCCCTCGAAGATGGCGGTGCCGATGACCGTGAGAGCCTCGGCGTCGACGGCCGGGCCGCCGCCGCCGGGGCTGGACACGGTCGCACTGGCGGTGAACAGGTCAGCCGGGGCCTCACCCCGGGCCAGACGGGCGCCGACGATGGAGCCGGCGGACGTGCCGACGATGCGGTCGGCGTCGCTCAGGTCGACCCCGGCGTCGGCCAGGCCGGCCAGGAGACCCGCCTCCCACGCCACGCCGACCGGACCGCCACCGCCGAGGACGAGTGCCTTGCTCATGACGTCCTTGTTACCAGCCGTCGACTACCAGGGGTGACGCTCGACCAGCTCCACCTGGTAGCCGTCGGGGTCGGCCACGAAGCCGACGGTGACGGGCCAGCGCTCCATCCGGGTCGGCTCCATCACGGACGGGTGGCCCGCGGCGACGGCGGCGGCATAGGTGCCGGCGATGTCATCGGTGTTCACGTAGAGCTTCCAGAAGGCCGTCCCCATGGTGATGGGGCCGTCCTGGTCGTCCTGCTGGGCCAGCTGGACCTTGCCCCCCTTGTCGGGGTCCTCCAGGATCGCCTCCTTGGCCCCGGCGATGTCGGTGCGGCTGGTGCAGGTCAGGCCCAGCGTCTCGTAGAAGGCGATCGTGGCCTCGAGGTCTGTGACGTTGATGCAGTACTGGCCGAGCCACGCCGGCGTGGTGTCGTCCCCGTCGAGCCAGGGGTGGCGCTGGACGATCTCGACCAGGTAGCCGTCGCGGTCCTTCACGAAGCTGATGCTGGTCGGCCACTGCTCCATCCGCATCGGGGCCATGACCTCCTCGGCCCCGGCGGCGAGGGCGGCGGCGTGGGTGGCGCCGATGTCGTTGGTGTTCACGTAGAGCTTCCAGAAGGCGTTGCCCATGTCGAGCGGGCCGTCCTGGTCGTTCTGCTGGGCGAACTGGACCTTGCCGCCCCTGCCCACCGTCTCGACGATGGCCTCGCCCGCGGTGTCGATCCGGGTACGGCTGGTGCACTCGAGGCCGAGGGCCTCGTAGAAGGCGACCGTCGCGTCCAGGTCGGTGACGTTGATGCAGTACTGCCCGATCCAGCTCCCCATGAGTTTTCTACTCTAGTTCAGAAACTCCCGGAGCAAGGCTGAGAACGGATCAGGACGGGTGATCGCGGGGATGTGGCCGCAGTCCCAGTCGAGGACGGTCGGGGCGCCCGGGAGGTGGCCGATCATCTCGTCCTGCAGCGCCGGGGGGACGGCCCGGTCGAGGCTGGCGCGGACATAGGTGACGGGCGCCGTCACCGTCGACCAGGTCACCGGATCGAAGTAGACGTTGAACGAGTCCTCGACCAGCCGCTCGAAGACGAAGGCCAACGTGTCGTCGTCGAGGCGCTCGCCGTAGGACTCCCGTAGGGCTTCAGGATCGTCGGGCACGGGCGCGACCAGGCGCCGGCCCTCGGCCCGAGCCCACTCGATGCCGGCCACCATCCGCTCCCGGTGGCTGGCCTTCATGCAGTCCAACCCGTTGCCCCCCTCCGGCGGGACCGAGGCGGACGACAGGACCACGGCCGTGACCCGGTCCCCGAGACGGTCGACGAGGCGGGGCACGACCAGCCCGCCTGACGAGTGGGCCACGACCACGACCGGTCCCTCGGGGCACGCCGCCGCCAAGTCGGCCGCAACCGAAGCCGCCCCGTCGTCCAAGGTCACCGTCATCAGGTCCGCCGGCCGGTCCCTCCGTCCGGGCAGGTCGACGGCGACGGCCGCTCGTCCGACCCGCTCCACCACCCGGTCCCAGAAGCGCGCCGTCGACGCCCCGCCGTGGATCAGCAGCGCCGTCGTCATCTCCCGCCCTCACCCCCCGTCCTGGGACCTGAACCTCGCGGCCCACCACGAACGAAAGGCTCCAGCACCGAGGAGCGGGCCATGACCGACCTCAGGCGGGCAGGAGGCTGGGATCGGCTCGGAGCTCGCGGCGGGCCGCCGCCTCCCAGAAGCCACGGAAGCCCTCGCCGTCGCCGCCTTCGAAGAACCCCAGGACAGACGGGGGCAACTCTTCGCCGCCACCGCCGACCTCGGTCAGCCACGCCGTGCGGCAACGGGACTCGAAGGCCACGGCCCGCTGGTGGGCGGCCCGGATGGAGCCGCCCAGGATGAACACGCCGTGGTGGGCCAGGACGGCCAGGTCGGCGTCGCCCATGGCGGCGATGGCCTTGGCCGCCGACGAGGGGTCGTTGACGGCGCCGCCGTACTCGTCGACCAGCGCCGCCGTGCCCCCACCCAGGACCGAGCTCTGGTCGTGGCGACCAGGCAGGCGAGCGAGGTCGGCCCATACCGTGCCCCAGCGGGGGTGGTGGTGGACGGCGACCTGGACACCGGGTCGGGCTCGGTGCAACTCGAGGTGCAGCGGGATGCCCAGCGGCACCGGCCAGTCCCCGTCGACCACGTTGCCCTCGAGGTCGATGCGAATGACGTCTTGGGGCCGGAACTCCTCCCAGGTCAGCAGCCACGGGTTGCAGAGCAGCGTGCCGTCGCCCTGGTTGACCGTGATGTGGCCGGCCAGGTGGTCGTCGTAGCCCTCCCGCCAGAGGGTGCGGGCCAGCAGCACCATCTCGGTGCGGATGTCCAGCTCCGGCAGCAGCCGGTCGGCGGTCGGTTCGAAGTTCATGTCAGCGGATTGAGTCTAGATTCACCGCGCGTGGGGGGTCGTCTGGAGGGCAAAGTCGCCATCGTCACGGGAGCGGCGCGAGGCCAGGGTGAGGCCGAGGCCCGCCTGTTCGTCGCCGAAGGAGCCCATGTGGTGGCCACCGACGTGCTGACCGACGCGGTCGAGGCGGTGGCCGCCGACCTCGGGGACGGGGCGATCGCGCTGACCCACGACGTGGCCGACGCCGACGCCTGGGCGTCGGTCGTCGCCGCGGCGCTGGACGCGTTCGGCGGGGTCGACGTGCTCGTCAACAACGCCGGCATCCACTGGATCCGGGCGATGGTGGACGAGGACCCGGCCGACCTCGAGCGCCTCCTGCGGGTGAACCTGGTCGGCCCCTACATCGGGATGCAGGCCGTGATCCCGGCGATGCAGGAGCGAGGCGGCGGCTCCATAGTCAACATCTCGAGCTTCGCCGGGCTGGCCGGGGCCTGGGGCCACAGCGCGTACGGCGCGTCGAAGTGGGGGCTGCGAGGCATCACCAAGACGGCGGCCATCGAGCTGGGCCCTCTGGGCATCCGGGTCAACTCGGTGCACCCCGGCCCCATCGACACCGCGATGCTGCCCGTGCCCGCCGACGCCCCGATGTTCACGGCGTACCCGTTGGGCCGGGCGGGCACGGCTGACGAGGTGGCCGAGGCCGTCCTCTTCCTGGCCTCCGACGCCTCGTCCTACCTGACCGGCGCCGAGCTGGCCGTCGACGGGGGCCTGGCCGCCGGGACCGTGCCCCGGGCCTCCGGGACGGCCCGGGCAGGCTGAATACCGGGTCCAGTATCGTGCTCCCATGACGACGGTCGAGACCGAGGCCAGCGAGCTCTACTGGGACCCGTTCGACACCGAGATCGACGCCCAGCCCTACGAGATCTGGCGCCGGATGCGGGACGAGGCCCCCGTCTACCGCAACGACACCTACGACTTCTGGGCCCTCTCCCGCTTCGACGATGTCGCCGCCGCCCACAAGGATCCCGCCACGTTCTCGTCGGCTCACGGCACCGTGCTCGAGCTCATGGGACCGGGGCTGTTCCCGCAGAACATGATGATCTTCCTCGACCCGCCGGAGCACGGTCGGTTGCGGACGCTTGTCTCCCGGGCCTTCACGCCCCGGCGCATCGACGGCCTCGAGCCGCACATCCGGGAGCTCTGCGCCCAGTTGCTCGACCCCCACGTCGGCGGCGACGGGTTCGACTTCGTCCAGGACTTCGGCGCCCAGCTGCCCTCGATGGTGATCTCCGAGCTGCTCGGCGTGCCCGACGACCAGCGGGAAGCCGTGCGCCACGCCATCGACGACACCTTCCACATCGAGCCCGGCGTCGGGATGATCAACGACTTCGCGTTCGAGGCCCGCATCCGGCTCTTCGAGCACCTCGAGGCGATCCTCGCCGACCGCCGGGCCCACCCCCGTGACGACATGATCACCGACCTGGTCCAGGCCGAGATGCAGGACGAGGACGGCACGACCCGGCGGCTCACCGACGAGGAGTGCAACGGCTTCGTCAACCTGCTGGTCAGCGCCGGCACGGAGACCGTGGCCCGCCTCCTGGGCTGGGCCGCGATGACCCTGGAAGCCCATCCGGACCAGCGGGCCGAGCTCGCCGACGACGCCGAGCTGCTGCCCAACGCGGTCGACGAGCTGCTCCGCTACGAGGCGCCGTCACCGGTCCAGGGTCGGTGGACCACGACCGAGACCGAGTTCCACGGCACGACCATCCCCAAGGACAGCAAGGTCCTCCTCCTGACCGGCTCCGCCGGCCGGGACGAGCGCAAGTACCCAGACGGCGAGCGCTTCGACATCCACCGGGCGATCGATACCCACGTCTCGTTCGGCTATGGCATCCACTTCTGCATCGGGGCCGCCCTGGCCCGGATGGAGGGCCGCATCGCGCTGGAGGAGGTCCTGGCCCGCTTCCCCGAATGGCTGGTCGACCACGACAACGCCACCCGCCTGCACACCAGCACGGTGCGGGGCTGGATCAACGTCCCCGTCCGCGTCTGATCGGCGACGCCGATGCCCGTCGACGAGCCGTGGAACATGAAGCCTCCCCGACCCCACGTCGAGCCGTCGGCGCGCTGGATCCGGGCCCGGGTGGGTGAGAACGTCCTGGCCGACAGCCGGCGGGCCATGCTGCTCGCCTGGTACGGACCTGGACGCCTCCCGACCTATGCCCTCCCTGCCGAGGACGTCCGGACCGAGCGCTTCACCCCGACGGCGGGGGCCGGCACCGAAGACTTCCTGGTCGACCACGACATCGACGTCGACGGCCGGGTCCTCACCCGGGCCGCCCGCCTGTTCCGGGACCCGCCTTCCCCGCTGCGCGGCCTGGACGGCCACTGGACGTTCACCTGGGACCAGGGTGTGGCCTGGTTCGAGGAGGCGATGGAGGTCCACGTCCACGCTCGGGACACGTCGAAGCGGGTCGACGTCGTGCCCAGCGAGCGCCATGTGCGGGTCGAGGTCGACGGCGAGGTCGTCGCCGACTCCGGCCGGCCCCATGCGCTGTTCGAGAGCTGGCTGCCGACCCGTTGGTACCTGCCGCCGGTCGATGTGAACGAGGACCTGCTCGTGGCGTCGGATACGACGAGCGACTGCCCCTACAAGGGCCACGCCACCTACTGGTCGGTGCAGACCGCAACGGGGCTCCACCCGGACGTCCTCTGGACCTATACGGACCCGATCGTCGAGTGCCCCCGGATCGCGGGCCTGATCTCGTTCTTCAACGAGCGGGTCGACCTGGTCGTCGACGGCGTCCTCCAGGAGCGACCCCTCACCCCCTGGTCCCACGGCGCGCCGCCCTGATCATCGCCTGCGTGTTGTCAACCAAATGGTTGACAACAGGTGCCCGGCGTCGTAGGTTGTCTTCAACCAAACGGTTGAACATGAGGAGGACGGGTGCCGGCTGATCCGCTGTCGAAGGTGTTCTCGGCGCTGGCCGATCCCACCCGACGGGACATGGTCGCTCGACTCACGCGGGCCGACGCCACCGTGAACGAGCTGGCCGAGCCCTACGACGTCAGCGTCCAGGCCGTCTCCAAGCACCTGAAGGTGCTCGAAGGCGCCGGCCTCGTCACCCGGAGCCGGGAGGCCCAGCGCCGACCGGTGCACCTGGAAGCGGAGGTCTTCGACCTGATGACCAAGTGGATCGAGCGCTACCGCCGCCAGGCCGAGGAGCGCTACCAGCGCCTCGACGCCCTCCTCGCCACGATGCCCGATGGTGACCCCGAACCACCCGACACAGGAGAGAAGCCGTGACCATGGCCACGACCGACCACGAGACCCAGATCATCGTCGACCCCGACGTCCCCCTCGTGCGGATCATCCGCGAGTTCGACGCCCCGCCCGAGAAGGTCTTCCGGGCCCACGCCGACCCTGAGCTCTTCGCTCAGTGGATCGGGCCGGACAACATGACGGCCCGGGTCGACCACTTCGACTGCCGCACCGGCGGCGCCTGGCGCTACACGATGGCGCGCGACGACTTCGAGGCGAGCTTCCACGGCTCGTTCCACGACGTCGTCCCCAACGAGCTCATCGTCCAGACGTTCACCTTCGACGGAGTGCCCGAGGGCGTGGCCCTGGAGACGCTGCACCTCGAAGACCTCGGCGACGGCCGGACTCGGCTGACGGCGACGTCGCTGGTCGACAGCTTCGAGAGCCGCGACGCCGTCGTCGCCAGCGGCATGGAGACCGGTGTGGTCGAGGGCTACAACAAGCTCGACGCCCTCCTCGCCGAGGACTGAGTGCCCTTCAGTCCTCCATCAGCTCGGCTTCGTCGCTGGGGTCGTAGTTCGAGTAGAACTGCCGGCTCCAGCGACGGTGCTCGAGGATGTACTTCTCGCTCTTCGTCAGCACCGGCCGGGGCCGGTAGATCTTGTTCTCCCAGATGGGGATGTCCTGGCTGACCCCGCTGCAGAAGGCGTCGGCCGCCTCCTTGACCGAGGCCTCACCGTTGGCCTTGGGCGCGGTGAAGACCCAGCGCACGAGGACGTTCTCCTCGTCGATGGGCGTGGTCGAGGACAGGAAGGTGACCCAGCCCTTGATGCGCAGGACGCCGAGGCCGAGGCCGTAGCCCTCCCTTACGAAGTTGCCGTCCTGGCCGACCGTGCGCTTGTAGGTGCCGTCGACGAAGAAGTCGTCCTCGGGGATGGCGTCGGTGCCATGGACGTAGCGGAAGTGGGCGAAGTCCACGTTGTTCTCGGCCATGTCCTGGCAGGGCACGGCGATCTCGAACTCGCGGCAGTCGATCGGCGTCCAGTCGGGGCTGGAGAACTCCTCGACCTCGGGGACCTCGTAGAACGGCGCTTCGCCCTCGGCGTGGTGCCAGGCCCAGATCATCTGGTTGCGCTCGACGGTCGGGTACGTGCGGGCGTGGGCCTTGGACGGGATGTGGTCGCTGGTCGAGTACGGGATGTCGACGCACTGGCCGTCGGGCCCGAACGACCAACCGTGGAACGGGCAGCGCAGGCACTCCTCCTCCACCTTGCCCCCGACGGCCAGGTGGGCGCCGAGGTGGGGGCAGTGGGCATCGAGGACGCGGGGCTGGCCCGAGATCGTGCGGTAGAGGACGAGGTCCCGGCCGAAGAGGTAGAGGGCCTTGACCTGCCCGGGATCCAGCTCGTCGGACCGGGAGACGATGAACCAGCCGTTGGGGACCGGGAAGGGGAAGCGCCGGCCCCGCTGGCGGGTCACCTTCAGGCGGCGGTCCGGGTCGGTGACCATCTCGGCGTCCCGCGGCATGGGCAGGCCGGTGAGCCCGGCGCGGGCTTCGGACTCACGAGCGGTGCTCGGGGGCGGGTTCTTCAGCAGTTCCGATACGTCAGTCACGGTCCTCGGGGACCTCCTGTAGTGGGGTGTCGCCGTGGATGTCCTCCACGAGGGGGCCGATGCGCTCGACCAGCGGGGCCAGCGAGGCGGTGTCGATGCCGTAGAGACCGACGGCGTTGTGGCCCAGGATGGCTCGACACTCGTCGTGGGGCACGTCCTTGAAGCGGCGCCGGACCAGTTCGCGGGTGTAGGGGAAAGTGCCCTCGGGGTGCGGGAAGTCGTTGCCCCAGAGCAGGTTGCCGATGCCGACCGCGTGACGCCGGCCGATGTCCTCGACGCCCGGGGTCGAAGCGGCGAAGAAGCAGTTGCGGTCGATGTACTCGCTGGGCTTCATCGAGATCTGCTCGCGGAAGGCGTCGCCCATCTTCCGGGTGTTGTGGCCGCCGAGGTACTTCTCGTCCATCTTGGTGACCAGGTCCGGAACCCACCAGGCGCCGTTCTCGGCGATCACGTAGCGGAGGTCGGGGTGGCGCTCGAACACGCCGGCCCAGAGCAGGACCCAGAGCGGACGGGCCGCCCACCAGTACGCCTCGGTGGCGTAGATGGCCATGAAGCCCGGGCCGATCTCGTAGTCCGCGGGGCCGGCGCCGGAGTGGGTGTGCAGGACGAGGCCCCGCTCGGCCACCGCCGCCCAAACGGGCTCGTAGACCGGCTCGTGGTAGGCCGGGGAGTCGAACCAGCGGGTGGGGATCATCACGCCCCGCAGGCCCCGGTCGGCGACCTCGTGGATCTCGGTCACGGCGGCGTCGACATCGACCACGATGGGCACGACGGCCACGCCGATGCGGCGGTGGGGCTCCTTGGCACAGAAGTCGGCCAGCCAGCGGTTGTGGGCCCGGGCCCCGGCGAAGACCAGCTCGGGATCACAGCCGGTGGGGTTGCCCAGGCCGGAGCCGAAAGGTGAGCTGGCCACCCGACCAGTACCCAGCACGTCGGCGTCCGGGAAGAGGACCTCGGCCGCCACCCCCTCGCCGTCCAGGCGCTCGTTGCGGGCATCGGAGTCATACGCGGCCTGCAGGCCGCCGTCGCCGGTCTTGGCCTCCCACTCCTTGCGGAAGTCCTGGTTCATGGACTGCTGGAACTCTCGGATCACGCCCAGCTCGGCCTGATGGGCGTCGAACTGCGGGTGGTACTGCTCGTCCAGGTACTCCCGGTAGTGGTCGGCCGGCGGGCCGGTGTGGCCGTCGGCGGAGATCAGCAGGTAGCGGTCATCGGGCAGGGCTGAGCTCACAGCAGTCCCTTCTCGTGGACAGGTAGGCGACCGGCGGCGAACGTCTCACCCCGCGTGCGGAGGGTGTCGGCGATCTTCTCGCGACCGATCATGACGATGAAGTCGTCGTCCTTGATCCCGGCGATCAACACCCGGGCCAGCTCGTTGAGGTCCTGCCAGGGCAACTGGTAGCCCCCCTGGTCGGCCATGGCCTCGAGCTTCTCGACGGTCATGGGCTCGGTGGTGCGGGGCCGCTCGCGGGCCAGCTCGTCGGGCCGTGTCCTGTCCGAGGTCCACAGGCCGGTGCGGAGCAGCCCACCCGACGGGTAGAAGATCGACGCCTTCAGCTTGGTCCCTTCGCTCTCCAGCTGGCTGGCCAGGCACTCGGTGAATGTGGTCACCGCGGCCTTGCTGGCGGCGTAGACCGAGGCCGTGGGCATCGGCTCGATGCCCCCGTCACCGGAGGACGTGTTGACCACGTGACCCTCCTCGTCCGCCTCGATCATCCGGGGCACGAAGGCCAGAACGCCGTTGACCACGCCCATGACGTTGACGCCGTGGACCCAGCGCCAGTCGTTGACGGTGGTCTCCCACGGCGTCGACGACGGG
>DATDAH010000050.1:0-8356 GCA_036525535.1 Acidimicrobiales bacterium
CACCGGCTGCGCCCGGCTCCCCTGAACCTGGTCGTCCACAGCTTCAGCGACGAGGTCCCCCAGGAGACGTTCCGCCTGGATACCTTCGAGTTCCTCGACCTCGACGCCTACTGAGCGCCCCCGCTCTCCGAGCCATGACCCCGCCCTTCACCTTCACCTTCGACGTCGAGGACCACCGCCCCGATGACGGGACCGAGCTGCGCCTCCTGGACGCCACCCGCCGGGTGCTGGCCTTCTGCGCCGACCGGGGCGTCGTCGGCACCGTCTTCGTGGTCGGTGAGGTCGTCCGGGACCACCCCGAGCTGGTGCGCGAGATCGCGGCCCAGGGCCACGAGCTCGGCCTCCACGGATGGCGACACACCCCGATCCCCGAACTGACCCCTGAGGTGTTCCACGAGGAGACGGCCCGGGGACGTGCCCTCCTGGCCGAGGTGGCCGGCCAGGACGTGATCGGCTTCCGCGCCCCGACGTTCTCGCTCGTGCCCGACACCGTCTGGGCCACCGACGTGCTCGTCGACCTCGGCTTCACCTACTCCTCGAGCATCCTGCCCGCCTGGAGCCCGCTCTACGGCTACCCCGGCCTGCCCCGCCACCCCTTCACCTGGCCGTCGGGGCTCCTGGAGCTCCCCGCCCCGATCATCAAGGCCGGTCCCCTCGGGCTCCCGGTGGTCGGTGGCACCTACCTGCGGGTCCTGCCCTGGCCCGTGGTGCGGGCCGGCCTGCGGGACAAGCCGCTGGGGTCGGTGCCCTTCACCTACTGCCATCCCTACGACGCCGACCCGGGTGAGCCGTACTGGGTGGTCCCGGGGACCGGTCGTCTGCTCAGCCCCCTGCTCTGGTACGGGCGCAAGCGGATGCTGCGCCGTATGGAACGCCTGCTGGCCGGCGATGCCGGGCCGCCGCTGCGCCAGCGCCTGGCCGACGTGCCCGCCGAGGTCCCGGCCGTTCTCGCGGCCTGAGGGCGATCAGTCGCCCTGGTAGTCGGGCGCGCAGCCGCCCGGTTCGGGCACCTGCTCGGTCCGCCAGTCGTCCGCCCACGACGGCGACGGGCGGAGGTCGAGTTCAGCGGCGACGACCTCCAACAACCCCTGGGCCAACAGGATCTGACCTTCGGGGCACAGGTGGATGCCGTCCGCCCGACGGACCGGAACCGCCTCGCCGTCCGGGCGCGGGAGGGTGGCGCTGAAGCCCTCGGGCGCGACCCACGTGTCGGCATCCACGAAGTCGACGTCGTCCCGCCGATCGGCCAAGGCGTGGAAGTCCTGCTGCAGCCCGTCGACGAACTCGGCTTCCTCTGCGTCATCGATGACGAGGGGGCCGACCCACAGCACGCGGGCGCCGTTCTCGGTCAGCAGGTCGGCGAAGGGGTCCAGGATCTCGTCGGCGTAGCTCCCCGGCTCCAGCAGCTCGCCCGCCGCGAAGTCGCCGAGCACCTCCAGGTACTCCCAGTGCCCGACCGAGACCACGACCAGGTCGGGCTGGTGCGCGTCGAGGGCGGCCCGCCAGACGGCCTGGTCGGCCGCGTCGCGGGGGAGATCCGGGCCGAGGGCGAAGGCGGCCTCGGCCGCACCGGTGGCCTCGATGCCGTAGGCGAGGGGCCCGGCCGCCTCGGCGAGGACGGAGTCGCCGGCGATGAGGACGGCCGGCTGGTCATCGGCCGGGTCAGTGGTCGGCGTCGCCACCACCGTGGTCGTGGTCGACGGGGAGGTCGTGGGGGCGGCCGCGTCGCCGTCGTCGCTGCAGGCCCCCAGCAGGAGCGTGGCGAGGCCGAGGGCCAGGAGGCGACGGCTCGTCAATCGAGGCCGGCCACGCAACGCCGGGCCGCAGTCAGCAGGGTGTGCTGGAACGCCGCCTCACCCGGCCGGGACAGGTGCACCCCGTCGGCGATGAACCATCCCGGGTGTTGCGGTGCGAGGCCGGCCCAGTCCGGGCTGCGCACCGCGGTCGACTCGGCGTCGGCGGTGGTCAGCTCGTCGTTCACGGCCAGTGCCGTCCGCCGCTCCCCGGCGCCGCCCACGACGGGCATCGTGGGCCAGATCACACACTGGTCCTCGACGTCACGGAGGAAGCGTCGGATCGAGCGTCGGACAGCTTGGCGGGCGGCGCCGGGATCCGCGCTCTCCCGCACCCAGCGCACATCCCCGGACCCGGCCGAGACGATCACCACCTCGGCCCCGAGGTCGACGGCCTGGCCGGCGAGAACACGGACCCGAGCGGCGCGCCAGGCGTTGCGGGCCTTGACCGACGCCCGCCAGCCCTGGTCGATGAGGCTGAGGGTGAACGCCCGGGTCGACGTGGGATGGGTCGGGCCCTCGGACTCCAACTGGCCCAGGATGCTGTCCCCGACGGCGGCGACCTTCGGTCCCCCTGGCGGGCCCGCGAACGCGGGAACGGTCTCGACCTGCGCCGCGCTCGGGCCGGCAGTCACGACGGCGAGTCCCACGATGAGCGCCCCGAGGATGACGCGGCCGGGCCGGCTCCGGCTAGCCGTCGGTCGTCGTGCCACCCGCGGCCTCGGCCACGGTCGCGGCGGTGGCGGGATCGTTCAGCTCCACGGTCCAGTCCTCGCCGTACGCGACGGCGGCGGGCGGCTCCGCGCCCTCGGGGGCGAGGAAGTCGTTCATGAGGCCGTCGTCGTACCAGATCGTGAGGATGGCCAGGCCGCCGTCGATCGTGCACTGGCTGAGCTCACGGACCTCGTCGACCAGGCCCTCGTAGTCCAGCGCGCACTCGATGCCGCCGGCGGCGAGGTCCTCGTTGAGGTCGCTGATGGTCGCGTACGAGCTGAGCTCGGTCTCGGCCTCGGCCTCGGTGCTCGGCGTCGTCCCGTCGGGGTCCTCGGTGCTCCCGCCGTCATCGCCAGAGCACGCACTGAGCGCTAGGAGGGCGACGGCGACGGTGGCCAGGGATGCCTTCACGCCTGCGATTCTGACTGGACGCAGGGCCGCCGGCCAAACCCTTCGCCCGGCCGCGGGGCGCCATCGCCGTCGCGCCGGAGCGGCGACCGGGACGAGGCGACTCACACCGTGACGCTCCGGCGCTCCTGGAGCTCCGCCAGCGCGACCGCGGCAAGCACCACCAGGGCGACCTCGGCCGGCGCCCGGAAGCGCAAGAGGCCGTAGAACAGGGCGGAGACGACGGTGACCACGATCACGGTCGACAGCAGCGGCCAGATCGTCCGCCGACGCTGTCGGAGCGTCACCGCGCCAGCCACCGCGAAGGGAACGAGCAGCCAGAAGGACACGAACCCCGCCCAACCGACCGGCGGCTCCCGTCCCTCGTTCTCGTTGAAGCGGACCATCGAGGCCGGGTCATAGAGGCTCCACGTGCGGGCCACCCGGACCGCGGCAACCCGCGGCAGGTCACCGATGTGGTCCCGCGCGTACTCGAGCGCGACATGGCGGTAGTCGGCGTTGACCACCGACTGATCGCGGCTCTGGGCGTCGGTGAAGGACCCCTCCGGGAGGCAGGCGATGTCCCACAGGCCAGGGTCCGGGCCGTCGTACTGGCTGTCGCAGTTGGCCCCGACGAGGGTCAGGCCGTCGTTGGTGGAGATCAGGAAGGTCTGGTCGAACCGGCCGGCGTTGTAGACCACCCAAGGGGCCAGGACGACCATGCCGGCGACCCCGGCCAGAGCGAGGTGCCCGAAGCGCCGTGACCAGGGCCCGACGGCGCGCAGGGCGAGGGGGGCGAAGGCGAGGGCCCCGAGCAGGGCCAACTCGGCCCGGGACAACGCGGCCAGCCCCGCCAGGGCGCCGACGACGACGGCTCGGCGCCCCGCCGGCGCGTCCTCGTAGTCGTAGACCGCCCACAGCAGCAGGGCCACCAACAACACCGTGAGCGTCTCGGCCATGATCACGGCGTCGTTGGCCCAGAGGTTCGGGTACACGGCGGCGGCGACACCGGCCCACAGGGCTACGCGGTCCTGGCCGGTCACCTTTCGGGCGAGGAGGGCGATGGCCACGACGGCCAGCGCCCCGTACACGGCCTGCACCAGGCGCTGGGCCAGCACACTCCGGCCGAACACCAGCGCGGTGGGTGCTTGGGAGACCTGGGTGAGCGGAGCGTGGTCGGCCGCGGGTCGCTCGTGGTCCCGGGAGTCGAACCCCCCGCCCTCGGCCAGGACCTGGGCCTGGGTGGCGTAGTAGAGGGCGTCGCTGAACTCGACCTCGTCGGACCACTTGGCCACGCCGACGTAGCCCACTCGGACCGTGAGGGCGAGCAGGAAGATCAGCGCCAGCTTGACCCAGAACCGGTCGCGACCCGCCACCCTCGTCGACGGCTCCCGGCTCAGTGTCGACGGGCGGGGTCGGCCGCCTTGGGGATGACCGGAGCGGCGCGACCGGTGCCGGACTCCCGGAGCTCCTCGACCGCCTCGCCCTCCTCGTGGTACTCCTCTTCGACGTTCACGGCCCAGATGTCGTGGTCGGCGCCGTAGAGGTTCTCCACGGTCAGCATGGCCGTGTACATCGAGTGGTCCTGGTTGTTGTACTTGTGCATCCCGTTGCGCCCGACCGGGAACACGTTCGGCGTGTTGGCCTCGACCCAGCGCCGGAGCACGTCGACGTTGTCGGCGTAGGTCTCGTCGTAGGTGGGGTAAGCCTTGGGCTGGCGCACGACATAGCCGGCCTCGACCTGGTCCGCCTCGATGAGCCCCAGGGTCACCAGCTCCCGCGTCCCCTGGGCGACCAGGTCCTCGTCGGTGGAGGTCCAGAGCTCGTCGCCCTCGAAGACGAAGTACTCGAGGCCGAGGCAGGTCCGGCCGTCCTTGACCAGGTACTTCGACCACGAACCGAAGTTCTGGATGCGACCGACCTGGACCTCGGGAGCGTGGATGTAGATCCAGTTGTCCGGGAACCCGGCCGCCTCAGGCACCACCAGCGCGACGGTGAGGAAGTCCCGGTACTGGATGTCGTCCGCCGCGGCGAGGACGTCCGTCGGCACCGGGGGGTCCATGGCCTTGAGCAGCTGGGTGAACGGCATCGAGGAGATGACGTTGTCGCAGGGGAACTTCTGGCCCCCCGCCTCGACGGCCACGGCCCGACCACCTTCGTGGATGATGCGATCGACCCGGGTCTGCGTCTGGACCGACGAGCCCTGCGCCCGCACCTTCTCGGTGCACCGCTCCCACATCATCCCCGGCCCGTACTTGGGGTACTCGAACTCCTCGATGAGGCTGGCGATCTCCTTCTGGTTCCGGTTGGGCAGGAGGGCGTTGAGCACCGCCTTGAAGAGTGAGAGGTTCTTGATGCGTTGGGCCGCCCAGTCCGCGGGCATCTCCTCGGCCGGGATGCCCCAGACCTTCTCGGTGTAGGTCTTGAAGAACGTCCGGTAGAGGCGCCAGCCGAAGCGGGAGGCGACCCAGCCCTCGAACTTGTCCTGGTTCTCGGGTGGTCGCACCCGCACCCAGAGATAGGACAGCACGCACAGGAACGCCTCGATGAGGCCGAGGTTGCGCAGCGCGTTGAAGGCCTTCAGCGGGTAGTCGAAGTACTTCCCGTCGTAGTAGATCCGGCTCATGCGGGGCGTCAGGATGAAATCGCCTTCGTCGAGGATCTCGTGCCAGAGCTCCTCGACGGGCTTCACCTTGGTGAAGAAGCGGTGGCCGCCGATGTCGAAGCGCCAGCCGTCGCGCTCGACGGTCCGGCTGATGCCCCCGATCTCGTCAGTGGCCTCGAGGACGGTGGAGGTCACCCCCCGCTGTCCGAGGGTGTAGGCCGCGGTCAGGCCGGCGGGACCGGCGCCGATGATGACGACGTCGCCGGGCTCGGCGCCGGCCTGCTGGTCGGGGGCGTCAGGGGAGGGAAGCGGGGTCATCGGGTACCTGGTTCGGGTTCGTGGCAGGGCCGTGCGATACGCCCGGAGCGGCCACGGTGGACGGGGCGACGCCGGTACAGTCCCGGCCCGTGTCCGTAGAGGAACGGACCGGCGCGAGCGAGCGACGCGGCGGCTCCGACGGTATCCCGTCCGCCGCCTCGCCGCCTACATGGCTGGTCGCCGCGGCCCTCGTCGTCGCCGCCGTCGGCTCGGTGACCCGATTCCTCACCACCTCGGCCCTCTGGCTGGACGAGGCCCTCAGTGCCAACATCGCTGCGCTGCCCCTCGGCGACATCGGCGAGGCCCTCCGCCACGACGGGCACCCCCCGCTCTACTACGTCCTCCTCCACCTCTGGACCGAGCTCGTCGGCACCGGCGACGTCGAGGTCCGTGCGCTGTCCGGTGTCCTCGCCGTCGCCACCCTCCCCGTGGCCTGGTTCGTGGGCCGTCGAGCGGGCGGCGCCACCCTGGGCTGGCTGATGGTCTTGGTCCTCGGAGCCCTGCCGTTCGCCAGCCGGTATGGCACCGAGGCCCGGATGTACGCGCTGATCATGCTGTTGGTGTTCGCCGGGTGGCTCGTGCTGGAGCGCGCCCTGGAGCAGCCGTCGTGGGGTCGCCTGATCTCCGTGACGCTCGTCTCGGGGGCCCTCCTCCTGACCCACTACTGGGCCTTCTACCTGCTCGGCGCCACCGGGCTCGTCCTCGTGGTGGCGTGGTGGCGGGCGACGGGGGACGAGCGCTCGGCCCGCTTCCGGGTCATCGCCGCGGTGGCCGGCGGCGGCCTCCTCTTCCTGCCGTGGCTACCCAGCTTCCTCGAGCAGGCCCGCAGCACGGGGACGCCGTGGGCGGAGCCGGAGCGTCCGACGAAGGTGCTGGCCCAGCTCTTCTCCGACCTCGGGGGAGTCGACAACGCCGAGCGGATCCTCTTCTCGATGGCGCTGGGCCTGCTCCTCGTCCTGGGGTTGTTCGGCCGCGCCCGGGACCGTTCCACCATCGAGTTGGATCTGCGCACCCGGCCCGATGTGCGCCTCGAGCTCCTGGTCGCGGCCCTCACCCTCGCCATCGCGGTGGCCGCCGGCTACCTGACCAACTCCGGCTTCGCGCCCCGCTACCTGGCCATGGTCGCCCCCCTCGTGGTGCTCGGTGCGGCCTGGGGCCTGCATCGTTTCATCGGGACCCTCGCCCTCGTCCTCGCCCTGCTCGTCTTCCTCGCCACCTCGGCGTTCGGCATCATCGACGTGATCACCCACGAGCGCACGCAGATGGACGAGCTGGCGTCGGTCATCGAGGAGCAGGGGGAGGCCGGGGACGTCGTGGTCTACTGCCCGGACCAGATCGGGCCGGCCGGTAGCCGGGCCCTCGACGGTGACTTCACCGAGGTGACCTATCCCGACCTCGATTCCCCCGAGTTCGTGGACTGGGTCGACTATGCCGACCGGAACGCCGCCTCTGACCCCGAGGCCTTCGTCGCCGCCGTCCTGGCCGAGGCCGAGGGCCACACCATCTGGCTGGCCTGGAGCCCGGAGTACATCACCCTCGAGACCCAGTGCACCGAGGTCCAACACCTGCTGGCCCAGGCCCGGCCGGGCAACGGTCCCGCGTTGCAGGCCGACTCCGACACCTACTTCGAGAACGCCAACCTCCACAAGTACCCGGCACCGTGATCCGCCGGCTCTGGACGCCGGCGCGGCGAGCGGAGCTGGGCGCCGCGCTGCCGCCGTGGGTGGTGGCCCGCGTCCTGGTGGTCATCGCTTACGTCCTGGTCGCCGCCGCGGCCGACGAGTTCGCTCCGCACCGGGCCACCCCCAAGCTCGACCAGCACCTCCTGGCCTGGGACGGCGACTGGTACGACGCCATTGCCGCGGACGGCTACGGCCCCCTGCCCCCCGAAGCCGTCCGCTTCTTCCCCCTCTTCCCCCTCCTGGGTCGCGGCCTCGGCTGGCTCCTCGCCGGCAACCAGGGCCTCGCGCTGATCCTGGTCGCCAACGCCGCCGCCCTGGTCGCCGGGATGCTCCTGTACCGCTTGGCCCTCGAGGAGACCGGCGACCAGGCGCTGGCCCGGCGGGCCGCCTGGTTCCTCGCGCTGTTCCCCGGCGCCTTCGTGTTGGTCTGGGGCTACGCCGAGGCGGTGATGCTCGTCGGCCTCATCGGCGCCTTCCTCGCCCTGCGTCGCCAAGCGTGGTGGGTGGCCGGCGCGCTCGGCGTCGCCGTCGGCTTGTCCCGGCCGCTGGGCCTGTTCCTGGCCCTGCCCGCCCTCTGGGAGGTCAGCCGGGGTTGGCGTGAGGTCCAGGGCCGCGAATGGCTCGGGCGCGCCGCCGCGGTCCTCGGGGCGCCGGTGGGCGTCTGCTGTTACCTCGCGTACACCGCGGCGACGGGCCCGGGCTTCTTCGCGCCCTTGACCGAGCAGAGCCCCTACCGCGGCGCGGTGACCGATCCCCTGTCCCGCCTGGTCGATGCCGCCGGGGACATGGTCAGTGCCGACCGCCTCGGTGACGCCGTGCATCCGCCCATGGCGATCCTGTTCGTCGTGCTCACCGTG
>DATDAH010000051.1:0-13982 GCA_036525535.1 Acidimicrobiales bacterium
AGGACATCGGGGACCTGTGGGGTCCAGCGTTCCCGCGCGGGCGACCCGTCGTCGAGAGCGTCGTCGACCACGGTCATTCGGTCGAACGATAGAGCGCTCGGGCCTCGATCTCCCGTCGGACGGCAGCGGGCACCAGCACCTCGATCGTGCGCCCCGCCGCCACCCGCTGGCGGAGGTCGGTGCTGGAGACGTCGAGGCGGGTGATGGGCACGGTCCGCCAGGACCAACCCGGCGGCGGTGGTCCGGTCTCACCGTCCCGGGCGGCCACGACGAGGCGGGCCCGCTCGGCCACCTCGCCCCCCCGCTCCCAGGTGGGCAGGCCGGCCGCGGCGTCGGCCCCGAGGATCACCCAGAGCTCGTCATCGGGCCCCGCCGCGGCCAGCGTCGCCAGGGTGTCGGCGGTGTAGGACGGCCCGCCGTGGCGGATCTCGACATCGGAGGCCTCGAGGCCCTCGAGGTCGGCGACGGCGGCCTCGACCAGGGCCAGCCGGTCGGCCGACGGGCTCACCCGGCGGGTCCCGACCTTCTGCCACGGCTCGTGGGCCACGACCAACAGGACCACGTCCAGGGCGAGCGCGTCGCGGACCTCCGCGGCCATGCCGAGGTGACCGATGTGGGGTGGATCGAAGGTCCCACCGAGGATGCCGACACGCCGACCCATGGAAATCTCACTCACCGTGCTTGAGGTCGACGCTCAGCGCGCCGAAGGAGGGAATCCACTCGCAATGAATGGACTTCTGCCAGCCTGTGCGCGATCCTAGAGAGCGAACCGGCTCCCCCCTCGCCCCGTCGGCTCACTCGGCCTGTCGTGCCGGTGCTCTCCAGTACCGAACGTCCGTGTCGTCCTGTTCTCACCGCTGTGACCGATGTCATGCTACCGGTCGGAACGGGGTACGAGTCGGGGTCGTTGTTCACATTCCCCGCCGTCGAGAAAGTCGCCGGGTGCACGACTGTCGGAATGACAGCCTTGTCCCTTGCGTTACGAGAGATGCCATGAGTGATTCCGTAGGCCAGTACCTCAACGAGATCGGCACCGTGCCGCTCCTCAACGCCCAAGAAGAGCGCGAGCTCGCCCAGATCATCGAGGCCGGCTTCGAAGCCCGCCAGCGCCTCGAGAACGGCGAGAAGGGCCGGGAGATCCGCAAGGCCATCCGGGCCGCCGACGCCGCCAAGGACCGGTTCATCCGGGCCAACCTCCGCTTGGTCGTGAGCGTGGCCCGCCGCTACCCCCTCCCCCCGAGCATGGAGCTCCTGGACCTCATCCAGGAGGGCAACCTCGGACTCGAGCACGCCGTCGACAAGTTCGACTGGCGC
Source organism: Acidimicrobiales bacterium (assembly GCA_036525535.1). GTDB lineage: Bacteria > Actinomycetota > Acidimicrobiia > Acidimicrobiales > DATDAH01 > DATDAH01. The sequence goes on from DATDAH010000051.1 coordinate 1,315, forward strand.
AAGGGGTTCAAGTTCTCCACCTACGCCACCTTCTGGATCCGCCAGGCCATCGGCCGGGCGCTCGACCAGAAGGCCAGCCTGGTCCGCCTCCCCGGCGACCGCTCGGCCAGCCTCCGGGCTGCCCTGCGCCAGGCCTCGGGCGACGGTGACGAGCTGGACGAGGAGCACGCCCGCCTCCACCGCCTCACGACCCCCACGTCGCTGGACCGCACCATCGGTGACGACGACAGCAACGAGCTGGTCGACCTCATCCCGGACTGGCATGCCGGTCCGGAGCAGGAGGTCATGGACCGGGCCGAGACCCAGATGGTCACCGACCTGCTGGACGTCCTCGACGCCCGGGCCCGCTACGCCGTCGAGCAGCGCTTCGGCCTGCACGACGGGCGCAAGCGCAGCTACCGGGAAGTGGGCGAGGAGCTCGGTGTGACCGCCGAGGCCGCCCGTCGCCTGGTCAAGCGAGCCGTGAACACGGTCCGCGATCACGCGTCGGCCACCATCGACGCCGCCTGATCCGTCCCGGTCGGTTATCGCGTTGCGATCGCCGACCGGGTCCGACAGCCTCTTGTGGTGACCTCCGCCGTGCCTGCCACCGAGTGGACCCCGTCCTCCTGGCGGGAACGACCCGCGGCCCAACAGCCGTCCTGGCCCGACGAGGCCGCCCTGGACGCCGCCCTCAAGACCCTGGCGAGCATGCCTCCGCTGGTCTTCGCCGGCGAGGCCCGCCGCCTGACCGAGAGCCTCGGCCAGGTCGCCGACGGCAAGGCGTTCCTGGTCCAGGCCGGTGACTGCGCCGAGTCCTTCGAGGCCTTCTCGGCCGACAGCATCCGGGACAAGCTCAAGGTCATCCTGCAGATGGCGGTCGTGCTGACCTACTCCACCGGTGTCCCCGTGGTGAAGATCGGACGCATCGCCGGCCAGTTCGCCAAGCCCCGCTCGGCCGACACCGAGACCCTCGACGCCGTCGAGCTGCCCTCGTTCCGGGGTGACCTGGTCAACGGCATCGGGTTCACCGAGGCGGCCCGCACCGCCGACCCCGAGCGCCTGCTGACGGCCTACCACCAGAGCGCCTCCACCTTGAACCTGCTGCGGGCCTTCACGAAGGGGGGTTTCGCCGACCTGTCCAGCGTGCACGGCTGGAACCTCGAGTTCCTGGCCGCGAGCCCCGAGGGTCGCCGCTACGAGAGGCTGGCGGGCGAGATCGACCGCGCCCTGCGGTTCATGGCGGCCTGCGGAATCAACACCGTCTCGGAGCCTCAGCTCCACGAGGTCGACTTCTCGACCAGTCACGAGGCCCTCGTCCTGGGCTACGAGGAGGCGCTGACCCGTCAGGACTCCTTGACCGGTGACTGGTACGACTGCTCGGCCCACATGCTCTGGGTCGGCGAGCGCACCCGCCAGCTCGACGGAGCCCACGTCCACTTCCTGTCCGGCGTGGGCAACCCGGTGGGCAGCAAGCTGGGCCCGGATGCCACCCCCGACGATGCCGTCGCCCTCTGCGAGGCCCTCAATCCCGACCAGGTCCCCGGGCGCCTCACCCTGATCACGCGTATGGGGGCCGACCATGTGGCCGAGCGGCTGCCCCCGGTCCTGCGGGCCGTGCAGGAGGCCGGGCATCCCGTGGTGTGGGCCTGTGATCCGATGCACGGCAACACGTACGCCAGCGGCGAGCGCAAGACCCGGCACTTCGACGACATCTGTCGTGAGATCGAGGGCTTCTTCACCGCCCACCGCTCGGTTGGCACCTGGCCCGGTGGCATCCACCTCGAGCTGACCGGGGAAGACGTCACCGAGTGCCTCGGCGGCGGCGACGACGTGTCCGAGCTCGACCGTCGCTACGAAACCATGTGCGATCCTCGCCTCAACGCCGGCCAGTCCCTGGACCTGGCCTTCCGGGTCTCGGAGTTCCTGGAGACGTGATCCGGTCCGGGCCCCGAAGGGGTGACCGATTCCACCGCGTAAATCTTGACCAAAGTGATCGGATTTGTCAGGATAATCGGGAATCCTGAGTGGACCACTCGGGTTTGAACGCTCTGAGCGCACCCACCCCGCTGCCCGAAAGTCCCCCATGCCCAGCATCACCATCGATCCGGCGATCCAGGCCGACATCGAGAAGTTCGAGGTCCAGCTCGAGCGCTACCTCAGCGGTGACCTCGCCGAGGACGCCTTCCGGGTCTTCCGGCTGAACAACGGGATCTACGGCCAACGGCAGGGCGGTCACCACCAGATGGTGCGGGTCAAGCTCCCCTACGGCTCGATCACGCCCGACCAGCTCGACATGTTCGGGCACGTGGCCGACGAGTACTCCCGGGGCTGGGGCCACATCACCACTCGGCAGAACATCCAGCTCCACTTCGTCCCGCTCGAGCGGATCCCCGCCATGATGCGGGACCTGGCCTCGGTCGGCTTGACCTCGCGGGAGGCCTGTGGTGACACCGTCCGCAACGTCCAGGGCTGCCACCTCGCCGGCGCCTGCCCCTACGAGATCCTCGACATCAGCCCCTGGGCGGAGGCCACGTTCCAACACTTCCTGCGCCATCCCCTGGCCCAGCGCCTGCCCCGCAAGTTCAAGTTCAACTTCTCGGGCTGCGAGACCGACTGCGGCCAGGCGATGTTCAACGACGTCGGCATCATCGCGGCCGCCCGGCGTCGGGACGACGGCTCGATCGAGCCCGGGTTCCGGGTGTTCGTGGCCGGCGGTCTCGGGGCCAACCCCCATCCCGCCCTCGCCCTGGAGGAGTTCACCACTCGCGAGGACCTCATGGCCACGCTCGAGGCCTGCGTCCGTGTGTTCAGCAACCACGGGAACCGGGACAACAAGCTGCGGGCCCGCATGAAGTGGCTGGTCGACACCCTCGGTTGGGAGGAGCTCCAGGCCAAGATCCTGAAGGAACGCCACCTGCTCGTGGCCTCCTCCTCGTGGCCTGGTGGCATCCCGGCCATCGTCGAGAAGTTGGGCGACGAGCCCGCGGGCCGGGCCGACGGTGTGACCCCGACCACCATCGGCCAAGGCACCCCGGTCAGCATCACCCGCACCCAGCCCTATGACCGCTGGGAGGACGCCAACGTCGTCCGCGGCTCGGCCAAGGGAACGGTGTCGGCCTACGCCTGGGCCAAGCTCGGCGACATCACGTCGGCCCAGTTCCGGTCCCTGGCTGCCTTCCAGCGGGAGTTCGGCGCCGAGGTCCGGGTGACGAACCGGCAGAACCTCGTCTTCCGGGGCCTCGACGACTCCCAGCTCCCCCGCCTCTACGAGCGCCTGGCCACCATCGGCATGGCCGAGCCGGGTGCCGAGCTCAGCCGGGACGTCGTGGCCTGCCCCGGTGCCGACACCTGCAACCTGGCGGTGACCCAGTCCCGAGGGCTGGCCGACGCCATCGGCGCCCGTCTGGAGGAGGAGGGCCTGGCCGAGGTCGGCGGGGTCCGCACCAACATCAGCGGCTGCACCAACTCCTGCGGCCAGCACCACGCCAGTGACATCGGCTTCTTCGGGGCCGAGCGCCGGGCCCACGGCAAGGCCGCTCCCGGGTACCAGATGCTGCTCGGCGGCTACGTGGGTCAGGCCAAGATCGAGTTCGGGCGCAAGGCCCTCCGCCTCCCGGCCCGCAACGCCCCCGAGGCCGCCGTGCGGGTCGTGCGCCGCTACGCCGACGAACGCTCGGCGGGCGAGCCCTTCCACTCCTGGTTGGAACGGGCCGGCGGCCCGAGCAGCGTGGCCGAGGGCCTGAAGGACCTCGATCAGTTCCCGACGCCGGAGGACGGCCCCGAGTACTACGTCGACTACGACGAGACCGGACCGTACGAGGCGGTCATCGGTGACTCGGAGTGCGCGACCTGATGGCTGACTCCGCATCGGTGGGTGACATCCCGTGGTTCAGCGACGAGGAGCTGGCCGACCTCGACCGTGAGTTCGAGGACCTGCCCGCCTCCAAGATCATCCAGTGGGCGGTCGACGCCTTCGCCCCTCACCTCTGTCTGACCGCATCGATGACCGACGCCGTGCTCATCGACCTGGCCGTGAAGGTCGAGCCCGGCATCGAGGTGGTCTTCATCGACACCGGCTATCACTTCCCCGAGACGTTGGAGACGGTCGAGAAGGTCCGCCGGCACTACGGGCTCAACCTCCGCCTGATGACCGTGCCGCCCCACGACGAGGAGCACTGGAAGATCGACCCGGAGAACTGCTGCTCGGCCATCAAGGTCGGCCAGCTGGACCGGGCCCTGGCCGGCAAGGCGGCCTGGATGAGCGGCTTGCGCCGGGACGAGTCGCCGACCCGGGCCAACGCCCCCATCGTCGTCCGTGACCTGCGGGGCCTGGTCAAGGTCAACCCCCTCGCCGCGTGGAGCGAGGAGGACGTCGCCGGCTACATCGCCGACCACGACGTGCCGTACAACCCGCTCCTCGACCAGGGCTACCTGTCGATCGGTTGTTGGCCCTGCACCAAACCCGTGGCCGACGGCGAGGACGCCCGCTCCGGTCGGTGGGTCGGCCTGTCCAAGAAGGAGTGCGGCCTCCACCTGTAGGTAAGGTGTGGTCGTGAGCAGCACGACCGGGCCTGATTCGACCGGTATCCCCACTCGGGTCTTGGTCTTCGGGATGGCCCGGCCGGACAAGACCATCCGAGCCGATGATCTCTACGCCGTCGCTGAGGCGAGCGGCCAGACGGCCGAGCAGGTGCGCTCGTGCCTTCGTCGACTCGTGACCGAGGAGCTGTTCACCCGTGAGGGCGAGGGGCGGGAAGCCGTCTTCCAGCTGACCGAGCGAGGCTCGCACTTCTGGACCGGGCACCTCGATCGTCATCGCCTGTCCTACGTCCAGGACCAGGCCGGCCGTGGCTGGGACCGCCGTTGGCACCTCGTCGGCTTCGCCGTGCCCGAGGCCCAACGGGACGCCCGCGATGCGCTCCGGGACTGGCTGCGCCAGCTCGGCGGGGCCCCCGTGCAAGGCGGGCTGTTCGTCTCCGCGCACGCCTGGGAGCCCGACGTCGACGCCGAAGTCGAGCGCCTCGGCGTGGACGAGTACGTCACCCGCGCCATCACCGACGAGCTGGTGGTCGGCGGCGAGTCCGACCCCCGCGCCCTCGCGTCCCGGCTCTGGGACCTCGAGGGCGTGGCCAAGCGCTACCAGGAGTTCCTGATCGCCTACCAGGACGTCCCCGAGGCCTTGGAGGCCATGCGCGCCCGCCACGAGCGCCTCACCGACGCCGAGTTCCTGGCCGGCGCCCTCGCCACCTTCGTGGACTTCCAGGAGGTCGTCCGCCATGACCCCCTGCTCCCACCCGAGCTGCTCCCCCGCCCGTGGCCGGGTCGAGAGGCCCGCATCCTGCTGGCCAAGGTCCGCAAGCTCGGCGTCCTCGCCCGCGAGCACCACGACCGCCCCGTCCTTTTCCACCAGTTCGACGAGGTCCTCGACGACCTCAGCTGATCCGGGCTATTCCTGGGTCAGGACCAGTGCGGCAGGGGTCCGCGAGGCGATCCGGGCCGGTACCGCGGTGAGCAGGGTCGCCAGAACAGCTCCGGCTCCGGCGTAAGCCAGGATCGCCAGCGTCGGTATGTCCTGTTCGGCGACGACGCCCAGCTCGTCCGCGAGGAGGCGCCACAGCAAGCCGCCCAGCGCGATCCCGGCGGGGATGCCGACAACGAGTCCGATCACGACCGTCACCAGGGTCTGGGTCAGCACGACCCCCTGTACCTGGCGGCGGAGGAACCCCAACGACTTGACCACGGCCAGCTCCCGGCGCCGCCCCCGGACGGAGGCGATGAGGGCGAAGCCCAGAGCGATGAGGGCACCGAGGCCGAGCATCGCGGCCAGCAACGCCGGTGCGGCGAGGGAGCTCGCGGTGCCGACCAGCTCGGCCGGACGGGGTGGTCGGTAGATCGCGAGGATGTCGGCCCCCGCCTCCTCGGCGTCCGCCTCGGACACCCCCCAGGCCAACAGGTCGTCGAGCAGGTCCGCCTTCAGTCCTTCGACGGTCGCCTCCGCGTCGGCGCCGTCCCGGAAGTCGACGAGCACCGCGCTGGCCAGTCCGGTGAACTCCTCGTCGGGGAACAGGCCCGCGAGGTCCTCGGCCGCCAGCCACCCGCCGACGCCGAGGCCGCTGTGATCACTCGTGGCCTGCCCGAGCGCGGGAAGCACGGCCGTGCCGACGACCGTGAACGGTTGGCCCTCGACGTCGATCTCGTCGCCCACGGCCGCGCCGACGGCTTCGAGGCTGTCCTGGCCCAAGGCGATCTCGCCCGGTCCGGCGGGCGCTCGGCCCTCGAGGAGAGTCGGCCCGATGGTCCCCCGGCCCGGAGTCACGCCGAGGGCGGGGACCTCGAGCTCGCCGATCGTCACGTTCGTGTAGGTGACCGACGACCAGCCGTTCAGGTCAGGGTCATCCCGTTCGGTCAGGAACCGGTTCAAGACCTCCGGGTCGAACTGGGAGTACCCCGAGCCCAACTCGTAGGCGGCGTCGAAGTCGGCGCCGAACAAGCGGGGCGTCGTGATCAGGTGCTGGACGTTGCTGCCCACCACCAGGGTGGCGACGACGGCGACCGTCGACACCACGGCCCCGACGACCGCCGACCGAGCCGCCGTGCTCCGTCGCCCCATCACCATCCGAACCCCGAACCCACTCACCAGGGGAAGGCGGGAGGCCAGACCGGGGTCGGCTGGGGCCTGTTCGTCGGCCCGCCCCACCCGTCGGGCGGTGAGCACGGCGGCGACGGCGCCGAAGAGGGCGAACCCGACCCCGCCGACCCCTAGCACCACCGCGTCGAAGGCTTGCCCGGGGTCGGGTTCGATCCCGCGCACGAGGCCCACGGGCGCCACCGGCGACAACAGCCAAGCCAGCCCGACGGCCAGGGCGGCGCCGATCAGGACCGCCAGGCCCGCCGCGAGGAGCACGCCGGCTGAGCTCGTGGTCCAGCTCCCGCCCAGGGCCTGCAGGGTCGCCAGGTCGGGGCGGGCGGCCCGCACCACCCGTCGCGTCACCTGCACGGTCAAGGCGGTGCCGAGCAGGGCGGCCATGAGCCCGAAACCGGCCAGGCCCACGACCTGGGGACGGTTGGCCTGCTGGACGCTGGCGTGGAGCGTGCTGGTGCGGAGGTACCGGAAGGGGTTCCGGCCGCTGAACCGGTCGGGGGCCTGTTCCTCCCACGCCTGCTCCACGTCGGCGAGATCAGTGCCCGGCGCCAGCTGGAGCCCCGACCAGAAGTAGGTGAAGTCGTCGTCGCCCCCCTCCCCCATCGCGTCCGGGTTCTCCTCGAGGAACGCCGGCGTGAAGATGATCCGCTGCAGGTCGTCCACGTCGGCGACGGCGACCTCAGTCGCGGTCCGACCCACCCCGGTGACCGTCGCCTCGGTCTGGCCTATGAACTCGAAGGTCGTGGGGCTCAGGATCCCGATCGCCACCCGCTCGCCCACCTCGATGTCGGACTGGTCGGCGAGCGTCCGGTTGATGAAGATCTCGTCGGCCCGGGTCGGGTCGGGCAGGCGGCCGCTGTCCATCTGGGGGCGGTCTTGGTCGAAGAACCGACCGTCGACGCTGACCAATGTCTCGGCCCTCGATGCCGAGAAGCGCAGCTCGCCGCTCTCGGCGTCGACGGGGCCCGCCAAGACGGACGCGTAGGTGCGGGCCTGCTCCACCCCGGGCAGACCCTCCAGCGCCGCCTGGTTCGCGTGGTCGTAGCGGGCGATGTTGATGGACAGGTCGCTGGCGTCTGACGAGTCGAGGTAGCGCTCGAAGGCCGAGGCCGTCCGCCGGGCGCCCGCCAGCGCCGTCATCGCCACCGCTCCGGACAGCGCCACCACCAGGACGACGGCCAAGTAGCCGCCGGCCCGCCGGCGCAGCTCGTGGCGCCACAGGAGCGCGGTGAGATCCCTCACCGCCCCATGGTCACCCGGCCCGGGCGGGGCCGCACGGGTGCCAGCCCTCCCATCTTTCCGGGGCCACCCCTCTGGCCCTCGACGACCTCATCTGAGTTGGCGAACGGCTGACGGGCGGGCACGCTCGCAAGATGATCATCGTGGCCGGGCCGATCTACCTCGATCCCGCCGAGCGGGGCGCCTACCTCGACGGGTGCCGGGAGGTGATCACCGCGGCCCGGGCGGCGGACGGGTGCGTCGACTTCCACCTCGCCGCCGATCCGATCGAGGCCGATCGGATCAACGTGTTCGAGCGGTGGGAGACCGTCCAGGCCGTGGAGCGGTTCCGGGGCGCGGGTCCCTCCCCCGAGCAGGCCGCCACCATCCGCGACGCCGCCGTCATCCAGTTCGAGATCGTGTCGTCGACCCCGCTCTAGACGGGCAGGTCCTTCTCGTGGGCCCCGAGGACCCGCTTGGGGGCCTTGATCCGCCAGGAGTCCACGATGAGCTCGGTCAGCTCCTGCTCGTCGACGGCGGCGAGCTCGACCAAGACGGTCGGGTAGCCGTCGTAGTGCGGTGTCGTGTGGAACTTCTCGGGGTCGGAGGCCAGCAGCACCTCCTTCTCCCCCAGGTCCTCCACGAACACGACCAGCCAGCCCTCGGCCTCGGACCGGATGCGCAGGAAGCCCTTGTCCTTGACGCGGAAGCCGGGGCTGTTGAACCACGGCTTCTCGATCACCTCGGGCAGGGACAGGGCGATTCGGCGGACGTCAGCCTCCGTGGCCATCCTCGGACGCTAGCAACGGCTCCTCGTCGCCCCGGAACTGGCGTAGAAGCAGATCGAGCCCGAGTGCGGCGAGGACGACGATGACCACGTCGGCGGGCACCCGGTAGCGGGTCAGGCCGAAGGTGGCGGCCGCGGTCACCGTGACGGCGACGATGGGCACCAGCATCGGCAGCAGCGTCACGCCGCGGCGGCGCAGGGCCACCGCGCCCGCCACGGCGAAGGGCAGGGCCAGGAAGTGCGCCACCACGGCGGCCTGGGAGGCCCGGTGGCCGCGGCCCTCGTACCAGTCGTTGAGGAAGGCGTTCTGGCGGGGGGCGTAGAGCTCCCAGATCCGGCCGACCCGGGCCGCGGCGACCAGGGGAACCCGCTCGAGGTGGTCGGTGACGTAGGGAAAGGCCTCGTCGAACAGCTCGGACTCCCGGTCGACCTCGTCGTCGAACTCGATGGGCAGGGGGAAGTCGGGGTGGCAGTTGGCCTGGTAGCCGATGAACCTCCCGTAGTAGGTCGACGCGCAACTGCTCTCGGCGATCACCGAGCCCTGGCTGTTGGTCAGGGAGGGTTGACCGAACCGGACCTGGTTGAGCACCAGCCACGGGGCGAGCACCAGCAGGGTGGCACCCAGGCCGATCAGTACGCGCCGGAACCGCTCCCGGCCGGCCAATTCGGACCGGCGCAGCAGCAGCGGCACCAGAAGGAGCGGGGCATAGAGCAGCATCTCGGGCCGGGTCAGGGTGGCCAGGCCGATCAGCCCGCCCAGCACCGCCGCCCTCTGACGGCTCGGGTCCTCGTCGAGCCCGAACGCGGCGAGCAACACCAGCGCGGTGAGCAACGCCAGCAGCGACTCGGGCTGCAGCATCCCGTCGTTGATCCAGAGGGCCGGGTACACGGCGGCGAGGCCCGCGGCCACCAGGCCGACCCGGTCACCCCCCAGCCGACGACCGAGCAGGCCCACCGCGACCACCGCCAGGGCGCCGATGATCCCCGAGATCAGGCGGTGCCCGGTGACCGTGTCGACACCCACGAGCGAGAACAGGCCCAGGAGCCCGGAGTACAGGGGCGGGTGCAGGGCACTCGGGATGATGTCGCCCGTGTCGAGGTACTGGAACGGGTGGGCGAAGCCGTGGCCGTCGGCGAGCAGGCGGGCCTGCTCGTGGTACCAGAGGGCCAGCCCGGCGATCTGGAAGCAGCCCCCGTCGCCCTCGGCCCCGCAGGTCGGGCGGGCGACCAGGACCAGGTACCAGCGCACAGCGACGGCCGCCGCCCCGATGACGGCCAAGCGCCGGGCGAACCGCGAGGACCAGCCGGTGACGGTCGAGGGAGCCTCCCCGGCCTCGACCTCAGCCTCGGTCATGAGCCGCCGTCAGGCCAGCTTTTCGACGAAGGTCTCGAGCTGGCGGAGGTTCCGGCACTCGTAGGCGCCGTCGGTGTGGATGCTGTACTCCCCCACGATGGAGTCGCCCGTGTCCCAGTACGACTTCGGCTCGGGGTTCAGCCAGTAGACGTGCCGAGCCTTGTGCTGGATCTCCTTGACGACCCAGGACTGGGAGGCGTGGTAGTTGTTCCGAGCGTCGCCCAGGATCAGGACCGTGGTCTTGGGCCCCACGTCCTTGCCGTAGGTGTTCCAGAACACCTCGAAGGCGTGGCCGTAGTCGGAGTGCCCGTCGACCCAGACCACGTCGGCCTCGGTGTTCACCCGGTGGATGGCATCGCCGATGTCCTCCACCCCCTCGAAGAAGCGAGTGACCTCGTCGATGCCGTCGATGAAGACGAAGGCCCGGACCTTCGAGAACTGGTGGCTGATGGCGTAGACGAGGTGCAGGGTGAAGCGGGCGAAAGCGGCGACCGAGCCGGAGATGTCGGCGATGACGAAGATCTCGGGCTTCGACGGCTTCGGGTAGCGGAACTTGGGCTCAGCCGGCACGCCCCCGTAGCTCAGCGAGTGGCGGACGGTGTTGCGGAAGTCCAGCGGGCCCTTGCGCCCGTGGCGGCGCTTGCGGGTCAGGCGGACGGCGAGCTTGCGGGTCAGCGGGTAGATGGCTTTGCGCAGGTCGGCCATCTCCTCGCGGCTGGCGTGCATGAAGTCGACGTCCTCGGGCAGCGGCTTGCGCAGCGTCTTGGCCATGGCCTCCACGCCCCGGTCGGCGACGAGGCGACGGCGGATCTCAGCCTCGATCTCCTTCTTCAGCTGGTCGATCCGGGTCTGGTACTCGTCCTCCTCGAGGCGGGCCTCGAGCGGGGTCATCGGCTCGGGCGCGGCCTGCTGGGCCTGCTCCATGAGCCGGTCGAGCATCCCGTCGAGGTCCAGGTTCCGCAGCGTGCGGTAGAGGTAGTAGGTCCCGCCGACCGGCCGGCCGGGCTCCATGCCGGCGAAGCGGCTGACCGACTGCCGGGCCAGCGCCCGCATCAGGGCTTCGTCGCCGTTCATCAGGGCCCGGTACAGCATCTCGGCCAGTTCCTCGTTGGACATGGCCTCGCCGGCGCCACCCTGGCCGCCCTCCGCGCCGGGCATCTCGCCCATCTCCGCCAGTTCCTCGTCGGAGAGGGGCTCACCGTCGTCGTCGATCTTGTAGTGCGAGCCCCGGTAGGAGAAGTAGACCTCGAAGACCGTCTCGAAGGCCCGCCAGTGGGCGTTGTTCTTCACCAACGTGGCCGCCAGCGCGTACTTGAACGCCTCGCGGTCCTCCAGCGGGATGTGGCGGACGGCCTGCATGGCGTCCAGGTTCTCGGTCAGGCTGACCGGCAACCCGGCCTCGCGCAGCTCGGCGATGAAGCCGTTGAGCAGGTCGACCAGTGCGTCACCGGTCGTCGCCGGCGACGCGGTGTCCGTCACGAGCGGCTCGGCGCTTGCCCACCCTTGACCCAGGCCTGGCCGTCACCGCCGAACTCCTTGATGGCCTTGGCGATGTCGGCCTGGTACTTGAGCAGGATGGTGATGGTCTCGGTGGCCTGCTGCTCGTCGACCTGCTCGACCCCGAGATGGACCAGCGTGCGGGCCCAGTCCAGGGTCTCGGAGACCGAGGGCGCCTTCTTGAGCTCCAACTGGCGGATGGAGCGCACGATGCGAGCGATCTGGTCGGCCAGGTTCTCGCTGACGCCCGGCACCTTGGTCAGCACGATCTCCTTCTCCCGTTCCAGGTCGGGGTAGTCGATGTGCAGGTACAGACAGCGCCGCTTCAGCGCCTCCGAGAGCTCACGGGTGTTGTTGGACGTGAGGAACACCAGCGGGATCTGGCTGGCCACGACGGTGCCCAGCTCGGGGATGGACACCTGGTAGTCGGACAGGATCTCCAGGAGCAGGGCCTCGGTCTCGACCTCGACCCGATCCACCTCGTCGATGAGGAGCACGACGGGGTCCGGCGAGCGGATCGCCTCCAGGAGCGGCCGTTCCAGCAGGAACTCGTCGGAGAAGATGTCGTCCTCGATCTCGTTCCAGGTGCCTTCGCTGTTGCGCTCGGCCTGGATGCGCAGGAGCTGCTTCTTGTAGTTCCACTCGTAGAGCGCCTTGGCCTCGTCCAGTCCCTCGTAGCACTGGAGGCGGATGAGGCGAGCCCCGGTCATCTCGGCCACGGACTTGGCCAGCTGGGTCTTGCCCGTGCCCGCGGGCCCCTCGACCAGGATCGGCTTCTGCAACCGGTCGGCGAGGTAGACGACCCCGGCGATGCCCTCGTCGGCCAGGTAGTCGACCTTGCTCAGGCCTTCGCGGACCTCGTCCACCGCGTCGAAGCGATATGTCATGGGTCGAGCCTACCGATCGCACTTGACCGCCTGGTCAAGATTCCGGACCCGTCAGGCTCGGGTCTGACCGGTACCGCGCACGACGTACTTGGCCGTGGTCAACTCCCGGAGGCCCATGGGGCCACGGGCGTGGAGCTTCTGGGTGGAGATGCCGATCTCGGCTCCGAAGCCGAACTCCTCGCCGTCCACGAATCGGGTCGAGGCGTTCACCAGTACGGCGGCGGCGTCGACCTCCTGGCAGAAGCGATCGGCCGCGACCACCGAGTCGGTGACGATCGCCTCGCTGTGTCCCGAGCCGTA
>DATDAH010000052.1:0-2550 GCA_036525535.1 Acidimicrobiales bacterium
CCGCCTGGTCAACGCCCCCGACGGGTTCGCCGCCGACCCCGCGTTCCAGACCGCCGCCGGCGAGCCCCTCCTGGCCGAGGACGGTGCGGTGTTCGTGGGCAACAGCCAGGGCGGCGTGCTCGGCGGAGCAGTCAGCGCCGTCACCGACGAGTGGGAGCGGGCGGTCCTCGGCGTCCCCGGCGTCGGGTACAACCTGTTGCTGCCCCGCTCCAGCGACTGGCCCGAGTTCCAGGCCGTCTTCGATCCGGCCTACCCGGACCCGATCGACCGGGTCATCGTGCTCGAGCTCATCCAGCTCCTGTGGGACCGGGGCGAGAACAGCGCCTACGTCCAGCACCTGACCGCCGACCCCTACGAAGGGGTGCCGGCCAAGACCGTCCTGCTGGTCGAGGCCTTCGGCGACCACCAGGTGGCCAACGTCAGCACCGCCGTGCTGGCCCGCACGATCGGCGCCGCGGTCACCGACCCGGCCCTCGAGCCCGGTCGCAGCGACGACGTCGAGCCCTACTGGGGGATCACCGTGCTCGACGGGTTCCCGGCCACGACCTCGGTCCTGTCCGTCTGGGACTACGGCACGCCGGCGCCGCCCACGGTCAACCTGCCCCCCACTGACCCCGAGTACGGCGAGGACCCCCACGGGGCGGGCAGCAGCGAGCCCGGCGTCCTGACCCAGGCCCTGACCTTCCTCACCACCGGCGAAGTCATCGACGTGTGCAACGGCGCCCCCTGCCTGGGGCGCCAACTCGACGGTTGAGGATTACTGTCCCGGCCGTGTTCCGTTCCCTGCGCCCCCTGCTCCTCGCCGTCATGGCCCTCGTCCTCCTCGCCGCCGCCTGCGGTGGGGACGACTCGAGTGGCGAGGCCGCCGCCGACACCACCGCCGCCACCGACGACACCGCGGCCGAAGGCACCGACTACGCCGCCGTGGCCGCGGACGCCGAGTGGGAGGAGCACGTGCCGGGCGGCGACTGCCAGTGCGCCGACGGCAGCGAGTTCAGCTTCTGGAGCCGGGAGGGGGACCCCGAGAAGGTGGTCCTCTTCTTCCAGGGGGGAGGCGCCTGCTTCACCGCCGAGATGTGCTCGTTCACCGACGGGACGTACACGGTCCAGGCCGACGGCAGCCAGGTGACGTCGGGCTCCGCCGGGGTCTTCGACGCCGTCAACGAAGCGAACCCGTTCCGGGACTACTCGTTCGTGTTCGTGCCCTACTGCACCGGCGACATCCACCTCGGCGACGCCGTCCACGACTACGGCGACGGTCTGACCGTCAACCACGTCGGCTACGTCAACGCCTCGGCCGGCCTGGACTACGTCGTGGAGAACTTCCCGGACGCCTCCGAGGTGTTCGTCACCGGGTCCAGCGCCGGCGGCGTGCCCTCGCCGATGTTCGCCGGCCTGGCCTCCGACGCCCTGCCCGACGCCGACATCGCCTCCCTGTCCGACGCCTCCGGCGCCTACCCCAGCTCGCCCGCCATCAACGCCGCCATCGGCAGCCTGTGGGGCACGTTCGCCAACGTGCCCGACTGGCCCGAGAACGAGGGCCTGACCCCGGAGGACTGGGGCGTGCCCACCCTCTTCGTCCAGGCCGGCCTGCACGACCCCGACATCCGCTTCGCCCGCTACGACGCCGCCTACGACGAGGTCCAGCAGGAGTTCTCGGACGCCGCCGGCTTCGCGGGCGACGACCTCAAGACGACCATCGAGGACAACGAGGCCCAGATCGAGGCGGACGGCGTGCCCGTCGCCAGCTACATCTCACCCGGCACTGTCCACACCATCCTCGGCGACAACGCCATGTACGACCTCGAAGTGGAGGGCGTGCCCTTCATCGACTGGCTCACGGACTTCGTCGCCGGCGACGGGGTCGGCGACGTGGTCTGCGTCGATTGCCAGAACCCCGCCGACGCCTGACCCAGGAGGCCCCCGGGCGGCCTCAGCTGAGCGGGATGCGGGAGACGGTGTCGGCGTCGGTGTTGGCCACCCAGAGGTCGGTGCCGGTGACGGCCAGGCCGCCGGGCTTGCGCCCGGTCTCGAACGAGTCGGTGACCGCCGCGGTGGCGGCGTCGATGGCGAAGACGGTGTCGTCCCCGGAGTTCGACACGTAGACGGTGTCGTCGGTGGACGCCATGCCACCGGGGTCGGTGCCGACCGGGATCTGGCCGACCACGGTGTTGGTGGCGGGATCGATCTGGAGGACCTGGTCCTGGGAGGCGTCGGTGACCCACACGGCGTCGGCGGTCAGGACGACACCGCCGGGCTCGCCCCCCGTGTCGATGGTCTCGACGACCACGTCGTTGACGGCGTCGATGCGCATCACGGTGCCGTCGTTGACGTTGGTGACCCAGACGTCGGTGTCGGTGGCCACGATCCCCCGGGGCCCGAGTCCGACCGGGATGTCGGCCAGCTCGGTCTCGCTGGCGACGTCGATGTGGGACACGGTGTTGTCGTCGATGTTGGCCACCCAGACCGCCGACTCGGTGGCCGAGACGTTGCGGGGCCCCTCGCCCACGGCGACGGTGGCCATGACCTGGTTGTTCGACGGGTCGATGC
>DATDAH010000053.1:0-18602 GCA_036525535.1 Acidimicrobiales bacterium
AGTCGTCGGCCACCCGGAGGGCCCGGTCGACGGTGACCCAGCACATGACCTTGGAGTGGACATGGTGGCGGGGGCTGCGCCGCACCTCCCAGATGCCGTGGTCCGGCTCCAGCCAGCGCTTCTCGACCGCCCCGACCATGGCTTGGACGAGCTGCCAGTGCTGGCCCGACAGCGGGGCCCCCTCGGTCGCCAGGAGCCAGATGAGGTCCACGATCGGCCCGAAGACATCGAGCTGGACCTGACGTTCGGCCGCGTTGCCCACCCGAACCGGCCGGCTGCCGGCGTAGCCCGCCAGCTCGGCGATGTCGGCCTCCGGCGGCAGGTGCCGTCCGGTGACCAGGTACAAGGGGTGGAGGCGTTCGGGGTCGTCGCGGTGCTCGAGGATGCCGAGGACCCAGTCGAGGTAAGCCATCGCCTCGCTGTAGCTCCCCAGCCGGGCCAGTGCGCCCGCGGTCAGGGCCGCGTCCCGCAGCCAGCAGTAGCGGTAGTCCCAGTTGCGGATGCCCCCGACCGACTCGGGCAGGGAGGTGGTGGCCGCAGCCAGGATCGCACCCGTGGGCCCGTGGCAGAGGGCCTTGAGCGCCAACGCGCTGCGCCGCACCAGCTCGGGCTCGACGTCGGGGACGGTGAGCTCGTCGGCCCAGCCCTGCCAGAAGCGCCGGGTGTCGGCCCGGCGCTCGTCCTCGGTGCGCGAGTCGGGCTTGGTGCTCGCCGTGCCATAGCGGAACTCGAGGACGACGGGCTCGTCGGCCAGGTCGACCACGGCCCGGGCGGTGTGATGGCGGCCGTCGTCGGTCAGCTCCCACTGCACCCCTGGCGACCGCAAAACCATGAGGTCGGCGGTGTCGACGACCTCGACCCCACCCTCCCGGATGGCCAAGCGGGTGCCGTGGCGCCCGAAGTCCAGCCGGGGGGCGAACTCGATCCGGACGCGGCCTCGCCCCTCGATGACCCGGAAGAGGTCACTGCGGCCCGCCAGACGGTCGGGACGCCCGCCGGAGGTGTCGAGGTAGTCGGTGAGGGTGAACCCCGACCAGCGGGTCTCGAGGACCATGGTGTCCTCGATGTAGCGCTGACCGGTCGGCTCGCCGCCGTCGGCGGGACAGACGGCGAAGTAGCCCGCGGCGGGGCCCCCGACCAGCTCGGCGAAGACGGCGGAGGAGTCGATGCGGGGGGCGCAATACCACGTGATGCGTCCGTCGGGGGTGACGATGGCCGCGGTGCGCTGGTCGGACAGCAGGGAGTGGTCGGCGATGGCCACCGCCCCGGCCCCGGTGACCCATTCGGTGCGCAACTGGGCCAGGCGGGCCAGGGCCTCGGCCACCCCCGCGGTGTCCTCCACGTGGTGACGGGCCAGGGTGTCGCCGACGCCGACCCGCACGCCGACATCGGGGCCCCGCAGGGTGGCGAAGGCGTGTTCGTCGGTGGGGCTGTCGCCGAAGAAGAGGACGGCCGATGCGCCGACCCGGTGGCGCAGTGACTCGAGGGCCCGTCCCTTGTCGGTGTCGACCGCGAGGAGCTCGACGGCCTCGACGTTGTAGTGGGTGCGGACGCCGTCGAGGGCCGCGGGTCCGGCCTCGATGTCCTGGAGGGCCCGGCGCACGTCGTCGCGGTTCGAGCGGCGGTAGTGGAACGTGACGGCGGCGGGCTTCACCTCGAGCTCCGAGCCGGGCGTACGGGCCGCGATGTCGGTCAGGTCGGCTTTGATGTGGGCGCGGAGGTCCAGCTCACGGGGGGAGAGGCGTTTGCCGAAGCCGAGGTCGAACTCCCCGCCGTGACTGCCGACGAGGTGGATCTCGGTCGGTAGGCGGGAGAGGCCGGCCAGGTCCCGCAGGGACCGCCCGGAGATGATCGCCACGTGGGTGTTGGCCAGTGCGGCCAGCGCCCGGAGGGCGACCACCGTGTCGGGTCGCGGGGTGGCGGCCATGGGGTCGTCGACGATGGGGGCGATGGTCCCGTCGTAGTCGCAGGCGATCAGGAGCTGGGGCGTGCGAGCGAGGTGATCGAGCTCCGCCTCCAGCTCGTCGTTGACCGGTCCGCCCATGAGCGATGGACGTTACCGCCCGCCCCCGGCGCGGCCCTCGATCGGGGGGACACCGGTAGCGTCCCCCCGATGCGCGCCGACGCCACCTGTTACCGCCATCCCGATCGGCGGGCGTCGGTGAGCTGCCAACGCTGCAACCGACCGATCTGCACCGAGTGCATGATCGAGGCGCCCGTCGGCTTCCACTGCCCCGAGGACGCCAAGGCGGGCCAGCAGAAGGTCATCACCTCCCAGAACCTGTTCCGGTCTGCCGGTCGCCCGATCGTCACCCTCACCCTGATGGCCGTGAACCTGGCCGTCTACGTCATCGGCTTCGGCATCGAGGGGGGGAGCGAGCGCCTCCGCATCGACGGTGGGCTGCTCGCCCTCGGTCAGAAGGCCAGTGGTGAGCTGATCGGGGTCGACGCCGGCGAGTGGTACCGGATCGTCACCGCCGGCTTCCTGCACGCCAGCCTCCTCCACCTCGGGTTCAACATGTACCTGCTCTACCTGCTGGGCCAGCAGCTGGAGCCGGCGATGGGGCGGATCCGATTCGGCGTGACCTACTTCTTCTCGCTCCTCTGTGGCTCGCTGGCCGTGCTGCTGATCGATCCGTTGGCCCTGACCGTCGGCGCCTCCGGGGCGGTGTTCGGCCTGATGGGGGCGTTGGCCGTCCTCCACTACACACGGGGGGTCCGCCTCTTCGACACCGGCCTCGGGGGCCTGATCCTGATCAACCTGATCTTCACCTTCGCCATCCCCGGCATCTCGGTCGGCGGCCACATCGGCGGGCTGATCGGCGGCGCCCTGGCCGGCTGGCTCCTGATCCTCCTGCCGCTCCGCTCCCGGGCCCTGCCCTCGTTCCTCCCCACCGCCGCGGTCCTGGCCCTGGGGGTGGCCGTGGTCGGCGCCTCGATGTGGGCCGCGTCCCAGTGGATGGACCCGGTCTTCTAGGACTGTTCCACGAGGTCCTTGAGGCGGGCGAGGTTCCGGCGCCAGACGGCGCGGAGGACGGGGGCACCGGCGGCCCCGCCGACGGGGCCGCCCATCCACCAGGGGAAGTGCAGGGTCTCGGCCCAGGCGAAGTCGGTCCGGGCCTCGCCCACAGCGGTGAGCGTGAAGCGACCATCGCCGGTGACGAGGCCTTCGTGACGGACGCCCATGGCGCGATCCGGTTCCCACTCCGTGACGGCCATCCGGTCGGTCAGCTTCAGGGGACCGACCTTGGTCTCGCAGTCGAACGTGGTGCCCACGCCCGCGGTCTGGTCGGAGGTGAAGCGGATGGCCTCGGCGTCGGCCATCCAGTCCACGTGGGTGGCGACATCCTCGATGCGGGCCCACACGGCCTCGGGCGGCGCGTCGATGGTCGTGGCCACCTCGATCCTGGGCATCTGCGCTCAGCCTATGGTCGGGTCATGGCCTCCGCCGATCCGTCACCCACGCCAAACCCCAACGCCATGAAGTTCACCCTCGACGTGACCCTGGACGAGATGGTCGACGTGCGTAGCGCGGACGCCGCGGCGGGCAACCCCCTGGCCGAGCGCATCTTCGCCATCCCCGGCGTGGTGATGCTGTTCGGCACGGCCGACTTCCTCACCGTCAGCCGCGAAGAAGGGGCGGACTGGGACACCATCGTCCCCGCTGTCGTGGCCGTGATCGCCGAGGAGCTCTGAGCCCGGGACGACCGGGATCACCGATTCCTGTCACACCCCCTGCGCAGACTCTCTCCATGCGATGCCACGAGTGTGACCACGGGTTCGAGTGTTGCCACGGCACCTCGATCCTCCATGCCGACGGCACAGCGGAGTGCCTGGGTGACGGGGCCTGCACGCTGGCCCACGGCCTGCACCCCTGGGCCACGACCTGCGACGAGGCGGGCTGCACCTGCCGCGTCGACCAGGACCTCCCGGTCGCCGCCTAGGCCCCTCCCGGGTCCTGACGGACCAGCTGCTGGGCGGCCAGCTCCGGAGCGACGATGTTGATCAGGGCCCCGGTGCCCTGCTCGAAGCCGGCCACGCTGGTGACCCGGGGGACCACGTGGACGTGCCAGTGGTAGGGCCCGTCGTCGCCCCGGGGGGCCGTGTGCAGGACGAGGTTGTAGGGGACATCGCCGAGCAGGGCCCGGACCCGGCGCAGCCCGTCCCGCACCGCCCGTCCGACGCCCACCACGTCCGGCGGGTCGGAGCGGGTGACGTCGCCCTGGTGGGTCGCGGGCACGATCAGGAGCTCGTAGGGCGAGCCCGCCCAGTAGGGGCTCAGCACCACGGCCGCCCCGTGGTCGTCCACCACGCGGAGCCCTTCGCGCCGCTCCTCCTCGACGGTCGAGCACAGCAGGCACGCGCCGTCGAACTCGGCGAAGGCGGTGGCCTCGTCGCCCACCACGCGGGACACGAACGGCGTGCCGAGGAGCTGGCCGTGGGGATGCTCGAGTGAGGCCCCCGCCTCCCGGCCGTGATTGACGATCACCAGCGAATGGCGGACGACGGCGTGGCGGCCGTGGTCCTCCACCCGGTCACGGATGGCGGCCATGACCAGGGCGACCTGGCGGTCGTCCAGGTCGGCCCACGCCCGCTGGTGAACGGGGGAGAGCACGAGCACCTCGTGGATGCCGCTGGCTGGAGCCTGGGTGAACACGGGGCCGAGCACGGTCAGGTCCAGGTGCTCGACCCCCCGGAAGGCCGGGTACTTGTTGGGCACCACCCGGACGAGCCACTCGCCGTCCCGAGCGTAGGACTCGAGGGCGGGCGGGAAGTCGCCCTCGTGGCCCGGGCAGAACGGGCAGGGGCGGTCGGGCTCGGCCTCGACGGGCAGGAAGCGGGCGGCGAAGTCCGACGGGCGGGCGGCCCGCTCGGTGGCGATCGTGACCCACTGCCCGGCCAGCGGGTTCCAGCGCAGTTCGTTCATGCCGCCCCGTAGATCGACACGTGGTTGGGGCTGTCGTCCGTGAACGGCGCGCCGTCCCACGCGGCCCAGCGGTCGACGAGTCGCAGCCCGGCCTCGGCGGCCAGAGCGTCCAGCTGGGCCGGGAACAGATAGTGGATGCGGTAGGGGCGCAGGCGCACACCGGTCTCGCTCAGGTCCACGAACTGGCCCGTCACGGTCTGCGCCCCCACATCGCGCTCGGCCACGCTGAGCACCACCCGGTCCGGTTCGATCGACCGCACCGACACGGGTCCGTCCGGCGTGCTCGAGCCCTCCGAAGGCACGAAGGCTTCGATCGCCAGACGTCCCTCGGGGGTGAGTGCGGTGGTGCTCCACGCCAGGCAGGACGCCTGATCACCTGGTCGGTGGAGGTTGAAGAACGTGTTGTAGGCGCAGAAGACGACCGCGAACCGTCCGTCGGCGACCAGTGCCGGTGCAGCCATGTCGGCCTGCACGACGCGCACTCGCTCGGCACCGGGCTTGGCCCGCAGGTGGGCGAGCATGGCGCTGGAGGCGTCGACTCCCCAGGTCTCGACCCCGGCGTCGGCCAGGGGGAGGGCCAGGCGCCCGGTACCGACCCCCAACTCGAGCACGGGGCCGTCGCCGGCCAGGGACCTCACCCGGGTGACGGTGGCGCCGACGTCGGAGACCCGCTTGTACCAGTCGTCGTAGACGTCGGCGAACGCCTCGCCGTAGGACGTCGGCCCGTAGCCCCGCGGCGGTGAG
This sequence comes from Acidimicrobiales bacterium, assembly GCA_036525535.1. Taxonomy (GTDB): domain Bacteria; phylum Actinomycetota; class Acidimicrobiia; order Acidimicrobiales; family DATDAH01; genus DATDAH01. Next base: position 5,672 of record DATDAH010000053.1, read on the forward strand.
AGCTCGTCGCTGTCGCTCATCGCCTTGCGGGCCTGTTCGGCCCGCCGGTCGGCTCCGCCGCTCACTGGGCCCAGTGTGGCAGTCCGTCGCGGGTGCCCCGCTCACGGGGCGCCAGGGGACACACTGGTGCCCGGTGGGACCTCCTGACGAACTCCCTGGCCCGGCCGACGCCGGGCGGGCCTGGGTGGCCCCGGAGGCCACCTCGGTCGTGGGATCGTCGACGATGCCCGCCGGCCCGCCCCCGGTCGACGGGCCGATCGACGGGCCGGCCGCCCCCGGCCCGGCGGGGCAGGACGACGAGTCCGTCGCGCTCCCCGTGCCCCTGCGGCCGATGACCATGGGGGATCTGCTCGATGGCGGCTTCAACGTCCTGCGAGCCGAGGCCCGCACGGTTCTGGCCCTCGCCGCGGTGTTCATCGTCCCGGTCCAGCTGCTGGTGGCCTTCCTCAACCGCAACGCCCTCGAGGACCTGGACCGGCTGCTGGAGGAGACCTTCGCCAACACGGGGACCAGTCCCGGCACCACCATCGGCAGCACCTGGGGCTCGATCCTCAGCACCGTCGGCTCGTCGTTGGGTCAGACCCTCATCGCCGCCGGCATCGCCATCATGGTGGTGGCCTGGTACGGCGGGACCCGGCCCGGCCTCGAAGAGATCCTGCGCACCCTCCTTCGCCGTTTACCGGCCCTGGCCGTGGCCTGGTTGTGCATCCACCTGCTGGAGCTGGTCGGGGCCCTCGCCTTCGGCGTCGGTGCGGTGGCTGCCATGACCTTCTACCTGGTCACGGCCCCGACGATCGCCATCGAGGAGCTCGGCCCCTTCAGGGGGATGGGCCGGGCGTCCCGGCTCGCGGCGCGACGCTTCTGGTTCGTGCTCGGCTTCGCCATCCTGTCCGGCCTCGTCGCCTCGACCCTGGGCCAAGTCCTGGGTCTCCTGCCCCAGTTCCTCGGCCTGCTGCTGGGGCCGGACCTCGGCTGGATCGCTCTGGGCGTCGGGGCGATCATCACTGAGATGGTGGCGACGACGGTCGTGGGGGCGTCGACCGCGCTGCTCTACCTGGACCTGCGCATCCGTCAGGAGGGCCTCGATCTGGCCTGGGCCGCGGACCGCCACCTGCCCCAGTGAACGCGAACGACATCCGGCAACTGGCCGACGACATCCTGGCTCGACCCGAGTTCCGCCAGCCCGAACCCAACCTGCTGGAGCGGGCGCGGGACGGGGTCGAGAACCTCATCGGTGACATCCTCGAGGCGGCGTTCTCCGGCAGTGCCGGCTCGCTGGTGGGCTGGGTCGTCCTCCTGGCTGTGGTCGGCCTGACGATCTGGTTCGCCACCCGCTTCACCCGCTCCGTCCAGGTCGGGGGTCGGGTCGGCATCGAGGTCGAGGGCATCCACCGCTGGTCACCCGGGCAATGGCGGGCCGAGGCCGAGGGACACGAGGCCGCCGGGGCGTGGAAGGAGGCGCTGCGCTGCCGCTACCGGGCCCTGGTCGGTGATCTGGTCGCCGAGGGCGTCCTGGACGACGTGGCCGGACGGACCACGGGCGAGTTCCGCCGGGACGTGACCAACCGGGCCCCGGACCGTGCGGAGGCGTTCACGGCCGCCACGGAGCTGTTCGAGCTGGCGTGGTACGCCGACCGACCGACGGGCGCCGGCGAGAACGCCCGCTTCCAGGCCCTCGCGGCCAGGGTCGTCGGGGTGGGGGCGTGAACCCGTCGCTGCGCTTCGTCTTGATCCTGGTCGGCGTGCTCGCCCTCGTGGTCTTGATCGCCGGGGACCCGGACGGATCCGACCCGGGCCCGCCGCTGTCCCCCGAGGGAACGGGCCCTTCGGGAGCGAAGGCGATGACCATCCTGCTCGACGAGCTCGGAGCCGACGTGGACGTCGAACGGGACGTTCCGGACGCCGATGTGGAGACCGCCTTGGTCCTCCAGGACCGACTCGACGACGGTCGACGGGAGGCACTGGGCCGCTGGGTCGAAGACGGAGGGACGCTGGTCGTGGCCGACCCGGCATCGGGCCTGGCCCCGCCCGTGGCCGAGCCCCTCGGGTCGTTCGCCGGATTCGGCGACATCGACCTGGACGCAGGCGACTGCGACATGGAGGCCTTGGCCGACGTCGAGCACCTCGCCCTGGGTAGGGGCGTGCTCTATGAGTCGTCCGCCGGGTCGGCTCGCTGCTTCGACGACGGCGCGGGGGCCTTCGTCGTCGAATCCGCCTTCGGCCAGGGCCGGGTCATCGCCGTCGGCGGCCCCTACCCGTTCACCAACGAGGGTCTGGGCCGAGCCGACGCCGCGGTGCTCGTCGCCGACCTCCTGGCGCCGGAGCCCGAGGGCACCCGGGTCGCGTTCCTCGACCGGGCCGACCCGGTCGATGGCCGTCCCGGCGGCGGGGACGAGACCCTGCTCGACCTCGTGCCCGACCGGGTGGTCTTGGCGCTGATCCAACTGGGACTCGCCTTCGGGGCCTACGTCTGGTTCCGGGCCCGGCGCGCCGGCCGCCCCGTGGCCGAGCCGCTCCCCACCACGCTCGCCGGCTCCGAGCTGGTCGCCGCCGTGGGCCAGCTCCTGGCCCAGGAGCGGGACCCCGAGCGGGCCGCCGGTCTCCTGCGGGACGATCTGCGTCGGACCTTGGGCCGCCGCCTCGGCCTGGGTCCGGATGCCTCGCTGGATGAGCTCCTGGCCGCGACCGAACGCGCCGGGGCCGATCCCGACCGCCTGCGGGACCTGGTGGCCGGTCGCGCGGTAGCCGACGGCGAAGCCCTGACCACATTGGCGCGAGACATCGACGTGATTCGACGGGAGGTCCTCCATGAGCAGCCCTGACCCGGTGAGCCCACCACCACCGCCGTCCCCACCCCCTCCACGGAGCGGTCCGCTCCCGCCGCCGAGCGCCGATGACCCCCGCCGGGCGATCAACGCCGTCCGCCAGGAGGTGAGCAAGGTCGTGGTCGGCCAAGAAGGGACGCTGTCGGGCGTCGTCGCCGCGCTGCTGGTGGGCGGGCACGTGCTCCTGGAGGGTGTGCCGGGGGTGGCCAAGACTCTGCTGGTGAAGGCCGTCGCCGGGGCCTTGGACCTGGAGTTCAAGCGCCTGCAGTTCACGCCCGACCTGATGCCATCAGACGTGACCGGCCAGCTCGTGCTCGACGCCGACCGCAGCTTCCGCTTCCGGCCCGGGCCGGTCTTCACCAACCTCCTGCTGGCCGACGAGATCAACCGGACCCCGCCCAAGACCCAGGCGTCGCTGCTGGAATCCATGGAAGAGCGCCAGGTCAGCGTGGAGGGTGACGCCCACCGCCTCCCCGACCCGTTCGCGGTCATCGCCACCCAGAACCCGGTGGAGTACGAGGGCACCTACCCGCTACCCGAGGCCCAGCTCGACCGGTTCCTGTTCAAGCTGCAGGTGGGCTATCCGACCGCCGAGCAGGAACAGGAGGTCCTCCACCGCCACGATCTCGGCCTCGATCCCCACGACCTGGCCGCGTCGGGGTTGGCACCGGTGGCCAACGCCGAGCACCTGGCGGAGGGCCGCCGACAGGTGGACGCGCTCCGGGTGGAGGATCCGGTTCTGGCCTACGTCGTCGCCATCGTGCGGGCGACCAGGGAGTCGCCGTCGCTGGCCCTCGGCGTGTCCCCCCGGGGTGGCGCCAGCCTGCTGAAGGCGGCCAAGGCCTGGGCCTGGCTGGCCGGCCGGGACTACGTCACACCGGACGAGGTCAAGGCTGTGGCGTTGCCGGCCCTGCGCCACCGCCTGCTCCTCCGACCGGAACTGGTGCTGGAGGGGGTCACCGCCGACGGGGTGCTGCAGAGCATCCTGGCCACCGTCCCCGCCCCTCGCTAGCCCGACCTCGTCCTGTGCCGATCCCCACCCGCCGCCTGGCGGCCGTGCTGGCCGTGGCGTCGCTGGCGGTCCTGGCCCTGCCCGACCGGGGCCTCACGTCGCTCCTCCTCGTCGACGGTGTCGTCCTGGTCATCGCGCTGGTCGACCGGCTGCTGACCCCCGCGCCGGGACGGATCGAGGTGGTCCGAGACCTGCCCGGCGTCGTGACCCTGGGGGCCGAGGCGACCATCGCCTGGCGGCTGCGCAGTGGCTCGCGTCGCCGGGTGTGGGTGCTGGTGGCCGACGAGCTGGCCCCGTCGCTGCGGGCGGGGGACCGTCGGGTGCGCATCCGCCTCGAACCGGGCGAGGAGGTGCGGGCCTCGACGACCTTCCGCCCCGCTCGTCGGGGACGCTTCCAGCCCCGCGAGGTCGTGGTCCGGGTGACCGGTCCCCTCGGCCTGGTCTCCCGCCAGCAAGGCCGGGTCCTGCCCGGCCTGGTCCGGGTCCACCCGCCGTTCCGGTCCAAGGAGGAGGCCGAGCTGCGCATCGACCGGGCCCGACTGCTCGAGGTGGGCCTGCGCTCGGCGGCCGGCCACGGCGGGGGCACCGAGTTCGACCAGCTCCGGGACTACAACGTCGACGACGAGTTCCGTCGCATCGACTGGTCGGCCAGCGCCCGCGTCGACCGCCCGATCGTCCGCACCTACCGGGCCGAACGGAACCAGACGGTCATCGTGCTGCTGGACAACGGCCGGGTCATGGCGGGCCAGGTGGGCGACGTCCCCCGGGTCGAGCACGCGATGGACGCGGTGATGATGCTGACCGCCGTAGCCACCCGGCTGGGCGACCGGGCCGGGCTCGTCGCCTTCGACCACGAGGTCCGGGCCGTGGTCAGCCCCGGTCACGGCCCCGGCCAGCTGGGCCGGGTGACCGAGGCCATGTACCGGCTGGAGCCTGCTCTGGTCGAGAGCGACTACCGGGGCGCCTTCACGGCCACGTTGGCCCGGTTCCGGCGCCGGGCCTTGCTGGTCGTGCTCACCGAGCTGGTCGAGCAGGCGGTGGGGGAGTTCCTGGCCCCGGCCCTGCCCCTGATCTGTGCCCGCCACCTCGTGGTCATCGGCGCCGTGCAGGACCCCGAGGTCCTGGCGTGGGCCAGGGCCACGCCGACGGGCACGGAGGAGGCCTACCGCAAGGCGTCGGCGGTGGCCGCCCTCGAGGAGCGGAGCCGCACCATCGCCCGGCTCCAGGGCCTCGGAGCCACCGTGGTCGACGCCGCCCCCGGCCGCCTCGCTCCCCAGCTGGCCGATGCCTACCTCAGGGTGAAGGCGACAGGGCAGTTGTAGGGCCGGAGGCCGATCGGTGTAGCGACCACTCGTCGCCCCAGGTCGGCGGGCGCTCGCCGAGGAGGCCGGTCTCGCCCATGGCTGCCGCCCGCCGGCCCTGGACGACCACGTAGAGCACGAAGGCGATCTCGACGGTGGCGCCGATGCCGACCCGGACGAGGGTCGACAGCCCGCTTCCCGTCACGAAGCCCTCGATGGTGCCGGCCACGATGAAGGCGAGGGCCAGACCGAGGACGATGACCACTGAGCGACGGCCCTCCTCGGCGACGGCGTCGCCCCGCGTCCGGTCGCCGGGGGCGATGAGCGCCCAGCCCATCTGGATCCCGGCGGCAGCAGCCAGAGAGATGGCGGTGAGCTCGAGGAGGCCGTGGGGCAGGATGAGGCCGAAGAACTTGGGGGACTGGCCGGCGGCCACGAACAGCCCGGCCGCCACCCCCAAGTTGGCCCCGTTCAGGATCAGCACGTAGGCCGCGCCCAGGCAGAAGGCGATCCCGGCGGCGAAGGCCAGGATCGACACCTGGATGTTGTTGACGGTGACCTCGGTGGCGAACTGCGCCGCCGGCTCCGACGAGTAGTACGCCTCGAAGCCCTCGTCGAGGTACGCCTCCCGCACCGCGTCGGGGGCCGCGGCGTCGAGGGCGTCGTCCGACGTCCCGATCCAGGCGCCGACCGCGACGGCAGGGACCACCATGAGCAGGGCACTGACCAGCACGAATCGTCGGGCGTACCAGACCGCGGCGGGGAAGGTGACGGCGAAGAACCGCCCGATCGAGGACAGGGTGCGGTTGCGCTTGCCGTAGATGACGCCGTTGGCGTCGGCCACCAGGCGGGTCAGGCGGGAGGTCAGGCCGGGATCGGCGAAGGCGGTCCGGGCGTAGGACAGGTGCGCCGAGGTGCGCTGGTAGTCGGCGACCAGCTGGTCCAGCTCCCCCGGCCCGAGTCGCCGTACACCCCGACGGGCCCGTCCGGTCCGGTCCGCCAACCGCTGCCAGGTCGGTTGGTTGCGGTCGATGAAGCCGTCGATGTCCAGGGCCCTGAGGTTAGGTTCGTGGGGTGGCCGGCCGGTGGAGGCAGCACGACGGGGGAGCGCGGCCGTGAGCATCGTCACGCCCGAGGCCGTCCGTCTGGAGTTCGCCCCCGCCGGCGTGGCCACCCGGATGCTGGGCCTGTCCATCGACCTGGCCATCCAACTGGCCGCCCTGCTCGCGCTCGGACTCGTCGTCGGCCTGACCACGTCCGGCGGCGTGTCCGAGACGGCGGCGGTGATCCTGACCCTGGTCGGGCTCTTCCTGATCATCCTCGGGTACCCGGTGGCGTGCGAGTCGCTGTGGAACGGGCGCACCGTGGGCAAGGCCGCCCTCGGGCTGCGGGTGCGGACCAAGGAGGGGGCCCCGATCCGGTTCCGGCACGCCGCCATCCGGGGCGCGCTGGGCCTGGTGGACTTCTGGCTCACCCTCGGAGCGGCGGCCACGATCTCGGTGCTGGTGACCCGGGACAGCCAGCGCCTGGGGGACCTCGCCGCCGGCACCCTCGTCCTACGGGAGCGCACCGCGGCCTCGCTGACGTCGTCCGCCTTCGCCTTCTACCCTCCGCCCGGTTGGGAGGCGTACGCCGGCGCCCTCGACGTCGGGGCCATGACCCCCGACCAGTACGGCCTGGTCCGGGGCTACCTCCTGCGGGCGTCGGAGATGACCCCCGCCGCCCGCCACCACCTCGCCCTGCGCCTGGCCAATCCGCTGACTGCGATCCTCGCCCACCAGCCACCGGAGGGCGTGCAGGCCGAGCCCTTCCTCCATTGCGCGGCCGCCGCCTACCAACGCCTCCACCGCGCCCCCGAGCGCACACCTCCCTACTGAGTCACCCCTGGTTCTGGTTGCCCCTCCCGACGGTGGGCCGCGGGTGGACGCAACCGGAACGAGTGGGTCCGTAGCCTGAGGGGGTGCGAACCGCCTACCTGGACTGCGCGGCGTCGATGCCGGTGCGGCCGGAGGCGGTGGCCGAGATGACCCGCGTCCTGACCGAGCTGCCGGGGAACCCCTCGGGCGCCCACTTCGCCGCTCGGGAGGCCCGCCGGGTGCTCGACGACGCCCGGGACGTCCTGGGCGAGGCGCTGGGCGCCGGGCCCGGCGACATCGTGTTCACGGGCGGCGGGACCGAGGCGGACAACCTGGCCGTGCTCGGGGCCCAGGGGGCCCGGGGTGGCGCGGTCGTGGCCTCGGCCGTCGAGCACCCCGCCGTGCGAGACCCGGCGGCCGCCCTCTGCGGGCGCGTCGCGCCGGTCGACTCCACGGGGCGGATCGACCTGGACGCGCTTGCCGTCGTCCTCGATGAGGTCGATGCCGTGGCGGTGGTGTCGGTGATGCTGGTCAACAACGAGGTCGGGACGATCCAGCCCATCGCCGAGGTGGCTGAGGTCGTCCGCCGCCATGCCCCCGACGCCGTGCTCCACACCGACGCCGTCCAGGCCCTGTCCTGGGTCGACGTGGCCACCGCGGCTGCAGACGCAGACCTCATTTCGGTCAGCGCCCACAAGTTCGGAGGCCCCAAGGGCGTCGGTGCCCTCGTCGTACGTCCCGGCGTCAGGCTGACCGCCCGTCAGATCGGTGGGGGCCAGGAGCGGGATCGACGCAGTGGCACCCAGAACGTGGCCGGCGTCGCCGCCATGGCCACCGCCGCGGGCCTGACCGCCGCCCGCCGGACCGAGGACACCGCCCGCGTCGCCGCCCTTCGTGACCGTCTGGTCGACGGGCTCCTGGCCGAGGTCCCTGACGCCGTGGAGACCGGTGTCGCCGGCGGTGACCGTTCTGGCCGCGCCGCCGGCCTGGCCCACGTCTGCTTCCCGGGGGTGGAGGCGGAGGCCCTGCTCTTCCTGCTCGACCAGGCCGGGGTGGCCGCCTCCGCCGCCTCGTCCTGTGCCAGCGGCGCGGCCGAGCCGTCCCACGTCCTGGCCGCGATGGGTGTGCCCCGGGACCAGGCTGCGGGCTCGCTGCGCCTCTCGTTGGGCTGGGCCAGCACCGAGGCGGACGTGGACCGGGCCCTCGATGTCGTGCCGGGCGCCGTGACCCAGCTGCGGGCAGCCCGATGAGGGTCCTCTGCGCGATGTCGGGCGGAGTGGACTCGTCGGTCACCGCCGCGCTCCTGGCCGAGCAGGGTCACGACGTCCAAGGCGTCACCCTCCGTCTGTGGGGCGGTGAGTCCGACCAGGGCTGTTGCTCGGTGGCCGACGTCGACGACGCTCGCCGAGTGGCCGACCACCTCGGCCTCGACCACCACGTCTTCAACTTCGGGCCCGACTTCGATCGCCAGGTCGTGGCTCCCTACGTCGCCGCCCACGCCGAGGGGCGCACGCCCAACCCTTGCGTGGAGTGCAACCGGCACCTCAAGTTCGACCGGCTCCTGGACCGGGCCCGGGCCCTCGGCTTCGACGCCATCGCCACCGGCCATCACGCCCGAGTCGTCGAGCGGCCCGATGGCACCCGTCGCGTCGCCCGCGGCGCTGACGGCCCCAAGGACCAGTCCTACGTGCTCTACATGCTCGACCAGGCCGCGCTGGCCCAAGTCCTGCTGCCGGTCGGCACCATGACCAAGGCGGAGGTCCGGGACCGGGCCGCGGCGCTCCGCCTGCGCACGGCGGCCAAGCCCGACAGCCAGGACGTCTGCTTCATCCAGACGGCGGCGGGGCGCCGCGGCTTCCTCGAGTCCCGCATCGACCTGACTCCCGGACGGATCGTGGATGCGAACGGCCGGACGGTCGGCGAGGTCGACGCCGTCGAGCTGGTCACGGTCGGCCAGCGCCGGGGCCTCGGCCTCCGCAGCCAGCAGGAGCCGAGCTTCGTGACCTCAGTGGACGTGGCCACGGCGACGGTGACCATGGGCCGCAAGGAGGACCTGCTCGACCAGGAGCTGGTGCTGACCGAGCTGGCCTGGGCCGACCGGCCCGTGTCCGGCCCCGTCCTGGCCCAGTGCAGTGCCCACGGCGAGGCCCGCTCGGGCGTCCTCGACGGCTCGGTGCTCCGTTGGGACGCGGCCCAGCCGCGCGTCGCCCCCGGCCAGAGCGTGGCCCTCTACGAGGCCGACCAGGTCCTCGGCGGCGCGATCGTCGCCTGATCCGCCGGGAGTCAGGGGACCGGGAGGTTGCGCTCGGTGGCTTCGGCGAGGACGGCGGCGGGGCGGGTGGGGGCGACGAGGACGGCGGCGGTGCTGATCACCTCGGCCGGGGCGCGGCCGGGCCGGCGCCGGAGCAGGTCGGACGGTTGCCGGAGGCGGAGCTCCATGAGGAGGCCTCCGGCGCCCATGGTCAGGTCCTCGGCGTCGGTGTCGGTCGGCGCCGGACCGATCGAGGCCAGCGAGGCCTTGGGCAGCAGGACGGGCTCCACGATGGTCATCGGGTCGTGCACGACGACGCCGCCGGGCACGAAGACCAGGAAGCGACGGGACAGGGCGTGCAGCGATCGAGCGCCGAGGACGGCCACCCCCCCGCCCACGACCACGGCGAAGCCGCCCACGATCCACTGCCCTGCCGCCAGCAGGAGCGGACCGATCGACAGGCCGGCGAGCAGGACGACGACGGCGAGCGGCGCGAGGGCGACGGCGATGGTCGGTGGCACCCGCAGGGGCAGCCGGCGCTCGGGGCCGTAGGACGACCCGTCGACCAGGTCGGCGCCCACAGTCGGCCAGGCGCCGACGACCACCACGAGGGCGGCCACGGTGACCCCGACGAGGTCGACGGTCTCGACACCGCCCCGCACGGCGGCGGCCACGGTGACGGCGACGAGCGCCGGGAGGGCGACCCGGAGAACCGTCAAGGAGACGATGCGGGGCACCAGCAGAGCCAGCAGGACGGCGGCCCAAGCCAGCCACAGCTCGGCGGCGGCCACCCCGGCGACCGGGGTCGACGAGCTGCTCAGCGCGTCCTCGATCGCCGGGCCGACGGTGAGGGGAAGGGTCAGCCAGAGCACCCGTAGCAGGTTGAGCGCTCCCGGTTGCACTCCGGGAGATTTGCCGATGGCGACCGTTGGTGGCTATTCACGACGGTGTGGGGGAAGCCGAAACCGACGCCGAGACGCCCGACGACGCCGACTTCCCGGTCGCGACCGGGACGGCGACGGCCATCGGCAGCCTGCCGCTCGACGATCCCGACGAGGCAGCCCGATTCGTCCTCCAGGCCCTGCCGCGACTCCCCGCCGCGCCCACCCTGCCGACCGCCCACCCCGTCGAGGGAATGCTGGCTCAAGCCGCCTGGGGACTGCGCGGCGTGACCGTGGCCGACGACGGCAGCCTGGCCGTGAGGCCGCTCGAGCTCGACGGGCACCATCCGTACGCTGAAGACGCGGGCGTCGGCGGGCCACCGTTCGCCGCACTGCAGGCCTTCCTCCGCGCCGTCAAGGGCCGCACGAGCCCGGTGAAGCTCCAGCTCACCGGCCCGGTGACCCTCGGGCGAGCGCTGGTCGACGCCGGGGCTCCCGCAGACGTGGCCTTCGCCGTGGCCGGCTCGGCCGTGCGGGAGCGGGTGGAGACGCTCCTGGCCGCCGCTCGCCACGCCGTGCCGTCGGCCCCGCTGGTCGTCTTCCTCGACGAGCCCGGCCTCACCGGCAACGAGCACCCGCGCTTCCCGCTGGCCAACGAGGAGGTCGTCCGGCTCCTCAGCGAGTCGCTGGCTTCGATCGAGCTGGACGCCATCAGCGGAGTGCACTGTTGCGGGCCGACCGACTGGTCGCTGGTCACCCAGGCCGGGCCCCGGGTCCTGTCCCTGCCCGTGACGGCCGGCGTCGTCACCCATGCCGGCACCCTCGGCCGGTTCCTGGACCGGGACGGCTGGATCGCCTGGGGGGCCGTGCCCACCGACGAACCCGTGGGGGAGACGGGCGACGGCCTCTGGCGGCGGCTCTCCGACCTCTGGTGCGGCCTGGTGCGCGAGGGCTGCGACGCCGGTCGCCTGCGCCGTCAGGCCCTGATCACCCCCGCCTGCGGCCTGGCTGCCCACGCCGAGCGCCAAGCCGACCACCGCCTTCGCCTGGCCGCCGAGCTGGGCCGGCGGGTATTGGGCCAGGCCATCGGCGTGCGCCTCCAGGTCGGCGCCTGACGAGCCGGCCGTTGCCGTCACTGGTCGCCGGTAGCTTCTGACCGTGGCGACCGACCCCACCGCCGACGAGATCACCGCCGCCGAGCGGGTCCAGGAGCTGGCGGAGCAGATCCGGTTCCACAACGAGCGGTACCACACGCTCGACGACCCGCTGATCAGCGACGCCGACTTCGACGCCCTCGTCCGTGAGCTGAAGGCCCTCGAGGCCGAGTTCCCGGACCTGGCCGCGCCCGACTCGCCGACGCAGGATGTCGGCGGCGCCCCGTCCACCACCTTCGCCCCGGTCGAGCACGCCGTTCGGATGATGTCGCTGGACAACGCCTTCGAGCTGGAGGAGCTCGTGGCCTGGGGCGCCCGCCTCCAGCGTCGGCTGGGCCAGGCCGCGGATGCGGCGGTGGACTACGTCTGCGAGCTGAAGATCGACGGCTTGGCCGTGTCCATCCGCTACGAGCAGGGCCGCTACGTCCAGGCCGCCACCCGGGGCAACGGCCGGGTCGGCGAGGACATCACCCCCAACGTGGCCACCCTGGCCCAGGTCCCCGAGAGGCTGACGGGCGACGTCCCCGACGTGCTGGAGATCCGGGGCGAGATCTACATGCCCATCCCGGCGTGGAACGCCCTCAACGAGGAACAGGAGCGACAGGGCCTGGCCCGCTACGTGAACCCCCGCAACACTGCGGCGGGCTCGCTGCGCCAGAAGGACGCGGCGATCACGGCCACGCGCAACCTGGCGCTGTGGACCTACCAGCTCGGCCAGGTCCGGGGCGGGCCGACCTTCACCTCCCATCACGAGACCCTGGACTACATCCGGTCCCTCGGCCTGCCCGTCAACCCGAAGATCGAGCGCCTGTCCGGGCTGGAGGAGATCCACCAGTACTGCGTGGGCTGGCTGGAGCACCGCCACGACCTCGACTACGAGATCGACGGCGTCGTGGTGAAGGTGGACGACCTCGCCCTGCGCGACGAGCTGGGCTCGACGGCCAAGGCACCCCGCTGGGCCATCGCCTTCAAGTTCCCGCCCGAGGAACGCACCACCCTGCTCAAGGACATCATGGTGTCCATCGGGCGGACCGGGAAGGCGACGCCGTTCGCCCTGCTCGAGCCCGTCTTCGTCGGCGGTTCGACCGTCGGCCTGTCGACCCTCCACAACCAGGACCAGGTGGCGGCCAAGGACGTCCGGCCGGGGGACACCGTCACCGTGCGCAAGGCGGGCGACGTGATCCCCGAGGTCGTCGGCCCCGTGCTCGGGCTGCGCAAGAAGGGCCTGCGCAAGTGGAAGTTCCCGACAGTCTGCCCGGTCTGCCGCGGCCCGCTGGTCCGGCTGGAGGGCGAGAGCGACACCTTCTGCACGAACCTCGACTGTCCCGCCCAGATCGCCGGGCGCATCGAGCACTTCGCCTCCCGAGGCGCCATGGACATCGAGGGCTTCGGTGAGCAACGGGCCCAGCTGTTCACCCATCTCGATCCCGAGACGGGCACCCGGCTCATCACCGACGTCGGCGACATCTACACCCTCGACTGGGGTGTCATCCTGGGCATGGAGGGCTTCGGCGAGATCGCGGTGCGGAACCTCCAGGCGGCCATCGAGTCGTCGCGGTCACGGCCGCTGGCCAACCTGCTGGTGGGCCTGAACATCCGGCACCTGGGGGGGACCATGGCCGAGTTGGTGGCCATGGGCATGGGCAGCCTC
>DATDAH010000054.1:0-4296 GCA_036525535.1 Acidimicrobiales bacterium
CGCTGGCCACGGCCGCCAGCTGGGGGCTCGTGCCCCTGGTCGTCGGCCTGTACACCGCCCGCCGGGCGATCTGGTGGACCTCCGCCGTCATCGTCTGGGCCCTCGCCGTCGTCGTGGCCGCCAGTCGCGTCTGGCTCGGCGTCCACTGGACCTCTGACGTGGTGGGCGGCCTGCTGTTGGCCAGCATCGGCGTCCTGGCCGCCGAGCGCTTCATCGCCGCCATGCACGGACCGGAGTGCGGGACGGCCCGGCCCGCGTTCCGACGGGCGACCCCACCTCAGCCGCGTCGAACACCGGTACCCTGAGCCCGTTCGTTCGACTCAGTCGGGACCCCTTACGTCTGTCGCCTCCTCTGAGCTCATCTCGAGGAGAGCCATGTCCCCAGACCTTCGTCCGCTTCCTGCTCACGCGTCCGTCGACCCGCGAGCGTCCGCCATCGTCTACTGCGAGGCCAACTTCGGTGCCGATGACGGCAAGACCGCCAACGGCCTGGTCCGCCACTCCGAGCGCTACGACATCCTCTCGGTGATCGACAGCGGCCAGGCCGGCCTCGACGCCGGCATGGTCCTCGACGGCGAGGCCAACGGCATCCCGATCAGCAGGGACCTGGCCGACGCCCTCGCCCAGGCCGGAGGCACGCCCGACTGGTTCATCTTCGGCATGGCCCCCGCCACCGGCCTGCTCTCGGTCCACGAGCGCAGCATCCTGTTGGAGGCGATGGCCCTCGGCATGAACATCGTCAACGGGCTCCACGAGTTCCTGAACGACGACGCCGTGTTCGTGGCCGCGGCCGCGGCGAGTGACGTCGAGATCGTCGATGTCCGTCGGCCCCGGGACAAGAAGGACCTGCGCCTGTTCAGCGGCCGCATCGACACCGTCACCTGCCCCCGGATCGCCGTCCTGGGCACCGACAGCGCCATCGGCAAGCGCACCACCGCCACCATCCTGACCCAGGCCCTGAACGAGCGCGGGATCCGGGCGGTGATGATCGGGACCGGTCAGACCGGCCTGATCCAGGGGGCCCGCTACGGCGTCGCCCTCGACGCCATCCCCTCCCAGTTCTGCTCGGGGGAGATGGAGGCCGTCGTGGTCGAGGCCTTCGAGGGCGAGGACCCCGACGTGATCGTCATCGAGGGTCAGGGCGCGCTCAGCCACCCCGCCTACCTGACCTCGACGTTCATCCTCCGGGGCAGCCGACCCGACGCCGTCATCCTCCAGCACGCGCCGGGCCGCACCCGGCTCGGCGACTTCGGTGACCTGCCGATGCCGACTCCCGCCGACGAGATCCACCTCATCGAGACCTTCGCCGCCACCAAGGTCATCGGCCTGACCATCAACCACGAGAACATGACCGATGCGGAGATCACCGCCGCGGTCACCCTCTACGAGGCCGAGCTCGGCATCCCCGCCACCGACGCTCTGAGCCGGCCGACCGCAGAGCTGGTGAGCATGGTCCTGGCCGCCTTCCCCGAGATCGAGGAGCCCCTGGCCGCCGCCGTGCGATGACGGCACCGAGGCTCGAGATCGACCTGGCCAAGCTCCACCACAACACCCGCACCCTCGTCGATCGACTGGGGGCCCGCGGCGTCGCCGTCACCGCCGTCACCAAGGGCACGCTCGGCTCCACCGCGGTGGCCATCGAGCTGCTGCGGGCCGGGGTCCGGGGCCTCGGCGACTCCCGGATCGAGAACGTCGAGGCCTTGCGCGACGCGGGCGTCACCGCCCCGATCACCCTGATCCGCTCGCCCATGCCCAGCCAGGTCGACCGGGTCGTGGCCCACGCCGATGTCAGCGTGAACACCGAGATGGCCGTGCTCCGCCTGCTCTCGGCGGCCGCCGTCGGCCAGGGTCGGATCCATGGTGTCGTCCTCATGGTCGAGCTCGGCGACCTCCGCGAGGGCATCTTCCCCGGCGACCTGCTCGGGGTCGTGCGCCGGCTGCGGGAGCTACCCGCGCTCCGGCTGGCCGGGATCGGCGCCAACCTGGCCTGCCAGAACGGCGTCGCCCCCGATGCTGACAACATGGCGGAGCTGTCCGCCCTGGTCGACGTCGTCGAACGGGCCACTGGCGGTCCCGTCGACCTCGTGTCCGGCGGGAACTCGGCCAACCTCGAATGGGCATTCGGGGCCACCGACCTCGGACGGGTCAACGACCTTCGCCTCGGCGAAGCCATCCTGCTCGGCCGGGAGGCCCTGCAACGCCGGCGGGTCGACCAGCTGCACACCGATGTGTTCACCCTGGTCGGTGAGGTCATCGAGGCGCAGGTCAAGCCGTCCCTGCCGTGGGGGGACATCGGCCAGAACGCCTTCGGCGTGGCTCCGCTCGTGCGGGACCGTGGCCCGGTCCAGCAGGCGATCCTGGCGTTGGGCGTGCAGGACGTCGACGTCGCCGGGATCCAGCCCCCCGACGGCATCGAGATCCTCGGTGCCAGCAGCGACCACCTCGTTCTCGACACCGGCCATCGCGCGCTGACGGTGGGCGCCGAGGTCAGGTTCCAGGTCGACTATGGCGCCCTGCTCCGGGCCATGACCTCACCGTTCGTCACCAAGGTCCCGGTCGGGGCGACGACCGAATCGGCGGCCGCTCAGACCAGGTCGTAGGCGGAGAGGTCGGGGGTGGCCATCTCCTCCCGGAAGCGCTCATAGCGGAACGGCCAGACCGCGGGCACGCCACGATCGTCCAGGTACCAGCTTCGACAGCCAGTGGCCCAGATCGTGTTCCGGGAGGCCTCCAGCCGCTGGTCCTCGAAGTCGTCGGTGGCGGCCTGGCTGGCGCTGATCTCGCGACAGGCGCCGTCCCGTAGTCGGTCGATCAACTGGAGGACGTAGGTCAGCTGCAGCTCGGCCACGCCGATCAGCGAGAAGTTGCCCACCGGGCCGTTGGGGCCGTTGAGCAGGAACAGGTTCGGGAACTCGGGGATGGAGATCGACAGGTAGGCGACCGGCCGGTCGGCCCATGCCTCGGCCAGCGTGCGTCCGTCCCGCCCGGTCACCGCCATGGGGCGCATGAAGGCATGGGTGTGGAAGCCGGTGGCCAGGACCAGCACGTCCAGCTCGTGGAGGTAGCCGTCCGCGGTGCGCACCCCCGCGGCCTCGACTCGCTCGATCGGCGCGGTGACCACCTCGGCCTGGGGCTCCTGGATCGCCCGGTAGAAGTCGCCGGACAGCACCAGGCGCTTGCAACCCGCCCGGTAGTCGGGCCGCAGCCGCTCGCGGAGGTCGGGATCGGTGATGCTCTGCTCCAGGTTGTCCCGGCAGGCCTGCTCGATGGCCGCCATCGCCGGCGAGTCGGCGTCGACCACGGCGTGGGAGAAGCCCTCGAAGGCGGCACTCAGGCTGTTGTGCACGCCTTCCAGGCGTTCCGGATCGGTCCGGAACATCCGGCGGGTCTCGTCGTCGTAGGCCGGGTTCTCGAGGGGGGCGATCCACTGGGCCGTGCGCTGGAAGAGGCTCAGGTGGGCGACCCGGTCGACGATGCCGCTCGTGATCTGTGTCGCGGTGGACCCGCTGCCGACGACGCCGACCCGCGCACCGTCGACCGCGACCTCGTGGTCCCAGCGGGAGCTGTGGAAACAGGCTCCGGCGAAGTCGTCGAGGCCCTCGATCTCGGGATACCGGGGATGGTGCAGGACGCCCGTGGCGGCGATGACGACATCGGCCTCGTCCCGGGTGTCGGCCGAGGTCTCGAGGTGCCAGCGCCCGTCGATCCACACACAGCTCGTGACCTCCTCGCCGAAACGGATGTCGTCGACCACGTCGTGCTCGCGGGCCACCCGCTCGAAGTAGGCCAGGATCTCGTCGCCGGGTGAGAAGGTCTGGCTCCAGTCCGGGTTGAGGGCGAACGAGTAGCTGTAGAGGTGGGCCGGGACGTCACAGGCAATGCCCGGGTAGGTGTTCTCCCGCCAGGTGCCCCCGAGGCGATCGGCCTTCTCGTAGACGACCAGATCGGTCAGGCCGGCCTCCCGCAGCTTGATGGCGCTGAGGATCCCTGCCATCCCCGCCCCGACGACCACCACCCGCAGGTCCCGCTGCCCCGTCCCCATGCCGGCAGTCTCGCCGAACCGGGCGGCAGTCCGGGTCATGGACCCGGGAATGCGCGTGCTCGGCGGCCGCGATCAGGGCACCGCGATCAAGGCCTGACGGGGCCTCAGACCCCGGGAAAGGCCCGCCGAAGTTCCTCCAGATCGGCCTCGTCGCCCTCGAAGGACGGCGTGTGGTCCGGGTCCAAGCGCCCGTAGACCAGACGCACGAGGGCCTCCGCCGGCAGCACCACGTCGGCCGGTCCATGGGCCTCGGA
>DATDAH010000055.1:0-6942 GCA_036525535.1 Acidimicrobiales bacterium
CGGTCGTCGAGGACTCGGCCCTGCTGGTCCTCCAGTGGATGTTCCCGCAGGAGGAGATCGACGCCTTCCTCCCCGTGGTCGGCGACCCGAGCGGCCGCTGGCTGCGCGACCTCGATCGCGTCGACGTGATCGCGGGGGCGCTCCCACGGCGCGACGACCCCGAGGCGGTCGTGATGACCGATGCCACCGCCGACCTACTGAACGTCGAGGTGGGCGACTCCGTGGGGGTGCGATCGCTCGACGTCGAGCAGGCCGAGACCGTCGCGACCACGGGGGAGTTCCCCGAGACCTTCGACGGGCCCCAGCCGCCGCTGCGGGTCGCCGCCGTCGTCAGCCTCCCGCCCACCAACGACGATCGCAGTGGGGCCTTGCTGTCGCTCGTGACCCCGGCGTTCCTCGAGCGCTACGACGGACATATCCCGACCTTCGGCGCGCTCGTCCAGGTCCGGTTGCGGCCGGGCGCGACGGTGGCGGAGCTCAGCCGGGAGCTCGAGGCCCTGCCGGGCGGCGACATGGTGGAGCGCGACGCCGCCGGAACGGGGAGCATGGACGCGGCCGGTTCGGCGCTCGACACGGTCGCGCTCGGCCTCGCCGCGATGGCCGTGGTGGCGGCGATCGCCGGCCTCGTCGTGATCGGTCAGGCGGTGACCCGCCTGCTGATGTCGGGGACCGAGGACCTGCCGGTGCTGTCGGCGATGGGGCTGTCTCCCCGCGCCTCCGTCGCGGCCATGTCGGTGGCGCCCATCCTGGCCGTGGTCGTCGGGGTGGCGGTGGGCGCGGCCGTCGCGCCGCTCGTGGCGCCGCGCCTCGTCGGCGACTTCGCTCGCCGGGTCGACCCGGATCCGGGTGTGTTCTACGACTGGGTCGGACTGGGGACCGGCGGCGTACTGGTCCTGATCGCCCTGGTCGCCCTCACGGTGGTGGCGGCTGTCCTCGCGGCGCGCCGGCGGGGCCGGCCGACCACACGTCGCTCCTCACCGGCAGCGGTGGCCGCCGCCGCCGGCCTCCCCAGCCCGGTCGTCGCCGGCCTGGCGATCGGGTTCTCGCGGGGCGGACGCCGGGTGCCGACCCGCCAAGCGATGGTCAGCGCGTCGGTCGGGGTCGTGGGCCTGGTCGCGGTGGCCGTGTTCGGCGCCAGCCTGGACCGGACCCTCGAGCAGCCTCACCGCTACGGGTGGGAGTGGGACGCCAGCGTCGCCGCCGACGGTCACGACGAACCGACGGAGCTGGATCGCCGGGGAGTCACCGACGCGGCGGTGGTCTCCTACCAGGTCTCCGCCCGCCTCGACGGCGTCCCCATCCCGGGGATGTCGATCGATCCGGTGCGGGGCCGGATCGACCCGGTGCTCGTCCGCGGGGACGCTCCCGTCGGCGAGGAGGAGGTGCTGGTAGGGGAGCGGACCCTGGACGATCTCGATCTCGACATCGGCGACCACGCCGAGCTGCGGGGCCCGGACGGCGAGCGGGACGTCCGCATCGTCGGCACGTCGGCGTTCATCGCGCCCGACGACCCGCTGCCGCTGGCCCGCGGGGTCCTCATCCATCCGACCGTGCTCACCGACCTCGGCCTCGACGAAGGCGACGGCTATCGGCAGCTCGCCGTCGAGGTCGACGGCGACGCCCGGAGCGCCTTTGCCGACCTCACCGACGGCGACGAGGTGATCTACCCGCACGCCCCGGTCGAGGTCAGCCGGCTCGACGACGTGCGGAGCTTCCCCAGCGTGCTGGCCGGGTTCCTCGCCGTGCTCGCCGCCCTCGGCGTCGGGCAGTTGGCCTTCGTCATGACCCGTCGGCGTCGACGCGACCTCGGCACGCTGCGAGCGCTGGGGTTCACCCGCCGCCAGGTCCGGCGCGCGGTGTTCGCCCAGTCGGGTGTCGTCGTGGCCGCCGGCCTCATCATCGGGGTCCCCGTCGGCCTCGTCCTGGGCCGTCTCACGTGGCAGGTGCTCACGACGTCGATCGGGCTCCCCTTCGACCCCGCGGTGCCCGCCGGTCTCGTCGCCGTCGTCGTCGCCGTGGTCACTGTCGCCGCGTTCCTGGCCTCGACACCTGGCGCGCTGGCCAGCTCTCGGATCCGGCTCGCCGTCGCCCTGCGAGTGGAATGACCCAGCGGGCTCACCCGGTGACGGAGTGGTCGCGGAGCCTGTCACGACCACCGCGTTCGTCGTCAGCTCCAACCCGGGCGCCTGATCCGAGGTCGAGGCGGACTGAGCCTGGCCCAACGCGACGAAGCTCACCGGCGGCTTTCGGGCTTGTTGATCGCCCCCGCTGCTGACAGGTCCTCCGAGGTCGTGCCCTGTGGCCCGTTTATCGTCCGGCGGAGCGACCGACGTAGATTGTGTGGGGAATATGGCGCACCGATCGAGCGGCAGCGTGGTGGCACGAGCGCAGGCCGGGGATGAGGAGGCGTTCCGGACCCTTTGGCGGGATCTGAATCCGCGCCTGGTGCGGTACCTGCGAGTCCTGGCCGGTGATGACGCCGAGGACCTGGCGGCCCAGACCTGGGAGGCGGTGATCTGCGGCCTCGATCGGTTCCAGGGTGACGACGACGGCTTCGCCGGGTGGGTGTTCACCATCGCCCGTCATCGGCACCTCGACGGGCGGCGCCGTGCGGCGCGCCGCCCGCACGAGTTGGCCGCCGACTACCGGCTGGAGCTGCTGGCGGCCGGGGACGACCCGGGTGCCGAGGCGGTGAACCGCATCGGGACAGCGGACGCTCTGCGGTTGATCGGCATGCTGGCACCCGACCAGGCCGAGGTTGTGGCCCTGCGGACGCTCGGCGGCCTGGAGGTCGCCGAGGTCGCCGCCATCGTCGGCAAGCGGCCCGGGACGGTCCGAGTACTCGCCCACCGTGGGCTTCGGCGACTGGCCGAGGCGCTCGAGGCGACCCGCCTGTTCGATTCCGAGGTGTAACGCGATGAGCCTCGGTGACGCTGATCACGGTGAAATGCATCTGTACCGTCGTCGCCTTCGGGCTGAGTTGTTGGATGACCCCACCGTCGAGCGGTTGCTCAGGGGGCAGGTCGATCCCGACGACGCCCCACCGGGCTACGCCGGTGTGGCCGAAGTCTTGCGTGCCGCAGCGGCGGAGCCCGTCGTCACGGACAGTTCGGCGGAGGACCAGGCGGTGGCGGCCTTCGCCGCCACCGCCTGGGTCCGAGATGCAGGCCCGGTCCAGCCCAAACGGAGGTTTGTCGTGCCAATCACGTCGAAGCGCAACAAGGTCGCTGCGGTGGCCGCAAGCCTGGGACTGGTGCTCAGCGGTGGGCTGAGCGCGGCGGGGGCGCTCCCGGGCGCCGCCCAGGATGTCGCTCACGACGTACTGGGGACGATGGGCATCTCGGTTCCGGACCCGAACGCCAACGCCGGGGACCATCCCGACACCCGCGGCGACCACGCCGACGCTCAGGGCGAGCCGTCCCCGGTGTCCGACATCGCTCGCACCACCACGGCGACCGGCGTGGACAAGGGCGCCGAGATCTCGACCCTGGCCAGCCAGGGTCAGAGCCGAGCAGGAACCCAGCCGGGTGCTCCCGCCGCCGGTCCGCCCAGCTCGGTCCCGCCGGTCCCCACCCCGCCGGTTTCCACGCCCGCGGGTCCGCCGAGCTCGGTCCCGCCGGTCTCCACCCCGCCGGTTTCCACGCCCGCGGGTCCGCCCAGCTCGGTTCCCAACCATCCGGTTCCCGACCATCCGGTTCCCGACCATCCGGTCCCCACCCCCGGCGGCCCGAGCTGATCATCCTCCACCGCTCGATCACCTGCTCCGCCCCGAAGAGCGGGCCCGCGAGGTCGGTGTAGGTCGGGGGCTGCCCTCGGTCCCGCCCGCCGGGCCGCCCGGCTCGACGTGCTCGACGCCATCGCCGCCCACGGACCGGGAAGAGCGGCTAGACATGGCCGCCGTGGGAAGGAGCCGTGCGGCGGCGGGTGCGTTGGCGCTGGGACTGGTGGCCTCCGTGGTCGCGATGGTCGGGGTGCCCCGGGCCGCGGCCGAGCCGGTCTCCCGGCCCGAGGACCCGGTTGTGGTCACCGGCCGAACGCTCACGCCGCTGTTGGGGGTGGCCCCCGACCGGGTCGCCGCCTTCCGCCGCGAGGCGGGCGCCTGGGTACCGATCCCGGTGCAGGTCGACGAGCGGGCCCTCGTCGACTTCGGCTCGGAACCGTCGGCGAACGGCGTCCCGGGGTCGACCGGGACCGTCTACGGGACCCAGGCCATCGGCGTGGCCGTCCTGCAGTACACCGACCCGGAAACGTGGGTCGGTCCCGACCCCAACCCGGCCGTGGACCGCAACGACGAGGTCGCCCGGATGGCCCGTGACGCCGGCGACCAGGCGCTCGGCGCCGAGCCGCCCGAGCACGTCGACGCCGCCACCGGGCTGGAGCTGTCGATCACCGACCCGCTCGAACCCGGCGACCAGAGCTGGGTGTACCTCTTCGCCCACGACGGGACCCTCGACCCCTCCGCCGGGCAGCACCTGGTCGACTACGACTTCTCGCTCGCCTCCGGCGACTACAAGGCCACCTACCTCCGGGCCGACGGTCCCAACCCCGAGGACTCGACGGTCACGACGGCGGCCTACGCCCACCACTTCTCCGACCGTTGGGTCGACGACGAGCTCCACGTCACGGTCGGCGATGCCACCGGGGTCGACATCCTCGATCGGCACCGCAACCAGTTCGCTCCCTTCGAGTGCGGGCGCAGCGAGGACACGTTCTCCGACGGCGAGGGCGCCTTCGTCGTCAACCGGGTCGGGCCGGTCCGGGCCATCCGCTCGTACGTTGGCGCCAACAGCGGCCCGCTCAGCCAGCGCACCCATCTCTTCTACGAGGCTCGCCACGAGATCGTGAGCGACCTCCGGGTTCACGCGATCCCGGGGATGATGGAGATCTTCGACTACAGCCCGGCCGCGGCGGGCATGACGTACCGCAACTCGGCGATGGGAGCGGACGTCACCATCGACGGTGTCCCCGACGTCGTGTCCACGGCCCGCAGCTTCTGGGAGATGGTGCGAGGGGCGCAGGGCTCGCTGATCAGCGTGCGCCACGCGACCATCGACCAGGACCTCCCCAACTCGGCCTACAGCACGTACTACCTCGACGATGCCACCCCGCCGGGCGACATGTGCACGGGCGACACCGCGGCCTTCGGCGTCAGCGGGCTCCGACTGGTCGCCTCGATCGCCAACACCGATCCCCGGTTCGCCCCGTACAGCCGCTTCCGGGCCCTGCGCGTCCTCACGTACCGGGCCCCGGGAGCGACCGTGGCCGACGCCCGCACCGTCCGCCAGCAGGTCGAGGCCCCGCTGGTCGTCACCGCTCGGCGGCTCTCCGACTTCCCGCCCCACCCGTTCGTCGACGTCGACGGCCTGGCCCCAATCTCCCCCGCCCTCGACTGGGCGGCCCACCACGGGCTGGTCACGGGCTTCGCGGGCGGGGAGTACCGCCCCGACGTGGCGGTCCGCCGGGGTGCGGCGGTCAACACGCTCTGGCACGACGTCGACGAGCCCACGGCCTCGGCGCCGCACGACTTCCCCGACGTCCGCCCGGGGGCCTTCTACGAGGACGCGCTCTCCTGGGCGGTCGAGGCCGGGGTGGTCACGGGCTACCCCGACGGGCGTTTCGGCCCCCGGGACCCGGTGACCCGGGGGCAGGTGGTCAACCTCCTCTGGGCGATGGTCGGCCGGCCCGCGGGCGCCCCGCCCCACGGGTTCCCCGACGTGGCCCCGGGGGCCTTCTACGGCGACGCCCTCGACTGGGCCCGGGACCTGGGGCTGGTGACCGGTTACCCCGACGGGCGCTACCGGCCTCGCGACCCCGTCACCCGTGGCCAGTTCGTGAACATGCTGTTCCGGCTGGCGGGGACGCCCGAGGGCTGGACGGCCTTCGGGCCGCCGCCGTCGACCGTCCGCTTCTAGGTGTACTCGGCGGCAGCGTCTCCGAACGGCTCGCCCTCGGGGGACAGCGCCCGGGTCAGGCCTGCGAGAAGTCGGCCGTGTCGGGGATGTCCTCGGGCGGGGAGCCGATGACGATCGCGATCTCCGTCTGGTCCGCCAACTCGATGTCCGCGGGGTTGCCAGAGTCGCGGTCACCGTTCACATACACGGCGATGTCGGTCTCCGGAGCGCAGTAGTCGCCGACGCAGTCGTCGTCGAGGCGGACTCCCCACTCGACGAAGAACTGCCCGAGCGTCCGGAACTCGTCGCTGGTCGACTCGGTGTGCAGAATGCCCGTCACGTCGTGGGTGTGGAGGGGAGAGATGCACGGGTTCTCGCACTCCTCGATCCCACCGTAGGCAGGGCCGCCGGGGTCGTCGAAGGTCTGAACACCCGGGTCGCTGATGTCGATGCCCACTCCGGCCGGCACCGTGACGCTGTCCCCGTTGAAGAACACGTCGAGGTGCGAGTGCCGGTGGACCTGCAGCTGCTCGCGAAGCTCCGGCTCCAAGCCAGCGGCGCGCGTGCGTTCCAGGGGGTCCGGCGGAGCCGGCCACTCGGGCGGCGGACCCGACGCGGGGCTTGCTTCGTCTGCGGTGGCTTCGTCCGTCGCGTCGTCGCCGCATGCCGCCGCGGCGACAACGACAGCCAGGAGCAGCGCCACGAGTCGCCTCATCGACCGTTCGGTCCCACCGCGCCTCCCCTCGGGCACCGCTGCGAGCGGACTGTTGGCGGAGCGTCCTCCACCGCGCTCCGAGCGTAATCGCGTTCTTGGACACCAGGGTCGAGGCGCGGTGGTTGCCCGAGCCGGTGACGCCGAGCGTGCGGATCGAGACGTCGCCCGCGAGAACCCCGGAAGGGCGTGGCGAGATCGGCAGAAGCTCGACACCCCACGCGCCGCAACGGACGCGGTGCTGACCTGGTCGTCGCGGAGGCCCGAGGACGCAACACCACCGATCATGGGACGATCGGGCGAGGTGGCACGCAGAGGAGAGCGCCCGTGAAGCTTCAC
>DATDAH010000056.1:0-7513 GCA_036525535.1 Acidimicrobiales bacterium
GCCTCCACCTCCTCCACGTAGACCTTCTCGCCCCCGGTGTTCACGACCATCGAGTCCCGCCCGAGCATCCGGATGCTGCCGTCGGCCAGGCACTGGGCCCGGTCACCGGGGATGGCCACCCGCTCGCCGCCGATGATCGGGAACGTGGCCTCAGTGCCCTCGGGATCGCCGAGGTAGCCGAGCGGCACGCGGCCCCGGCGGGCGGTCCATCCGACCTCCTCCTCACCAGGCTCGAGCACGCGCGTGCGGTCGGCGCTGACCACCGTGGCTCCCAGGCCCGGGCTGAAGCCCTCGGGCTGCGCCGACCGGGTCCGGGCCCCGAAGGCCATGCCCCCCGTCTCCGACGCCCCGTACCCGTCCACGATGGTGAGGTCGGGTACCAGCTCGAGCAGGGCCTCCTTCAGGTGGTCGCTGGTCGCCGCGCCCCCCGTGCCGATCATGACCAGCGAGCTGACGTCGTACCGACCCGTGCGCAGCTCGTCCACCAGGGGACGGAGGTAGGCGTCGCCGACGATCGACATCATGAAGGCCCGCTCGCGCTGGATCAGCGCGAGGACCACGCCGGGGTCGAAGGGCCGAGAGTCGTCGTGGACCAGGACGGTGCACCCACGGTGGAGGCCCGAGTAGGCCGTCCACTGCGCGGCGGCGTGCATGAGGGGCGGGACGGCGTACCACGGCCCCATGGCGCCGGCCGCGGCCTCGGCCCCGATCGACTCGGCGGTGGCCCCCTCGACCCCCGCCATCGCCGAGACGTAGATGTCCGCCTGGCGCCACAGCACGGCCTTCGGCCGGCCGGTGGTCCCACCGGTGCAGACCAGGCAGAGGTCGTCGGGCGATGGTTCCGGGAGGTCGAGGAGTGGCGTCGCCACTGCGGCCTCGAAGCCGGTGCTGCCCGGTAGGGGCTCGACCCCGGAGCCGTCGTCGACGTCGATCAGCAGGAGCTCGGTCGCGCCCACGGCCTCGGCCAGCAGCGGCCCGTAGCGCCGGTGGTACACGGCGGCCCGGGACCCGACGTCGGTGAGCAGGGCGCCCAGCTCGGTGGCGCGGTAGTGCTGGTTCACGTTGAACGGCACCGCCCGGGCCCGGTAGACGCCCAGCATCGCCTCGATGTACTCGGTGCCGTTGTGCAGGATCAGGGCGACGGGGTCCTGCCCGCACTCCCAGCGCTCGAGCTCGGACCGCCCGCGGCGCAGGCCGATCCCCTGTCCCACCAGGAACGACGCCAGCCCCCGGGAACGCTCCCGCACCTCGCCGAAGGTCCGTCGGACCTCGCCGCAGACCAGCATCTCCCGATCAGGCACCGCCGCGGCGACGACATCGTGCACCGCGGCGAGGGCCCACTCCCCCTCTGACGACCTGTGAGACATCTAGAGCTTTTGGCTGCTCACCGCAGCTGCCAGTCGACCCGCTGGCCGGACGCGAAGCGGTCCTGACCAGCCTTGAACGCGGCGGCGTCGGAGCCGATGCGGGTGAAGAGGTTGGCCAGGCCGACGGCCTGCGTGCGGGGGACCTCATGGGCGGTCCAGAGCGCCCGCATGGTCCCCTGGATGACCAGGGCCGGCGAGTCGGCGATCACCCGCGCCACCCAGCCGGCGCGCTCGAGCAGATCATCCCGGGACACGACCTCGGTGACCAGGCCGATCTCGCGGGCCCGTTCCGCGGACATCCGCTCGTGGGCCCCGAGGAGCGACATGCGCATGACCTCGGGCAGCGGCATCTTCGAGAGCATCTCGATGGGCTCGAACGCGGCCGTCATCCCGTAGGTCACGTGGGGATCGAAGAAGGTGGCGTCGTCGCTGGCGATGATGAACTCGGTCTGGCCGAGCATGTAGAACGCGCCCCCGCAGGCCATGCCCTGCACGGCGGCGATCACCGGCTTCCAGAGGTCGCGGCTCTTGGGGCCGATGTCCCGGCCGGGGTCGTCGTACATCCATGGCGTCGGGTAGTCCGGGTAGTCCCCCGCGGCCATCGAGTCGGTGTTCTCCTCGGAGACGGCCTCGCCCCGGTCGATGCCGGTGCAGAAGGAGTGGCCCTCGCCGGTGAGGACCACGCAGCGGACGTCGTCGTCGTAGCGGAAGGCCGTCCACAGCTCCGCCAGCTCGTCCTGCATCTGCTTGTTGACGGCGTTGCGGACGTCCGGCCGGTTGAGTGACACCCACGCCACACCGTCGTCCTTGCGCACCAACAGGGTCTCGTGCTCGGCCATGGCCGGAAACTTAGGTCGCGCTCCTCGGGGTGAACCGCACCGGCATGGCCTCCAGCCCGCAGATGAAGTTGGACGGTCGGTAGGGCAGGGGCTCGTCGCCGGCCAGCTCGAGGTCGGGCAGACGGGTCAACAGCTCGCGGAACATGACCCGCAGCTCCAAGCGGGCCAGTGACGCCCCGAGGCAGAAGTGGGGGCCGAAGCCGAAGGCGAGGTGGGGGTTCGGGTCCCGCGTCAGGTCCAGTTCGTCGGCCCGGTCGAACACCTCCTCGTCGCGGTTGGCCGACGGGTAGAAGAGCATGACTTGGTCGCCCTCGTGGAGGTGCCGGCCCCGCAGCTCGAGGTCGGTGGTCACCGTTCGGGCCATGTTCTTGATCGGGGACACCCAGCGCAGCAGCTCCTCCACGGCGACGGGCAGCCGGTCGAGGTCGTCGACCAACGCGGCCCGCTGGTCGGGATGCTCGAGGAGGGCGAGGAGGCCGCCCGTGATCACGTGACGGGACGTCTCGTCGCCGCCGATCAGCAGCAAGAGCGTCTCCTGCACGATCGACTCGTCGTCGAGGCGATCGCCGTCGATCTCGGCGGCGCAGAGGATGCTGATGAGGTCGTCGCGGGGAGCGGCCCGCCGATCGGCGATGACGCCCAGCTGCAGCTCGCGGAACCCGAGCATCGCCCTCAGGCCGGCGTCGGCCACACCGGAGGGTGGGTCGAGCGTGGTGGCCCGGATCATGTCGTCGGACCATGCCAGGAGGTCGTCGTAGTGCTCCTCCTCGAAGCCGAGCAGCTCGGCGATGACCAACAGCGGCAGCGGTGCGGCGATGTCCCACACCGCGTCCGCCGTCCCCGCCTCGCAGACCCGGTTCACGATGCGCCGACACAACCCGGCGACCGTCGGCTCCAGCTCGCCGATGCGGCGGGGGGTGAATCCCCGGTTCACCAGCGAGCGGCGGCGCTGGTGATCGGGATCATCCATCGAGATCATCATCGGGAGCGGGTCGCCGTGGGGCCGGGGCGCCCGCCGGCTGGAGAACCTCTTCGGGTCCTTCTCGATGGCCAGCACGTCGTCGTACCGGGCGATCCCCCAGACGTCCGCGACCTCGTCGTAGTGGACGGGCGCCTCCCGCCGCATCCACGCCCAGACCTCGTGGGGGTCCTCGGCGTACCACGTCCCGTCGAGGAGGTTGACGTCCACGGTCGGGACCCTAGTCAGGGTGAATCCCTCTAGATGATTCGACTATCCTCGACGAGAGCCGGACGACCATGAGCACGGGAGGCCCCGATGACCGTCGCTTCGGACTTTCCCGTCTACGACGCCGACAACCACCTCTACGAGGCCGAAGACGCGTTCACCCGCCACCTCCCGGCGACCCATGCCGACCTGTTCCGGTTCGTGGAGATCAAGGGCCGCAAGAAGCTGGTGGTCCGCAACGTGATCACCGAGTTCATCCCGAACCCCACCTTCGAGGTGGTCGCCCCACCCGGGTCGCACATGGCCTTCTACGCCGGTGACAACCCGGACGGGAAGTCGCTGCGCGAGCTCACCGGAGATCCGATCCGCTGCCTGCCCGCCTTCCGCCAACCGGCACCCCGGCTGGAGCTGCTCGACGAGCAGGGCATCCAGGCCTCGCTGATGTTCCCGACGCTCGCCAGCCTCATCGAGGAGCGGCTCCTCGACGACCCGGCGCTGACCCAGCTCGCCCTCCGCGCCTTCAACGAGTGGCTGCACGACGAATGGCGGTACGACTACGAGGGGCGGATCTTCGCCACGCCCGTCGTCAACCCGTGCCTTCTCGACGAGGGCATCGCCGAGCTGGAGCGCCTGATCGACCGGGGGGCCCGGGCCGTCCTGCTACGACCGGCGCCGGTCAGCGGACTGCGGGGCACCCGCTCGCCGTTCCTCCCTGAGTTCGACCCGTTCTGGGCCCGCGTCCAGGAGGCCGGCCTGCTCGTCGCCCTCCACGCCTCGGACAGCGGTTACCAGCAATACCTGAACAGCTGGGAGGGCACCGAGGGTGAGTACGTCGCGTTCCGCCCGCAGAACTTCGTCGCCGTGGCCGACGACGGGCGCTCCATCCAGGACGCGCTGGCCTCGGCGATCTGCCACGGGATGCTGAGCCGCTTTCCCGGGGTCCGCCTCATGAGCGTGGAGAACGGCGGCAGTTGGGTCGGTCACCTCCTGCGCAACCTCGACCACGCCTACGCCAAGATGCCCAACGAGTTCCCCGAGCACCCTCGAGACGTCTTCGCCCGCAACGTGTGGGTGAACCCCTTCTGGGAGGACTCGGTCGTCGGGCTCGTCGACGAGATCGGCGCCGACCGCGTCTGCTTCGGCTCGGACTACCCGCACCCCGAGGGTCTCGACGACCCCCTGGCCTGGCGCCGGGAGGTGGAGGACCTGCCCGCGGCGGACATCGAGGCGATCATGTCCGGCAACCTGAAGGGCCTCCTCGCCGCGTAGCGGCGGCGGCCCGGCTTCAGCGGGAGAGGATCGTCACGGCTGCCGTGCCGGGAGCGCCATAGACCTGGGCGTAGCCGACCCTCGGCTCACCCGCCACCTGCCGCTCGCCGGCCTGGCCCTTGAGCTGGAGGACCAGCTCGTTGATCTGGCGAAGGCCGGACGCGCCGATCGGCTCACCGTTGGCGATGAGGCCGCCGTCGGTGTTGACCGGCATCGGCCCGTCGATCTCGGTGGCGCCGTCGGCGATGAGCTTCTCCTGCTCCCCGTCGGCGCAGAACCCGTTCTCGGCCATGTGGATGACCTCGGCGCCGGCGTCGGTGTCCTGGAGCTGGATCACGTCGACGTCCTCGGGACCGACCCCGGCCTCCTCGTAAGCGGCCCGGGACGCGTACACGGTGGGGGCGACGTCCTCGTCGACGGCGGCCCAGGTGGTGTTCACCTCGTAGGCGCCGTAGTTCCGGGTGCGGATCGCCGTCGCCTTCACGTAGACGGGGGCCTCGGTGTAGCGGGACGCGAGGTCGGCCCGGCACAGCACGACGGCTGCGGCCCCCTCGTCCGGGGCGCAGAACATGTACTGGGTCAGCGGGTGGTTGAGCACCGGGGCGGCGAGGATGTCCTCCACGGCCATCGGCGAGCGCCGAAACGCGTTCGGGTTGTGCACGCCGTTGCGGAAGTTCTTCGCCGCCACCCGGGCCAGGGTCTCGGTCGAGATGCCGTGATCGTGCATGTAGCGGTTGATCTTCATCCCGAAGAACTTGGTGGTGACGAACTGGCCGTTGTCGCCGTACCACCTCGGGACGTTGGTGAGGCCGGGGTCGGCCTTGAACGAGCCCCGGGCGTGCTTGTCCATGCCGACGGCCACGGCGACGTCGGCGACGCCCGCGACGATGGCGTTGGCGGCCTGCTGGATCGTGGCGGCCCCGGTGGCACAGGCGTTGAACACGTTCATGAACGGGATGCCGGTGAGGCCGAGGAGGCCGGTGAGCGGGTCGGTCTGGGCGACCTCCCAGCTCCCGCCGAACGCACACCCGACGTCCTTCCACTCGACCCCGGCGTCGGCCAGGGCCAGCGCGACGGCATCGGCTCCCATCTCGAACGCCGTCTTGTCACCGAACCGCCCGAACGGGTGGAGGCCGACCCCGATGATGGCGACGTCGTTCATCTCCGACTCCTCAGTTGCCCGCGGCCACGCCGGCAACCGGCGCGAAGGCGAAGGTCATGATCTCGTCCCCGTCGTCGTCGACGTAGAACGGGACGATGGCCAGCTCGACGTCCATGCCGAACTCAAGCTTGGCCGGGTCGCTCTCGGTCAGCCGCGACTCGACCCGAACCACGTCGCCCAGCTGCACGAGGCCCACGCCGAAGGGCTCGAACGACGCTCCCGTCGGGTCACCGGCGTAGGGCAGCACCGGAGGGAACCCCTGGGTCGTCCACGACACCAACGTCCCCTGCCGGGGCAGCGGCAGCTCCGACATCGCCGTGTGGCCGCAGCGCGGACAGCGGGACTGGGTGGGGAACGTCGTCGCCCCGCAGTCGTCGCACCGGCCGCCGATCAGCTGAGGCTGCTCGTCGGGCCAGGTGAAGACATCGGCGATGGGCTTCTGCATGGCGCAAGCCTACTTTCGTCAAACGTCTAGAGGTTAAAGGCCTAGAAGTGGTCGAGGAGGTCGACGACGGTCTTCGCCTGCTGTCCCAACATGACGCGCCCGACCACACCCATGTGGGTCCGCCAGTGGGCCTCGGCGCCGTCGGCGTCACCGTCCTCGATGAGCGTGGCCAGCCGCTGCTGGGAGCGGATCCCCCGCCGACGGGTGGCCACCGAATCCTCGTCGGCTTCGACCTGGCTCACCGCGGTCACGGCGCGGGTGACCACCTCGTTCAGCATCTCGACGAGGACCGTCAGCGTCTGGTTGCCGGCCAGGCTGACCAGCCGCTCGTGGAACCGGGCATTGACCTTCCCGAAGGCGTCGGGGTCGTCGATGACCTCCTCCTGCTCGGCGATGAGCGCGCGGAGCTCCTTCGCCGCCGCTGAGCGACCACGCCCCTGGGCGACGTCACGGACGGCGGCGGGCTCGATGATCGTGCGGGCCTCGAAGACGTCGGCCAAGGGCACATTGCGGGCCTGGAGGACGAGGGCCGCGGTCCGTGCCGCCTGGCGGTGGTCGGGCTGGTGGATCCGGACGCCGCCGTGGACGCCCCGCACGACGGTGATCAGGCCTTCGGCCTCGAGGATGCGCAGCGCCTCGCGCAACGAGGGGCGCGACACGCCGAAGCGCTCGATGAGCTCCGGCTCGTGCCCCAGCAGTTCGCCCTCCACCAGCCGGCCCTCGATGATGAGCCGGCGGATCTCGTCGGCGATCTGCTGTGGCTTCTCCCGCTTTGCCCGCTGCGGGCCGCTGGGGGCCGGCGTGCTCACGACGCCCGACCGGTGCGCACCGGGAGGTGGGCGATGCCGTTGATGAAGTTGTTGGCGACCCGGGGCGGGTCGCCGGTCAGCGTCAGGCCGGGCGCCCGGTCGAGCAGGTGGCGCAGCATCGCCGACATCTCCAGTCGGGCCAGGTGGGCACCGAGGCAGAAGTGCGGACCGACACCGAACGCGAGGTGGGGGTTCGGGTCGCGCTGCAGGTCGAGAGCGTGTGGCTCGGTGAAGACCTCAGGGTCCCGGTTGGCGGCGCCGAACCAGATCACGACCTTGTCCCCCGCCCGGACCTGCTGGTCCCCGAGCTCGAGGTCCCGTGTCGCGGTCCGGCGGAACTGGTGGACCGGCGAGACGTATCGGAGGAGCTCCTCGATCGCCGTCTCGTGGTGCTCGGGGTGTTCGGCCAGCCGGGACCACAGGCCCTGCTCGAGCA
>DATDAH010000057.1:0-4761 GCA_036525535.1 Acidimicrobiales bacterium
AGCAGGCCACCACCCCCGACCAGGTGGATGCCGTTGACGATGAGGTCCTGGGCCAGATCGGGCGGGGCCTCGCCCAGGCAGGCCACGATGGAGTCGATGATCGTGGTGATGGGCTCCTCGAGGGCGCCCCGGATCTCCTCGGGCTCCAGCACCACCGTCTTGGGCAGGCCCGACATCAGCTCCCGGCCCCGGACCTCGGCCCGGAACTCCTCGGAGGTGGGGTAGGCCGAGCCCATCGCGATCTTGATCTTCTCCGCCGTCTGCTCGCCGATGGCGATGCCGTGCTCCTTGCGGATGTGGGTCTGGATGGCGGCGTCGAAGTCGAAGCTGCCCACCCGCACCGCCTTGAGGGAGACGATGCCGCCCAGGGAGAGGATGGCCGACTCGGAGGTCCCGCCACCGATGTCGACGACCATGGAGCCGATCGGCTCGTTGATGGGCAGTTCGGCCCCGATGGCGGCGGCCATGGGCTGCTCGATGAGCTGGCACTCGGCGGCGCCGGCGCGGCGGGCGGCTTCGGTGACGGCGCGGCGTTCGACGTGGGTGATGGCCGACGGCACGCAGATGACGACCCGAGGCCGGTTGAAGCGGGACACCCCGACCCGTTCGAGGACGAGGCGGATCATGCGCTGGGTGACGTCGAAGTCGGTGATGGCCCCGGCCCGCAGCGGGCGCACGGCCACGATGTGGCCCGGCGTGCGGCCGATCATCTGCCAGGCCTCGGTCCCGACCGCCAGGACGTCCTGGCTCTGGTTGTTGAGGGCGATGACCGACGGCTCGTTGAGGACGATGCCCTCCCCGCGCACGTAGACCAGGGTGTTGGCGGTCCCCAGGTCGATGGCGAGGTCGCGGGCCACGGGTCAGTACCGCTCGCTAATCGCGGTGCGGGCGGCGGTCGCGGGGCGACAGGGCGTCCATCTGGCGGTTGAAGCC
This sequence comes from Acidimicrobiales bacterium, assembly GCA_036525535.1. Taxonomy (GTDB): domain Bacteria; phylum Actinomycetota; class Acidimicrobiia; order Acidimicrobiales; family DATDAH01; genus DATDAH01. The sequence continues at coordinate 934 of DATDAH010000057.1, forward strand.
CTCCACACCGGAGTCGACGGAGCGAGGCGAGCGGGAACGGGCCCAGAGCACGGCGATGCCCACCGAGGCGGCCAGCACGGCGGCGAGGAGGAAAAGGAGGTTCGTCACGTTCGCGGGTCTCCGGTCAACGATCGGGGGTGAGGTCCGAGAGCGTCTTGGCGTCGAGCCCCCAGCTCTCGCCTCCGGCCCAGGTTTCGCGCTTCCAGATGGGGGCGGTGTCCTTCAAGGTATCGATGCACCAGCGGGCCGCCTCGAAGGCCTCGTTCCGGTGGGGCGAACCGGCGGCCACGACGACCGACGCCTCACCGATGGCGACGGGACCGGTGCGGTGCAGGATGGCCAGGCGCCCGAGGTCGGGCCAGCGGCCGCGGGCGGCGTCGGCGATGGCCCGGAACCGGGGTTCGACCTGGCTCTCGTAGGCCTCGTACTCGAGGCCCTCGACGTCCGGTCGGCCCTCGGCGTGGTCGCGGGCCGTGCCGGTGAAGGTCACCACGGCGCCACACGACGGCAGGACGGCCCAGTCGGCCACGAGGCCGACGGGCAACGTCTCCTCGGTCAGCCCCACCCAGGTGAGGTCGTCGGGCGCAGTGAGCACGGTCCACCAGCCTACGGGTGTCACCGGCCGCGGTCACGGGACGGCAGGGCGGTTCTACGCTGGGCGGCCGTGCCTGAGGACGAGGGGACCCCACCTGAACCCCCGTTCCGGGGGTCACCGCTGCCTCCTGAGGACCGACTGTGGCGTCATCCGTCCGAGATCCGGCGGGCGTCAGCGGCCGGTCATCGCCATCGGAAGCGGTCCGCGCTGTCCCTGGGGCTGGCGGCGGGAATGGGCGCATCGGTGGCCCTGATGGGGGCGTGGGGCCTCGGGGCGTTCCACGGGGACGGGAACGAGGACCGAGCCGCGAGCGAGCGGCTGGCCACACGGGTCTCGACGATCTTCGTGGGCGCTCCCAGCCGGGGCGGGATGGACGAGGTGGCCGAGACGCTGGTCCACGTCCGATCGGGCGGCACCAACGGCTCCGGGGTCGTTCTCCGCGACGACGGGCACGTCCTGACCACGGCGGAGCTCGTCGGGGATGCCGACGAGGTGCGGGTCCAGGCCGTCGACGGGCCCGAGCTCGTCGGCGCCGTCGTGGGCGTGGACCCCTTGACCGACGTGGCCGTCCTCCTGGTGCAGGGCCTCGACCACCTTGGCGCGGTGCTGGGCGTGGCCCGGGACCTCTCGGTGGGGGAGCCGGCCCGGACCATCGCCCTCCACGGCCGACAGGCCGCGGAGATCGTGACCGGTGAGGTGGCCAATCTGGCCGTGACCGTGTCCCGGGGCGAGGACGAGGGTCCCCTGCACGGGCTCATCGGCACCGACATCGTGATGGACGACCCGATCGAGGGGGCCGCCCTCATCGACGCCACCGGGGCCGTGATCGGGATAACCACGACCGTCGGCGACGGTGATGTCGTGCGGGCCGTGCCCATCGACCTGGCTCGGATCGTGGCCCGCGACATCATCGCCACCGGTGGCCCCGCCCACCCGTGGCTCGGCATCGAAGGCCGTGACCTGGAGGACGCGGACGCCGCCCAATGGGGTGTGCGGGGCGGCGCCAAGTTGCTCGGCGTGGTCGAGGACAGCCCGGCGATGGAGGCCGGCCTCCACAACGCCGACGTCGTCACCCAGATCGGCAACACCGAGGTCACGTCCATGGGCGACCTCGTCACCGCCCTCCGCCTGCTCGACCCCGGCGACCGAATCCGCATCGGTTACCTCCGGGCCGGCCACCACCATTGGTCCACCACGGTTCTCGGCGAGCCGGGCGGCGCCGTGAGCTGACGCCGCGGCGACGGTGAGGGTGCCTCGAGGCGCCGTGGCGTCAACGGGTGCGGAGCAGCCGCCGGGCCACGAGCACGCCCCCGGCGACGACACCGAGCGCGCCCACCGCGAGGCCGCCGAGGGCGAGCTCCTGGCGGCGGCGGGGGGACAGAGAGGCCCAGCCGGTGGGGCGGTCGCCCAGCACGTAGGCCTCTTCGTTGGTGTGGTCGGGCACCCAACCGGCCGCCTTCAGGCGGTCGTTGGCTACCACCCACGGGTTGACCCGGTACGCCACGACACCGGGCGGCGTCGAGGTCATCCCCAGCTTCCAGCGCCACTGGGCCAGTCGGTGCGCCACCCGTGAGGGCAGGCGCACCCGGGGGCCACGACCGGCCAGGCGACGGAGCTCGTCGCTGCGCATCCAGCCGTCGGGGGCCACGTTGAAGGGCCCGTCCAGCCGCTCGGACCGGGCCAGGTCGATGGCGCCGGCCAGGTCGTCGAGGTGGACGAACTGGACCGGGGTGTCGGCGTCGCCGGGGGCGAAGGACGTGCCCGCCCACAGCGAGGCGGCCAACCAGTCGGTGGTGTCCTCGGCCACGGCGATCACGGGGCGCAGGACGGCGACATGGACGTCGGGATGCTGGTCGCGCCATTCGGCGGCCAGGCGCTCGACCTCGGCTTTGTGGGTGGCGTAGGCCAGGGCCGGGTGGGGTCGGAGCGGGGCGTCCTCGGTGAGGGGGACGGGGTTGTTGGGCCAGGCCCCGTAGACGGTGGCGCTGGACAGCAGGACGACGGTGGTGACTCCGACCGAGCCGGCGGCGTCGAGGAGCGCCCGAGTACCGACCACGTCGACGCCGGCGGTGCCGGTGCCGTCCAGCTCGGCCACCGCGTCGGTCCGCCCGAGATGGACCAGCGTGGTCGCGCCCTCCAGCTTCGCCTTCAGACCGCCAGGGTGCTCGTGGGCCGCTTCGAGCTCGTCGGGGCCGAGGCGGACGACGGTGTCGACGGTCGGATCGAGGGCCAGTCGGTCACCGACCCGACCGCCCAGAGGGCCCTCGGACCCGGTGAGGACGACGATGTTCACCCTCGTACGATGCCCTCGTGAGCGAGTCGGATCCACCCGACGGCGACCCGGACCCGTTCCAGGGCATCCCGTTCCTCGGCGATCTGGCCAAGATCCTGCGCCAGCAGGGGGCCGTCAGCTGGGACGCCGCCGGCCAGCTCGCCTTCCAGGTGGCCACCGGCGGCGAGTCCGAGCCCAACGTCGATCCCCTCGAGCGCATCCGCCTCGAGGAGCTGGCCCGGGTGGCCGAGCTCCAGGTGGCCCAGGCCACCGGCCTCACCCTGTCGACCACCGGGCGGACCGTCACCGTCGTCCCCGTGACCCGCACCCAATGGGTCCAGGCCAGCCTCCCGGCGTTCCGCCCCCGCTTCGAGCGCCTCGCCTCGTCGCTCTCGACCGACCCCGCGGAGGCCGCCCCGGAGAGCGCGGACCCGGCGGCGATGCTCGGGAACCTCATGGGGATGATGACCCCGATGCTGGTGGGCATGGCCGCGGGCTCGATGGTGGGCCACCTGGCCTCGACCTCGTTCGGCGTGTACGACCTGCCCATCCCCCGCCCGCCGACCGACGAGCTCGTCGTGGTCGGGCGCAACGTGGATCAGTTCGCCACCGACTGGAGCCTGCCCGACGACGACCTGCGCCTCTGGGTCTGCCTCCACGAGATGACCCACCACGCGGTCCTCGGCCTCCCCCACGTCCGGGCCCGCCTGGACGACCTGCTCAACCGCTACGCCGCCGGCTTCGAGGCCGATCCCAACGCCCTCGAGGAGCGCTTCGGCCAACTCGACATCAGCGACGCCGAGGGCATGGCCGGGCTGCAGTCCATGTTCAACGACCCCGAGGCCATCCTTGGCGCTGTGCAGTCCCCGGCCCAGCGAGCCCTGCTCCCCCAGCTCGACGCCTTGGTGGCCGTGATCATCGGCTACGTCGACCACGTCATGGACAGCATCGGCGAGGGCCT
>DATDAH010000058.1:0-28245 GCA_036525535.1 Acidimicrobiales bacterium
CCGCGCGGGGGCGAGGTCGTCCTGGCCACGGCGGCGCTGGCCGGGCCACCCACCGTGGACCCCGTGGCCGGGCAGATCACGGTCGGGGCGGGCCGCACGCTGGGTGAGGTCCAGCGGGCCGCCGCCGCCCACGGGTGGCGTTATCCGATCGACCTCGGCGCCCGGGACACCGCGACCATCGGGGGGACGGTGGCCACCAACGCCGGAGGCAACCACGTCCTGGCCCACGGCATGACCCGACGCCACCTTCTGGGGATCGAGGCCGTGTTGGGCACGGGTGCAGTGGTCCGCCACCTCGGGGGGTTGGTGAAGGACAACACCGGCTACGACCTGGCCGCGCTGCTCTGCGGCTCCGAAGGGACGTTGGGGGTGATCACCGAGCTCCGCCTGGCCCTGGTCCCACCCCCCGACGAGACCGCGGTGGCCCTGGTCGGGCTCGACGACCTCGCGGCCGCCGTGGCCGTGGCCGCGGAGGCCCGTCGCCACCTTCCCGATCTGGAGGCGGCCGAAGTCGTCCTGGCCGACGGGGTCACCCTCGTGCGGGACCACCTCTCGCTGGCCCCGGTCCTTGACCCGGAGCCGCCGGTCACCCTGCTCCTCGAGGTGGCGGGGCCGATCGGCGCGGGCGAGCGGCTGGCCCGGCACCTGGCCGGCGTGGGTGGGCTCCGGGGCTCGGCCCTGGCCACCGACGCCGCCCGCCGCTCGACCCTGTGGCGGGTGCGCGAGGAGCACAACCCGGCGATCAACCGCGAGGGCCCGCCCCACAAGTACGACATCACCCTGCCCCTCGACGTGCTCGACGACGTCGTGACCGAGGCCCGGGCGACCGTCGCCGCCCTGGCCGGCGCAGCCCACCTCTGGGTGTTCGGGCACGTGGGCGATGGGAACCTGCACCTGAACGTGACCGGGCTCGCCCCCGACGACGACCGGGTCGACGAGGCCGTGCTCAGCCTGGTCGCCGAAGCCGGCGGCAGCATCAGCGCCGAGCACGGCATCGGGGTGGCCAAGCGCCGCTGGCTGCCGCTGGCCCGCAGCGAGGCCGAGATCGCCACATTCCGGGCACTCAAGGCCGCTCTCGACCCTGACGCCGTCCTCAACCCGGGGGTCCTCCTCTAGCCGTCGACCCACTGACCGCGGGCGACGAGCACCTCCTTCAGCACGGCGGGATCGTCGGTCATGATCCCGTCGACCCCCAGGTCGAACAACCGGGTCATGGCCTCCGGCTGGTCGACCGTCCAGACGTGGACCTGCAGGCCGGCCCGGTGCGCCGCCCGGACGACGGCGGCGTTGGTCACCGTCACCCCCCGGAACTGCTCGGGGATCTGCACGCAGCCCGCCGGCGACGGGTGCACCCGGCCCGACAGGGCGTCGAGGCGGAGGCGGGCCACCTCCCTGGGCCCGAGCGACGTGCAGAGGGTGGGCCCGAGGCGGTCGCGCAGGGTGCGCAGCCGCTGGTCCGAGAACGAGCCGATGCACACGCGGTCCACGGCGTCGGTGCGCCGCAGGACGTCGATGAGGGGCTCCACCGAGCCGTCGTGCTTCGGGTCGATGTTGATGCGGGCCCGGGGGAAGCTCCCCAGCAGGTCCGCGAGCAGCGGAATCGGCTCCCGCCCGTCGACCCGAGCCGCGGCGACCTCAGCATGGGGGAGGGTCGCGATCTCGCCCTGTCGGTCGGTGACCCGGTCCAGGCTGTCGTCGTGGAACGCCAGGAGGACACCGTCCACGGTGGCGTGGACGTCGGTTTCCAGGTAGCGGTAGCCGAGGCGGACGGCGTGCTCGAACGCGGGCATCGTGTTTTCGGGCCAGTCGCCCGCACCGCCCCGGTGAGCGAAGGCCAGTGGACCCGGATGGTCGAGGAAGGCCCATGGCGCCACGAAGGCAACCTAGAGGGTGGTCGTGGGAAGCTGGGGCGATGGCGGCGGCCCGCATCTGGACGGCCGAAGAGGCCGACGCGGCCCGGCCGCGGGTGGGCGCACTCGTCGCACGGGCCCAGGCCGCGGCCCGCGTCATCCAGGAGGCTGGGCCGGTGGTGCCCACCGGGCCCGAGGGCAATGGGCACACCACCGCGTCGGCCGAACGTCACGAGCTGGACGCCGTGCTCCGGGAGCTGGCCGAGGACGGCATCGTCATCAAGGATCTGGCGCAAGGCCTGATCGACTTTCCGGCGCAGTCACCCTCAGGCCGTGCGTACTGGTTGTGCTGGATGGTGGACGAGCCTTCCGTGGCCTGGTGGCACTGGCCCGAAGACGGCTTCGCCGGCCGGACTCCGCTGGTCCAGCCGCCGCCGTGACACCCTACGGTGACCCCGTGGAGCACCGTCGGCGGTTCGCGGAAGCGGTCCATGCCCCTGACGAGGACGTCCCCCTGGACCTGGCCTGGGCCCTGCTCTCGGCCCACGCCCACCCCGCGGTCGACCCCGACGGGCTCCTGCTCCAACTCGACGACCTCGCCGCCGGCTGCCGGGTCCCGACTCTGGACGGCCTGCTGCGCCACCTGTTCGTCGACCAGGGCTTCGTCGGCAACCAGGACGACTACTACGACCCGGCCAACAGCTACCTGGATGACGTCCTTGAGACCCACCTGGGGATCCCCATCAGCCTGGCCGTGCTGACCATGGAGGTGGGGCGCCGCGTGGGCGTGCCCGTCGCCGGGGTCGGCCTCCCGGGGCACTTCCTGCTCCGGGACCGGGTGGATCCCGAGGTGTTCATCGACCCGTTCCGGGGCGGTGAGCTCCTCGACCGGAACGGCTGTCGGACGGTTCTGCGCCGCCTCCACGGGCCGGACACCGAACTGGACCCGGCCTGGCTGGAGCCGGTGCCTCGCCGGGCGATCCTGGACCGCATGCTGGCCAACCTGGTTCGGGTCTTCCAGCAGCGGGGCGACGCCTCCGACCTGCTCTGGGCCCGGGACCTGCAGGCCGAGCTGGCCGGGGCGAACGGCGACCCGCGGACCCGCCTCCGGCTGCGGGCCGGGCTCAACTAGGGCGGCGACGTGGTCGCCGTCCTCCTCCTCGCCCTCGCCGCGGGCGTGGTGGCGCTCGGCGTCGCCGGCCGCCGCAACGAGCAACGCCGTCGGGCGGCGGCGGCCGCCACCGTCGACCTTCAGGTGGACCGCGACTCCGTGAGCCGGACCTTGGCCGACGGCCGCCGCGAAGAGGTCCGTTGGGATGAGCTGGTCGAGGTCGAGGTGCTGACCACGGCGGTCGGCGTCCACAAGGACGACGGCGTGGTGTTCGTCCTGTCCGGCGAAGGCGAGCGGGGCTGCCTGGTCCCCAGCCGCCTGGCCGTCGAGCACGGCGTGATCGAACAGCTCCATGCCCTGCCCGGGTTCAACGGCCGTCGGCTGGTGGCCGCCATGGAGCAGCCGCCGCCCTCCCGCACGACCTGCTGGTCCCGGCACCAGGAGTAGGTTCGCATCATGTCCGACCAGCCCGCGATCGACCGCGTCCATCAGCTCCTGGCCGAGCGCGACCCGTCTGACACCTCGCCCCGCGACTTCCTGGGCGCCCAGTTCGACGCCGGCCTGGCGTGGGTCCACTTCCCCGAGGGTCGGGGTGGACTCGGCCTCGAGCCGTCGGCCCAGCGACCGGTCAACGAGGCCCTCCGGGCGGCGGGCGCCCCCGAGGCGTACTGGCAGAACCCCATCGGCCACGGGATGGGAGCCCCCACGGTCGTGACCCACGGCAGCGACGAGCAACGGGACCGCTACCTGCGCCCCCTCTTCACCGGTGAGGAGGTCTGGTGTCAGCTCTTCAGTGAGCCAGGGGCCGGTTCGGACGTGGCCGGGCTGTCGGGGCGAGCCGTGCGCGACGGTGACGAATGGGTCGTCAACGCGCAGAAGGTGTGGACCACGCTCGCCCACCTGGCCCGCTGGGGGATGCTCCTGGTCCGCACCGACCCCGAGCAGCCCAAGCACAAGGGCCTGACCTACTTCGTGGTCGACATGCAGGCTCCGGGGGTCGACGTGCGCCCGCTGCGCCAGATCACGGGCGAGGCCGAGTTCAACGAGGTGTTCTTCACCGACGTCCGCATCCCCGACGCCGAGCGCCTCGGCGACGTCGGCGAGGGCTGGGGGGTGTCGATGACCACCCTCATGAACGAGCGGGTGGCCATCGGCGGGTCGGTGACGCCCAAGGGCTCCGGGCCGATCGGCGAGGCCCTCCGCTTGTGGGACGAGCGGGCCGACAAGGATCCCGTCACCCGGGACCGCCTCACGCGGCTGTGGATCGAGGCCGAGGTCAACCGCCTGACCAACCTGCGGGCCCAGGCCAACCGGAAGGTCGGCACCCCCGGGCCGGAGGGCTCGGTGGGCAAACTGGCCTTCGCCGAGGCCAACAAGGCGATCTACGCCTTCTGCCTCGACCTGCTGGGGCCGGAGGGGATGCTCTACGGCAGCTACGAGATGACCCGTCCGGAGCACGCCATGTTCTCCGACAGCACCCAGAAGTCATTCCTGCGGGCCCGGGCCAACTCCATCGAGGGGGGCACCAGCGAGATCATGCGCAACATCCTCGGTGAGCGGGTCCTCGGCCTGCCCGGTGACGTCCGGGTCGACAAGGACCGCCCCTGGAGCGACGTCCCCCGCAGCTGATCCCCGTCGGGATCAGGTGGAGCGCTTGGCGAAGCGGAGGTGGCTGGTCTCGTTGATGCTGACCAGGCCGCGGGCTCCCGAGCGGGACGCCCGGACCCGGCTGACGCTGGTGTAGTCCGGGAAGAAGAACATCAGCCGATCGATGCCCAACATCGCCGACAGGTAGGCGTTGATGGTCCCACCGTGGCAGACCGCGGCCACCGTGAGGCCCGGGTGGGCGTCGATCACCGCGTCGACGGCCTCGACCACCCCCCTCTGGAACTCGTCGGGGTCCAAGTGGAACTCGCCGTTGACCATCGCGTGCCACCGGGGGTCGTCGGCCGCCTTCAGCTCCTCCATGGGGATGTACCACGGGGCGTCGCGGTCGAACTCGGCCAGGCCGTCGACGGTGGTCACCTCGAGGTCCAGCAGCGTGGCCAGGGGCTCGGCGGTCTCCTGCGCCCGCCGCAGCGGGCTGGCGACCATGGCCTCGATCTCCTCGTCGGCCAGCCAGGCGGCCAGCGCGCCGGCCTGGCGCCAACCCTCGTCACTCAGCTCCGGGTCCGCCGGGCCCTCGCCGTCGTCGATGCGGACGGGGAGCGCGTGGCGGATCAGGAGGAGGTCCATGGCGGGCGGAGCCTACCTATTGCCCCGGTGGCGACCGTTGCCGTCGCTAGCGTGAGGGCGTGCGCCGTCGGACCAAGATCATCGCCACGATCGGTCCGGCTTCGGACTCCGAGGCGACGCTGGTCGCCCTCGTCGAAGCGGGCATGGATGTCGCCCGCATAGGGCTGGCCCACGGGGACCTCGACCACCACCTCGAGTGCTACGACCGGATCCGCAAGGCGTCGGTCGAAGCCGACCGTCCCGTCGGGATCCTGGTCGACCTGCCGGGGCCCAAGGTGCGGGCGGGCAGCTTCCCCGAGAGCGGCGTCGAGCTGGTCGAGGGTGAGCGCCTCCGCCTCACCCCGGGCTTCAGTGCCAGCACCGCCGAGGTCGTCGAGGTGGGCTACGAGCGGCTGGTCAGCGACGTCGAGGTCGGCGACCGGATGCTGTTCGGCGACGGCGCCGTGGTCATCGAGGTCGTCGACAAGAACGATCGCGACCTCATCGCCACCGTCTGCCACGGCGGCAAGGTCCAGGGCCGCCCGGGCGTCCACATCCCGTCGGACCGCCTGCGCATCGCCTCCCCCACGCCTGACGACCTGCGCATGCTCGACGCGTTCGTGGAGCGGGGTGTGGACATGGTCGCCGTGTCCTTCGTCCGCTCCGCCCACGACATCCGCCGCGTCGGCACCGAGCCCCATCCGCGGGGCCCCCTGGTCGTGGCCAAGATCGAGACCCGGGCCGCCGTCCAGAACCTCGAGGGGATCATCCAGGCCAGCGGCGCGGTCATGGTCGCCCGGGGCGATCTCGGCGCGGAGATGCCCATTGCCGAGATCCCGCACCTGCAGAAGCACATCATCCGTACCTGCATCGCCCTCGGTCGTCCGGCCATCACCGCCACCCAGATGCTGGAGTCCATGGTCCACGCCGGGACCCCGACCCGGGCCGAGGTCACCGATGTGGCCAATGCGGTCTTCGACGGCACCAGCGTGGTCATGCTCTCGGGCGAGACCGCGATCGGCCACGACCCCGTCCTGGTCGTCCGCACCATGGCCGACATCGCCCGCCGGGCCGACGAGGAGTTCGACTACGACGGCTGGGCCCCGCACATCACCGACCTCGTCCACACCGAGGAGGGTGACGCCGACGCCCGGGTCACCGACACCATGACCATGGCCGCCTGGCGGGTGGCCAAGGAGATGCGCGCCGACGCCATCCTCTGCATGTCCCGGACGGGGTTCACCGTGCGGGCCATGGCCCGGTTCCGGCCCAAGACCAAGATCCTGGGCTTCTCGCCCGACGAGCGAACCGTGCGCCAGCTCACCATGAGCTGGGGCGCTCAGCCGATGCTCCTGGAGCAGCGGGGGAGCAACGAGTCCATGGTCCGCGCCGCCGTGCGCGCCGCCCGCGAGGCCGGTCAAGTCCGGTCGGGCGACACCGTGGTCGTCCTGGCCGGGTCCGACGACCGATCCCGGGCCACCGACGTCCTCCGCCTGGTGCGGGTGCCCTGAACCTCGGGGACCGGATCAGGAGCTGGCGCGGCGGGCTGTCCCGACCTCGGGCCACGGCGTTCGTCCTCTCCGGCGGCGGCAACCTCGGCGCCCTTCAAGTAGGCATGCTCCGGGCATTGGTCGAGCGCGGCATCCGTCCGGACCTCGTGCTGGGCTGCTCGGTCGGCGCGCTGAACGGGGCGGCCTACGCGGCCGATCCCACGCTCGCCGGCATCGAGCGCCTCGAGGACCTCTGGCTCCGCCTCGCCGGCCCCGACGTCATGCCGTCGGCCAGTCGCCTGCCCTCCACCCTGCAGTTGGCGCGACGAGGGGAGGCCCTGCACGACAACGCCGGGCTCCGGGAGCTGATCGAGCGGATCCTGCGGGCGACCCGCTTCGACGAGCTGAAGGTCCCGTTCCAGTGCGTGGCCACCCAGCTCGACCCGCCGGCCGAGCGGTGGTTCAGCACCGGCCCCCTGCACGAGGCGATCCTGGCCTCCGCCGCCCTTCCTGCGGTCTTCCCCATCGTCGAGCTCAACGGGCACCACTACCTCGACGGGGGCATCGCCGCCGACATCCCGTTCCTGCGTGCCGCCCACCTCGGCGCCGAGACGATCTACGTCCTCCAGGTGGGGACGCTGGCCCGACCGTGGCAGGAGCCCAGGCGGCCAATCGACGTCGCCATCCAGTCGCACTGGCTGTCCCGTCGGCTGCGCTACGACCGGGACCTGGCTGAGCTCGACCCTCGGTGCGAGTTGGTGATCCTGCCCTTCGACGATCCGCCGCGACCCCGCTACGACGACTTCTCCCACAGCGCCGAGCTCGTCGAACGGGCCTACGTGGCCTCCGCCGCTCACCTCGATGCCCGGGCGGCCGGCACCCCTGTGGTCGAGGCCATCGGACCGCTGAGGGTCGAACCCGGGTAGCTGCCTAGGGTGCGGCCATGAGCGACATCAGCTTCACCTCCGGGCCCCCCGAGACCGTGCTCGATCGGGAGCCCGAGGCCGCCCTCAACGCCCTGGCCGACGCCGGCGAGGACGTGGCCGCGGTGGGCCGGGTCTGCATGCAGTACCCCCGCTTCCTGGCCGGGTGGGCCCGGCTGGGCGACCTGGCCCCGGACCAGGCGTTCGCCTACGCCGCCTACCGCACCGGGTACCACCGGGGCCTGGACCGGTTGCGCCAGAGCGGTTGGCGGGGCAGCGGGTACGTGCGCTGGGCCCATGAGGAGAATCGGGGCTTCCTGACCGCCCTGGCCGGACTGGGCCGCATCGCGGAGGCCATCGGGGAGGACGACGAGGCCGAGCGGTGCGCCGTCTTCCTGCTCCAGCTCGACCCGGCCTGGCCGCCTTCAGACGGATGAAGAGAAGCTACGCCGATGCCACGTCCGCCGGTTTGACGGCGACGATGAGGAACTGCCGTCCGAGCACCCGCCAGGCCATCGGAACCCGTAGGTAGAGACGGACGAGCCATGGCGCCTGCGGCAGCCGGCTCCGGAACGAGTACGGGATGAACCGCGGGACCACCCGCTCGATTTCGAAGCCGGCGCTGTAGAGGTGCTCGGCCACCGCAATGTGGGTGAGCGCGAGCGTGTGATCGGCGCAGTCGAAGTACTCCCGATGGCAGTAGCGGAAGTTCGGGCCGAGGACCGCGATCCGACCCGATGGGCTCATGCACTGTCGCATGCGTCGCAGGAAGCGGGCGATGTCGTCCTGGGTGGCGAGGTGCTCGAGGAGGTTCGAGACGAAGACCCCATCGAAATGGGCCTCGGGTAGAGCGACGAATCGGGCGTCACCAATGACAACCTTGACCTCGGGGTCCCGAACGGTCTCGTCGTACTCGACGCTGTCCACGACCCAGCGCTCCTCGGCGTCGCTCGCGTTGACGAACTCGCCTCGCCCGGCCGCGGGATCGAGCACCCGCTTCGGTGAGCCCAGCCAACGGGACAACACAGGGGTCAGCTCATCCCAGATCGCCTGGCGCCGCAGTTGATCGACGTCTCGAAAGCGATAGGCGTAGAGGCGCTGGTAATCGATCCCGCGCCGATCGTCCGGCGACTCGGTCACGCTCACCGCTGGATGCTACGACAGGCCGTCGAGTAGCGGTGGGGAACCGTTGTCCTGACCTTGGTATGCCTTGGTCCATCTCCAGCTCGACCTCGCCTGGCCCCCGTCTCAGGACTGACCACCACCCGCCCGAGGGCCACGTTGTGACCGGCGACCGGGCCTGCCAGCCTCGACCGGGATGGCCATCGTCGCCACCGAGCAACCGACGGACCTGGTGCGGGGCAGCTCGCCCGCCTGCGCCGTCCCCGATGGCACGGCCCACGCCCTCGACCCGGGTGCACCCCGCACCTGGTGCGGCGTCGATGCCGCCTGGTTGACCCTCTGGCCGGAGCTGGCGTGGCCGCCGTCGGGCATGGCCGCCACCGACACCTGCCCGGCCTGCGAACGCGGCGTCGTGGAGGCCTGAGGGCCCATGCAGGGTCCGTGACCACAGGGCGTGGTCCATCGCATACTGAAAGTGACTGTCACACCCCGTGAGTGGGTTGGGGCCGTGGTCGAGGTCATTGATGCGGACGAGGTCATCGACGAGGCGTTGGACCGGCTCGCCGACGAGGATCGGTCGGAGTGGTCGGTGGCCGCCGAGACCCAGCGGGCCGTCGAGTTGACCGAGCTCGGGGCGCGGTTGGAGACCACGACGGTGGCCGCGGTGGGGGACAGGGAGGCGGCGGGGGGCTGGTACCTCGGCGCGTACGACCCGGTGAGCAGGCACTGCTCGGTCACCCGTCCACTCGGCATCACCCGGACCGGTGACGGCGAGGTCCTCCTCTCCGACGACCGTGACCCACCGCCGGAGGGAGTGACCGGCCGGTAGGTTCCAAGCCATGGGTGAACCGGGTGGCACTGGACCTGTCGGGCCGTATCCGGCAGGAGTCGAGGGACCGGAGGCCGAGGACGAGTACGACCGCCTCCGTCGGCGCGTCCTCTGGTCGCTGCCCTACGGGCTGTACGTCGTCGGCAGCCGCGCGGGCGAGCGGCGGAACGGGATGACCATCAACTTCGTCTCCCAGGTGTCCATGAACCCGAAGCTGATGGGCATCGGCGTCGAAGCCGAGGCCGTGACCCACCAATTGATCACCGAAGGTGGCATCTTCGCCCTCAACACGATCAGCCGGGAGGACCGGGCCATCGTGCGCAAGTTCACCAAGCCCGTCGAGGTCGACGCCGAAGCCTCGACCCTCAACGGCTTCCCGTTCCACGACGGCCTCACCGGCGCCCCGATCCTGGACCAAGCGGTCGCCTACGTGGACTGCGAGGTCCGCCAGGCCCTCGACCTGGGCAACCACACGCTCTTCATCGGCGAGGTGGTCGACGCCGGCTTCCAGTCCGACGAGGACACCGAGGTCCTCCGCATGGAGGACACGCGGCTGAACTACGGCGGCTGACCCTTCACGAGCCGACCCGTAGCATCGGCGGCGTGGACATCGCCGGGCCCCAGATCACGAGCTTCCCCGAGACGGGGGTGGGGGTCGACGAGCTGCTGGCGGAGATCGACGAGGAACGCGCCGGCGACATCGACTGGCGGGCTGGTCGGGCCTTCAGCCTCGTCTACCACCACCACGATGACGTGCTCGAGGGCCTGCAGCACGAGGTAGCCGATCGCTTCCTGCACGAGAACGCCCTGAACCCGTTCGCCTACCGGACCCTGCCCCGCATGGAGCAGGAGGTCGTCCTGATGGCCGGGGACCTCTTCGGTGGCGAGCCGGGCGCCGGGTCGCTGACGTCGGGCGGGACCGAGAGCATCTTCCTGGCCGTGCAAGTGGCTCGAGACCACGCCCGGGAGAACGGCATCGCCGAGCCCGAGCTGCTGACGGCGAACACGGCCCACCCGGCCTTCGCGAAAGCGGCCAAGTACCTGGACGTGGCCCACCGCAAGATCCCCGTGGCCGAGGACCTCCGGCTGCACGGCGAGCAGGTGGCGGAGGCCATCGGCGCGCAAACGGCCCTCGTCGTGGGCTCGGCCCCCTGCTACCCGTTCGGCGTCATCGACCACATCACCGACATCGCCGCGGTGGCCCAGGACGCGGGCGTTCTCTGCCACGTCGACGCCTGCCTCGGTGGCTGGCTCCTGCCGTGGTGGGCGCGCCTGGGCGAGACCGTGCCGCCGTGGGACCTCCGGGTCGACGGCGTGACCTCGCTGTCCGCGGACGTGCACAAGTACGGCTACGCCACGAAGGGGGCGTCGACGGTCCTCTACGCGTCCCGCGACCTCTATCGCCACCAGTTCTTCCTCTACGACGAATGGCCCGGCGGCCTCTACGGCTCGTCCACCTCCGCCGGTACCCGGGGCGGGGTTCCGATCGCCGAGGCCTGGGCGGCGGTGCGACATCTCGGGGCCGAGGGCTACCTTCGCCTCGCCGAAGTCGTACGGGACGCCACTCACGGGTTCCAGGCCGGGATCGCGGGCATCGACGGCCTGGACATCACCGGCGACCCGGACCTCTCGGTCTTCGAGTTCGGCTCGACCACCCTCGACATCGGGGGCGTGGCCGACGTCATGGACGACCGGGGCTGGCACCTCGACCGCCAGCAGGGTGGGCTCCACGTGATGGTCTCGCCCGGTCATGCCGACGTCGTGGACCGATTCGTGGCCGATCTGACCGAAGCCGTCGACGAGCACGAGGCCAGCCGCGGCCGCGAGGCCACCTACGGCGGGACGGTCTGATCTGTCCGAGCGACCGCCCTACGCCGGGGCCGTGCTGACCGGTGGGTCCAGCCGGCGCATGGGAACCGACAAGGCCTTCCTGGTCGTCGACGGGCAGCCGCTGGCGGTCATCGTGGCCGACGCCCTGCGCACGGCGGGCGCCGACCGGGTCGTCGCCGTCGGTGGGGACCTGGACGGCCTCAGGGCACTCGGCCTGGACGCCGTGCCCGACCTCCACGCCGGGGAGGGACCGCTGGGCGGGATCCTCACGGCCCTCGATGCCACCACCGAGGACGTCGTCGTGGTCCTGGCCTGCGACCTGCCCGGCGCCGACCCGGCCACCATCACGACCGTCGTGGAGGCGCTGGGCGACGCGGACATGGCGGCGCCGCTCCGTGACGGCCGCCACGAGCTCCTGCACGCCGCCTACCGCCGCCGGGCCCAGCCGGTGCTGGCCGCCGCCTTCGCGGCCGGGGAGCGGGCCGTGCACCGAGCCGTGCGCGGGCTGACGGTCGTCGGCGTCACCGGTCTGGCCGATCGGGCTCTGGCCGACGCGGACACCCCCGCGCAGCTCGGGCTGGACCCAACCGAGGGCAACCACGGAGGCGTGGGTTCGGGCTGAGCGTCGTCGGGGCATGTCCGGCGCTCGGTCTGGCCCTCCACGGCGGCACAGGTACCCTGCCCCCGATGGATGTCCCGGTGATCGATGTGCACGAACTGTCGGCCCAGCGCGACGCCGGGGCGGCCGTGCTCGACGTCCGCAACCCCGACGAGTACGACGAGGCCCATGTCCCCGACGTGATCCTCATCCCCCTGGGTGAACTGGTCGAGCGGGTCGACGAGGTGCCGGCCGGCGGCACCCTCCCGGTGATCTGCCGTTCCGGGGCCCGCAGCCTCCAGGCTGCCGAGTGGCTCCGGGGCCAGGGCATCGATGCCGTCAACGTCGCCGGAGGAACGCTGGCCTGGATCGACGCCGGCCTCCCGGTCGACTCGGCCGAGGGATAGAGAGGCTGGCCACGCCCCCGTCCGTCGTCACCGACGACGCCGGACTGGCCGAACTCGTCCGCCGGCTCCTCGATGTCGAGGTCTGGGCCTTCGACACCGAGTTCCACCGAGAACGCACCTACTTCCCGGAGCTGGCCCTCGTGCAGCTGGCCTGGGAGGAACAGGTCGTGCTCGTCGACCCGCTGGCCGTCGACATCGCCCCGATGGCAGAGCTGCTCGACGGACCGGGCCTCGCGGTGGTGCACGCCGCCAGCCAGGATCTCGAGGTCCTGCTCGCCACCTGCGGCACCGTCCCTCGCCGGCTCTTCGACACCCAGCTGGCCGCCGGCTTCCTCGGTTCGTCGACCCCATCGCTGGCCACGTTGCTGGCCAGCGAGCTGGGCGTGCGCCTGCCCAAGGCCGACCGGCTGAGCGACTGGCTGCGTCGCCCGTTGTCGGCGCGCCAGCTCGACTACGCCGCGTCCGATGTGGCCCACCTGATCGAGCTCCACGCCAAGCAGGAGCGCCAGCTCGTCGAACACGGGCGCCTGGGGTGGGCCGAAGGCGAGTTCGCGACGGTGGTGGCCGACGCCCGCGACGGTCGGGACCCCGAGGAGGCCTGGCGCCGCGTGAAGGAGGCCCGCCGGCTCAAGGACCGCTCCGCCGCGGTGGCCCGCGCCGTGGCTGCCTGGCGGGAACGGCGAGCCGCCGAGATCAACCGCCCGGTGCGCCACGTCCTGTCTGACCTGGCCATCGTGGCCATCGCCCAGCGGGCGCCCCGCACCCCCGAGGAGCTGGCCGATGTCCGGGGCGTCGACCGCGGCGGCACCAAGGGCGCGGTGGGCCGGTCCCTCCTGGAGGCCGTCGAGGAAGGCCTCGTGGCCGATCCGCCCGCCGACGATGGTGCCCCGGAGCTGCGCCGCGACCTGCGCCCGGCGGCGACCCTGGCCTCGGCCTGGCTGGCTCAGCACGCCCGGGACCTCGACCTCGACCCCGGCATGCTGGCCACCCGGACCGACATCGAGTCCTATCTCAGCGGTGACCAGGCCTCTCGGCTGCGCTCGGGCTGGCGGGCCGAGGTCGTCGGCCAGGCGCTGGATGGCCTCCTCGACGGCTCGGTCGCCGTCGCGTTCGACGACGGCGAGCTGGTGTTGGAGGTGCGTTCGCACGATCCGGTGACACCGCTACAATCCGATGTCCAGGCACGCCAGGGTGGGGAGAGCGCCCCGTGAACTTCAACCCATGAAGAAGGGTCGGCATCGTCGCTTCGAAGAGGCCCGTGCGCTGAAGCACACGCGGACCGAGTTCGATGACGTCCTCGAGGGCACCGACCAGCAGCCGTGCGCCGAGTGCGGCGCCGAGCCCGGTGACGAGCACGCCAGCTGGTGCCTGGCCGCGGAAGCGTTGAAGGAAGAGGACTGGGCCGGCTGACGCCGGTCAGCTCGCTCGATCCGCGGCCGCCGCCGCCGCCAGGGCCAGGTCGATGGCCCGTTCCACGTCGCTCGGGTCCATGACCACGATCACCTCTCGTCCGCCCGATCGGGCCTGGAGGGCGTGCTCGGCCCGCTCCCGGTTCCGGTCCCGCACCCGCTCGGGCACGTCGACCAGGACCGGGCCGACCAGGATCCCGCTGGGTCGGCTGCGATCGCCGCGGCGCCGGGGATGGTGGTAGCGCAGGAGGCCTGACTGCAGGCTTCCGTCGACCGCCCGGAAGGGCGCGACGGTCAGGCCGCGACGACGCAGAGCCCGCACCATGGCCACCAACACCGCGTGCTGCGTCCGGGTCCGGCGGTCACAGAAGGGGAGGATGTCCTCGGCCTCGAGGGGGTCGGCCGCCCGGGCCAGCATCGTCAGCGCCGGCGTGTAGGTCGACCGGCGGTTCCCGGATCGGGCCCGCCGCACCTCGCGGGGGCTGGGGCGGTGCCGGGCGACCGACGACAGCGCTCGGTGCTCGAGCAGGCGGCTGGCGCGCAGGCCGTTGAAACGGGCCTTGCGCAAGGTGTCGTCGTCATAGGAGCGGGCGGAGATGGTGTCCACCGAGCGTCCGGCGTCGCGGACCGCGAGCAGGGCGGCCACCAGTACCCGGTTCTCCGGGATGTCGTAGGCCCGGGACGGGGCGGCACAGACGTAGACGTCGTTGCGCCCGGGGCTGGAGGACCGGCACGAGAACGTCTCGGACCAGAGCACCGGGCCCCGCAGCTCGCCGCGGCACTCCTCGGGCTGGTTGCTCATCGAGATGGACAACGACCGGATCGTGTGCGGGGTGACCGAGAGCAGGTGTTCGGCCTCCGTGCAGGTGGCCAGCATCGCCCCGGTCAGCTGCTTGACCACGTTCGGGGACAGGCCCAGGACCGAGTCCACGGCCTCCACCACGTTGAACGGGCGGCGCAGGAGATCCCAGAGCTCGTGCGTCGCCGTGCGCTCACCCGGAGCGGGCTTCGGGTCCAACCCCGCAGGGGCCGGCGGGTCAGAGCGCGAGCTCGACACCGAGGACCTCGCCCATGGTCCGCTGGACCTCAGCCTGCTCGGGGGGGTCGAACAGGCCCTCGATCGTGCGGTAGAGCTTGGTCGCCCGGATGTCGTCGAACCCCTCGAACTGCGGCAGGAAGTAGGCGTAGAAGACCTCGTACAGGAGCCGGGAGGGGGTCGGTCCGTCCTGCGACCGGCGGGCGGCGTACTTGGCTGCGTCCAGGTAGACGGCGGGGCCGAGGTCGGTGAACTTGCGCAGGCAGAGGAGCTTGCTCACGATCACCCCCGGTCCGTCGAGGAGCCGGCGGTAGGACTCGTCGTCGGGCGCTCCCACCTCGATGAAGGCGAAGCGGCGCATGAGGGCGTAGGACATCTCGAACAGGAGGTTCTTGTCGAAGACGTTCATCGTGGCCACGATCCGCCACTTGCTGGGGAGGCGGATGACGTCGGTGTGGGGAGGCGGGTCGACACCGGCGGGCACGATGGACAAGGGGTTGGGCGTGCCCTTGCGCTTGAAGGGAAGGACGACGGGCTGACCGGAGAGCACGGTGAAGAGCTGACCGAAGGCCCGGTCGAAGTTGGAGCGGTTGAGCTCGTCGATGACGAGCCAACGCCCGCTCTCGATGGCGTCGACGAAGAGGCCGGGACGGAAGATCAGCCCCTCGGCCGTCGGTTGGAGGCCGCCGATGGTCTCGTAGGTCGTCCACTCGGTGGTGGCCGTGGTGGGCAGGTAGCCGGCGCAGAGCATGGCCCGCTGGGCGACTTCGGCGCCCATGTAGGCCAGCGTGGTCTTCCCGGTGCCCGGTGGGCCCGTGAGGATCACGTGCTTCCCGGAGTCGATCGCCGCGACGAACTGATCGAGGACGTGGGCGGGGAACATCATCCCGTGCGCGGCCGCGGTTCGTTCGAGCTCCTGTGCGGAGAAGGCACCCATTGCTTGTCCGGTCGGCCGAAAGCCCCTCTGCGTGAGCCAAACTGACGCCCATGGCCGGAGAGTTCGATGACATCCGTCACCGCTTGGAGGCGATCAGCGAGGAGATGGCCGACCTGGCCATCCAACGCCTGCGGGAGTCCATCGACGCCGGGGGCCAGGAGCTGCCGGTTGACGAACGTCGCCTCACCCGGGCCCGGCGAGCCGTGGACAAGGCCGTGAACCTCCTCCAGGAGCCCGATGACTCCGCCTGGACCGCCGACTGAGTGAGCTCAGCCCCGAGGGGGGTCGTCGAGCGGCGGAGGGACGGCGGGAGCGGAGTCGAGGCCGTTCAGGCGCGCGATGAGGGCATGGAGCCGACCGAAGTGGCGGATGTCGAACTCCAGTGCCAGTCGGGCGAGGTCGAGGTGGTCGTCGTCGGTCACCTCTTCGGGGAGAGGCGGAACGCACCGGATGTCACTGCCGGGGCTCAGGAGGTCGCCGAACTCGGCGTTCAGCGCCGCGAGCTCGTCGTCGGTCGGAGCCTTGACGAGCCGGACGACGAGGGTCTTGCCCACCCAGCGGATCGACCGGTAGTTGCGGTAGAAGCCGAGGACGGTGTCAACCGCGACCTGCTCGTCGTCGGTGATGGTGACCAGGGCGAGATCTTCGGCCGCGACGTAGCCCCCCGCAACCACCTGGTCGAGGACGAAGTCCCGCCAGCCGGTCCAATAGGAGCCGCCCGGTTCGTCGAGGAAGACGATCGGGGTCGGCACCGACTTCCCGGTCTGCTGCAGCGTGAGCAGCTCGAAGGTCTCATCCAGCGTGCCGAAGCCGCCCGGGAGGCAGATGAACCCCTGGGATTCCTTGACCAGCTCCAGCTTCCGGGTGAAGAAGTACTTCATCGAGATGAGCTTCGTGTCGCCGAGGATGAACTCGTTGGCCTCCTGCTCGAAGGGCAGGCGGATGTTCACGCCGAACGACTTCTCCCGCCCGGCGCCCTCCAGGCCGGCGGCCATGATCCCCGGGCCGGCACCCGTGATGACCATCCAGCCCTGCTGGGCCAGCTGGTGGGCGACGTCACGGGCCGCTTGATAGAGAGGATCGTCGGCCAGGATCCGGGCGGAGCCGAAGATCGTGACCTTGGGCTCGTCCCGGTAGGGGGCGAAGGCGTTGAAGGCCACGCGCATCTCGGCCAGTACCGCGGCGGTGAGCTTGAGGTCGAGGCGGTCGCTGTCGCCTCGGGCCAGGAGGACGCCAGAGGCGATGATGTCGAAGAGGAGGTCGCGGTCCTCGGTGACCCCGCAGGCACCGAGGAGCTCCTCGATCCGCCGATCGATGTCGGCCGAGCCGGTCTTGACCCTTCGGCTCATGATCTCAGGCCGGGGCGACCCGGCCGTAAAGGGTCGTGCGCTGCTCGAGTCGGCGTCCCAGGGGTTCGACGATGTCCCGGAAGTCGGCCTCCTCGAGGCCCTGGCCGTGTTCGGCCCCTGCGGCGCGGGAGATGTTCTCGTCCATCAGGGTCCCCCCGAGGTCGTTGACTCCGGCCTGCAGCAGCTGCCGGGCCCCACCGACGCCGAGCTTCACCCACGAGGCCTGGATGTTGTCGATGAGCCCGTGGTAGGCGATGCGGCCGACGGCGTGCATGAGCACGACCTCCCGGAAGGTCGGCCCGCGGCGGGCCTTGCGCTGGAGGTACATCGGCGTGGCCATGTGCACGAACGGCAGGGGGACGAACTCGGTGAAGCCGCCGGTCTCCTTCTGCAGGTCCCGGGTGCGGACCAGGTGTCGGGCCCAGGAGCGGGGCTGCTCGATGGCCCCGAACATGATCGTGATGTTGGAACGAAGGCCGACCCCGTGCGCGGTGCGGTGGGCCTCGAGCCACTCTTCACTGTTGATCTTGTCGGGGCAGAGCAGGGCGCGGACTTGGTCGTCGAGGATCTCCGCCGCCGTCCCGGGCAGGGTCTTCAACCCGGCCTCCTGGAGACGAACCAGATACTGGGCGAGGGGCTCACCCAGGCGCTTGGCCCCCTCGGTCACCTCCAGGGCCGTGAAGCCGTGGATGTGCATGTCGGGGACGGCCTCGTGCACGGCTCGGGCCACGTCGATGTAGTACTCCCCGTCGAAGTCGGGGTGGATGCCCCCCTGCAGGCAGACCTCGGTCGCTCCCCGGTCGGCCGCTTCCCTCACGCGGAGAGCGATCTCATCCAGGGTGAGCAGGTAAGGGTTCCCCCGTAGGTTCAAGGAGAGCGGGCCTTTGGAGAACCCGCAGAACCGACACTTGAAGGTGCAGACGTTCGTGTAGTTGATGTTCCGGTTGTGGACGAAGGTGACCACCTCGCCCACGGCGTGCTGGCGGAGCTCGTCGGCCACCTCGGCCACCGCGGCCACCTCCGGGCCCCGGGCCGAGAACAGGGTGACGATCTCGTCCTCGCCCACTTCGTGACCGGCTCGGACGCCGTCGAGGATGGCGGCCACGGGGCCGACGGGCGCCGAGTGTCCGGGGACGAGCATCGGCGGGACCGTCCCGGCTCCCGAGTACCACTGGTCGTCGCGCCCGAGGGCTTCCGCGTCGCTGTGGTCGAGTACGGGGAATCGGGTTCCCTCGTCCAGCCAGCGCTCGGGCGCGAGGGCGAACTCGGGGTAGACCGTCAGGCGGGGGGCCAGGACCCGGCCGGCCGCCTCGGTCACCTCCCGCAGCCGCTCGACCGCGGGCCAAGGGCGCTCCGGGTTCACGTGGTCGGCCGTCACGGGGGACACGCCACCCCAGTCGTCGATGCCGGCGTCGAGCAGGCGCCCGAAGTCGTCGGACAGGTTGGGGGGCGCCTGCACGTGGACCTCAGGGGGAAGGACCAGGCGGGCCAGGGCGATGGCCTCGAGGTAGTCATCGGGTGGGCAGGGGTCGGCCTTGTGCATCGCCGTACCGGCCTTGGGCAGGAAGTTCTGGACGATGGCCTCCTGCACGTGGCCGTGCCGGCGGTGCGAGGCGGCGATGGCCTCCAGGGCCTCCAACCGGTCCTCCCGCGTCTCACCGATGCCCACGAGGATCCCCGTGGTGAACGGGATGGCCAGCTCGCCCGCGGCCTCGAGGGTGGCCAGGCGTCGCTCGGGATCCTTGTCGGGGGACCCCTCGTGGGCGGGTACGGCGGCCAGCGTCTCCAGCATCATCCCCTGGGACGGGGCGACCACCCGGAGCGCGGCCAGCTCGTCCGGATAGAGCGCGCCGGCGTTGGCGTGGGGCAACAGGTGGGTCTCGCTGAGGACCAGGCGGCACATCGCGGCGAGGTAGTCGACGGTCGAGGCGTAGCCGTACTCGTCCAGCCACGCGCGGGCCGCGGGGTACCGCTCCTCGGGACGCTCGCCGAGCGTGAACAACGCCTCGTGGCAACCCGCCGCCTTGCCGGCCCGGGCGATCTCCAGGACCTGTTCGGGCGAGAGGTAGGCCGCCTCGACCCGGGCCGGCGCCGTGGCGAAGGTGCAGTACCCACACCGGTCGCGGCACAGCCGGGTCAGGGGGATGAACACCTTGGGGGAGTACGTCACCCGACGGCCGTGGGCCAGGTCACGCACCGCCGCGGCCTCGCTCATGAGGTCCGCCAGCGGCCGATCCAGGAGGGGGTTCGCCATTGCGCGGAACCCTACCGACCGATGCTTGCGTGGCGCGCTACCGTGCGGAGCGGCAAACGGGAGTCCGGCGCACCGGGCTGAGAGGGAGGAACGCAGCCTCCGACCGTCGACCTGATCCGGTTCATACCGGCGGAGGGAGAGCTCGTTGCGCAAGCTGATCGGTCGGCTCCAGGTGCTGACCGACCTCGATGTCCCCGGTGATCCCCTCGACGCGGTCGATGCCGCCCTCGCCGCGGGTGCTCCGGTCATCCAGGTCCGGGCCAAGGCCGTGACCGATCGGGAGCTCTTCGCCCTCGCCGAGGCCGTGGTCACCCGGTGCCGGGTGGCCGGAGCCACCAGCCTCATCGACGACCGGGTCGACATCGCCCTGGCCACGGGCGCCGACGGCGTCCACCTCGGTGAGACCGACCTCCCCGTCGACGTGGCCCGCCGTCTCCTCGGTTCGGGATCCGTCATCGGGGCCACGGCCCGGGATCTCGCTGCCGGGCACGCCCGAGTGGCCGAGGGCGCCGACTACCTCGGTGTCGGCCCGACCTACGCCACCACGACCAAGATCGGCCTCCCCCCCGCCCTGGGCCCGGAAGCGGTCGGCGCGGTGGCCGCCGGCGTCAGCGTCCCGGTCATCGCCATCGCCGGGATCACCCTGGAACGAGTGCCGGAGGTTCTGGCCCAGGGGGTCCACGGCCTCGCCGTGGTGGGCGCGGTGACCCGAGCCGACGACCCGGGCCGGGCCACCGCCGACCTCCTCGCCGCGATCGAGGCGGCACCATGAGTGCGGCGAGCGATGTCGTCGTCATCGGCGGCGGTGCCATCGGCCTGGCCTCGGCATGGCGTCTGGCCCAGGGCGGACTGACGATCACCCTCTGCGATCCCGACCCCGGGAGCCAGGCCACCCACGCCTCCGCCGGGATGCTCGCCCCGGTGACCGAGGCCCACTACGGCGAGGACCGGCTCCTGGCCCTCAACCTGGCCGGGGCCCGACGGTGGGCCGCCTTCGCCGCGGCGCTGGAGGCCGAGTCAGGGCGCCCGGTCGGCTACCGGCGCTGTGGCTCGTTGGTCGTGGCCCTCGACACCGACGACGCCGCCGTGCTCGACGACCTGGCCGGCTACCTGGAGCGCCTGGACCTGCCGGCGGAGCTGCTCAGCGGTTCCGCGGCCCGAGCCCTCGAACCCGGGCTCGCCCCCGGCGTGCGGCGGGGCCTGCACGTGCCCGGCGACCACCAGGCCGACAACCGCCTGCTGGCCGCCGCCCTCCTGGTGGCGCTGGCGAACCGGGGCGTCACCCTGGTCCACCAGGCCGTCGACCGCATCGAGGTCGCTGACGGGCGGGTGGCGGGGGTCGCCCTCGCCGATGGCTTCAGCATCGCGGCCGAGCGGGTGCTGCTCGCCGCCGGCTGCTGGTCGAGTCAGATCGGCGGCGTCCCGGACGGGACCCTGCCCCCCGTTCGCCCGGTGAAGGGCCAGATCCTCCGCATCCAGGGACCGGTGGACGATCCGATCCTCCGGGGCAACGTCCGGGGCCTGGTCCGCGGCCGTTCGCTCTACCTCGTTCCCCGAGCCAGTGGCCGCATCGTGGTGGGCGCCACCGTCGAGGAGCTGGGCTTCGACACCCGCGTCACCGTCGACGGCATCCATCGCCTCCTCCATGACGCCGCCGTCCTCGTGCCCGGCTTGCTCGACCTCGAGCTGGCCGAGATCGGCGCCGGTTTGCGTCCCGGCTCGCCCGACAACGAGCCCGTGGTCGGTACCACCCCCGTCGAAGGCCTGATCGTGGCCACCGGGCACCACCGCAACGGGATCCTGCTCACCCCGGTGACCGCCGACGCCGTCGCCGGCTTGTTCGCGGTCGGACCCACGGTCCCCGAGATCGCCGGCTTCGGACCCGAGCGCTTCGCCGCGAGCTCGACCCCATGACCGCGGTGACCGTCAACGGCCAGCCCGAGGACGTCGGGGCGGGGACCACCGTCGCCGACCTCGTCGCCCGCCACCGCCCGTCGTCCCGAGGGGTGGCCGTGGCCCGCAACGAGGAGGTCGTCCCCCGCAGCCAGTGGGACACCACCCCGGCCGCCGAAGGCGACCGGTTCGAGATCCTGACCGCGGCCCAGGGAGGCTGACGTGGACACCCCCGTCGACCCCCTGAAGATCGCGGACCGAGAACTCGGCTCCCGGCTCGTCCTCGGCACCGGTGGGGCCCCGAGCCTCGACCTCCTCGAGCGGGCCGTGGTGGCGTCGGGCACCGAGCTGGTGACCGTCGCCCTCCGTCGAATCGACCCTCAGGCCCCAGGCTCCGTGCTCGAGGTGCTCGATCGGCTCGGCGTGGCCGTGCTCCCCAACACCGCCGGCTGCTACACCGCGACCGAGGCCGTGCGCACGGCCCGGTTGGCTCGGGAGGCCTTCGAAACGGACTGGGTGAAGCTGGAGGTGATCGGTGACGACCGCACGCTGCTGCCCGATCCGGTTGAGCTGGTCCACGCCGCCGAGCAGCTCGTCGACGACGGCTTCACGGTGCTCGCCTACACGACCGACGACCCCATCCTGGCCCGCCGTCTGGAAGACCTGGGCTGTGCCGCCGTCATGCCCCTGGGCTCGCCGATCGGGAGCGGCATGGGCATCAACAATCCGTACAACATCGCCCTGATCGTGGCTCAGGCGGCGGTCCCGGTCGTCCTCGATGCCGGCGTGGGCACCGCCTCTGACGCCGCTTTGGCGATGGAGCTGGGCTGCGACGCGGTGCTGCTGGCCTCGGCGGTCACCCGGGCGCAGGACCCGGTCGCCATGGCCCACGCCATGCGCCACGCCGTCGCCGCCGGGCACCTGGCCCGGATTGCAGGACGCATCCCCCGGCGCCACTATGCCGATGCCTCCACGTCCGACGAGGGTCGGCCTGACCTGCTCGGCCCCGATCCCCTGTGAGGCTGCTGGTGCTCACCGATCGACGGCAGTCGGCGGGGGCTGGACGAGACCTGGTCGAGACGGTGACGGCCGTCGTGGCCGCGGGCGCCCCGACGGTGCTCTTCCGGGAGAAGGACCTGCCGGCCGACGAACGGCGGGCCCTGGGGGAGCGGGTGGCCGAGGTCTGCGCGGCGGCGGGGGCGTCGCTCACCGTCGCCTCCGATCCGACGCTGGCCCGGATGCTCGGCGCCGGGACCGTCCACCTGGCCGGCGATGACCCCTGGCCCTCAGAGGACGATCTCGCCGTCGGTCGTTCGTGTCACTCGGCGGGCGAGCTGGCCGACGCCGACACGCACGGGGCGGCCTACGCCACCGTGTCGCCCGTCTTCGCCACGACGAGCAAGCCCGGCTACGGGCCACCGCTCGGCCTGGTCGGGCTGCGGGCGCTGGTGGCCGGCACCCGCGTGCCGATCCTCGCCCTCGGCGGCGTCGGCCCCGACGACGTCGGGGTCTGCCTGGCCGCCGGCGCCACCGGCGTGGCCGTGATGGCTGCCGTCATGACCGCGGCCGACCCCGGTGCGGTGGTCCGCGAGCTGCTCGACCAGGAGCCGGTCCGATGACTCCGCCCGTCGCCCTCACCATCGCCGGCTCGGACTCCGGCGGCGGCGCCGGCATCCAGGCGGACCTCAAGTCGTTCGCCGCCCTCGGGGTGTTCGGGACCAGCGCCATCACCGCGGTCACGGCGCAGAACACCCGAGCCGTGACCCGGGTCGACGTGCTCGACCCCTTGGCCGTCGAGGCCCAGATCGACGCCGTGCTGGCCGACCTCCCGGTCGCCGCGGTCAAGACCGGGATGCTGGCCACGGCCGAGATCGTCGAGCTGGTGGCCCGTCGGGCGGCCGCCGGGGACCTGCCCCACTTGGTCGTCGACCCGGTCATGGTGGCCAGCAGCGGGGACCGGCTCCTCGACGAGGATGCCGAATCGGCCTATCGGGAGCTGCTCTTCCCCCACGCAGAGGTCATCACGCCCAACCTGCTGGAGGCCGCGGTGATCGTGGGGCGTTCGCTGACCACCGTGGATGACGCCGCGTCCGCCGCCCAGGAACTGGCCGGGGACGGCGTGGCCTGGGTCGTGGTCAAGGGCGGCCACCTCGACGGCGACGCCACCGACCTCGTGGTCCACCGCGACGAACTGACCCGACTGACCAGCCCGCGCGTGGCCACGGCCAACGTGCACGGCACGGGCTGCTCGTTCGCGGCGGGCGTCGCCGCGGGGCTGGCCCATGGTCTCGCGCCCATGGACGCGCTGGAGCGGGCCAAGGCCTTCATCGACCGGGCGGTGCGCGGCGGGGCGACGTGGCGGCTCGGTGGTGGTCACGGACCGATCGACCACTTCGGATGGGGGCTGTCCTCATGATCTCCACCACCCTCGCTCTCGTCGCCCTGCTCGGCACCCTCATCGCCCTGGTCTTCATCGCCCGCGGCGCCGGCAGCGGGAAGGAGATGGACACCTACCTCACCGCCCGGGACAGCCAGACCGCGGTCACGCTCGCGCTGGCCTTCCTCGCGTCGGGACTGGGCTCCTGGATCCTCTTCGCGCCGCCCGAGGTGGGTCAGTTCATCGGGATCCTGGGCGTGATCGGCTATGCCGTCGGCGGGGCCCTGCCCTTCGTGGCCTACGCGTGGCTCGGGCCGAAGATCCGTGACGCCGCCCCCGACGGCGTGACCCTCACCGACTGGGTGCGGCAGCGCTTCGGCCGGCCCGCGCAGGCCTGGGTGGGCCTGGTGTCGGTCTTCTACATGTTCATGTTCGTCACCGCGGAGCTCACGGCAATCGGCGACGTGCTCGACCTGCTCGGCGGGGTCGATCCGTGGATCCCGATCGTCCTCACCGCGGGGGTGACGGCGGCTTACACGGCCTGGGGCGGCCTGCCCGCCTCCTTGCGCACCGACTACGTACAGGGCGTGATGATCCTGGTCCTCGTCGCCATCGCCATGGCCGCCATCCTCATCCACGTCGACGACCCGTTGGACCGGGCGCGCGACGGCGGCCTCACCACGTTCTCGCGGGCGGGTTGGGAGAGCATCGTGGTACTGAGCATCGCCATCACCGCCGCCAACCTGTTCCACCAGGGCTACTGGCAGCGGACCTGGTCAGCCGAGAACACGAAGGTCCTGGCCCGG
Source organism: Acidimicrobiales bacterium (assembly GCA_036525535.1). Lineage (GTDB taxonomy): Bacteria > Actinomycetota > Acidimicrobiia > Acidimicrobiales > DATDAH01 > DATDAH01. The sequence goes on from DATDAH010000058.1 coordinate 24,436, forward strand.
GCGGGCTACGGCGGTGCCCTGTTGAGCCTCCTCGTGCTCCTGCCCATCGGGGCCACTGGCATGATCGCCGGGGGCGTGGCCATCGCCGAGGGCGTCGAGCCGTCGCCCGTGCCGTTCTTCTTCCTGCTCGACGGCCTGCCCGAGATCATCATCTTCCTGGTGGCCGTGATGGCGGTCGCCCTCGTGGCCTCGAGCGTCGACACCCTCCAGAGCGCCCTCGCCGCCATGATGGCCCGCGACCTGACCGATCGCCGGTTGACCCTCAACGGGGCGAAGGTGCTCACCGTCATCCTCACCGTGCCCGCGGTCCTCATCGCGCTGAAGGGCTACGACATCCTGCGCCTCTTCCTCATCGCCGACCTGGTGGCGGCGGCGACCGTGGTCCCGGTGTTCCTCGGCCTGCGCCGGCCCGCCTCCAGCGCCTCGGTCATCGCCGGCTCGGTGGCCGGACTGGCCTCCGTGGTGATCCTCGGCTGGATCCAGGAGGGCACGCTGCAAGGGGGCATCGACCTGCTGACGGTGGCCACCTCGCCCGACCTCGACGTCTGGTCCTTCATCCTGGCCCCGCTGGTCTCCGGTGCGGTGGCCCTGGCCGTCGGCCGCGTGACGGCCCCGTCGGCGGCGCCGGTCAGCTGAGCTGAGCGGCGGCCTCGCGGTCGACCAGCCACACGACCTGCTCGGCCCGGATCTGGGAGGCGGTGGTCTCGCCCGCGACCGTGCGGGCCAGGGCCTCGGCCTTGTCGGACCCGCTCACCGTGACCAGGGCGAGGCGGGCTCGTTCGATGCCGCTGAAGGTGAGCGTCTCCCTCGGGTGGGGGTTGGCCCCCGTGGGGTCGTCGTTCATGACCACCAGGCGACCGGGATCGGCCTCCAGGGCGGCGGAGCCGGGGAAGAGGGAGGCGGTGTGGCCGTCGGCGCCGAGGCCGAGGTGGAGCACGTCGAACTGGCCGAGCTCGCCCACCAGCTGGTGATACCGGTCGGGGCCGTCCTCACAGCGCATGGGGTAGTTGGCGTTGACCGCCCCCACGTTCTCGAGCAGGGCTTCGCGGACGAGTCGGTAGTTCGAGTCCTCGTGGTCCAGGGGCACGCAGCGTTCGTCGCCCCAGTAGACGTCCACCCGCCACCAGTCGATCTGGGCGCCGCCGGCTTCGGCCAGGGCCTCGTAGCAGGTGCGAGCCGTCTGGCCGCCGGAGAGAAACAGCGAGAAGAAGTCGGAGGGGCGGGCGATGAAGGCCTCGATGACGCGCTCGGCGAACTCCGCCGCCACGCTGTCCACGACCACCAACTCCCCGAACACGGCCCCGACGTTAGGCGACGAGGTCACCGCATCAGGCGCTGAGCTGTTCCGCCTTGTCGCCGAGGGTGCCGAGGAGCTCGTCGAAGGCCTTCTCGAACGCAGCCACGCCCTCGTCCTCGAGGCGCTGGCCCACGTCCTCCATGTCGACGCCGACGGCTTCGACGGCCTCCAGTACCGCCTTGGCCCCCGCGGGGTCGGCGTCGATCGTCCGAGCCACGGTGCCGTGGTCCTCGAAGGCCTCCAGGGTGGTGTCCGGGATGGTGTTGACCGTCTCCGGGCCGATGAGGGAGTCGATGTACAGGATGTCGGGATACGCCGGGTTCTTGGTCGAGGTCGAGGCCCAGAGCGGACGCTGGACCCGCGCCCCCCGGGCGGACAGCGCCTCCCAACGGGGTCCCCCGAAGGTAGCCACGAAGAGGTCGTAGGCGACCTGGGCCTGCGCCACGGCGGCCTTGCCCCGCAGGGCCAATGCCTCGGGCGTCCCGATCTCGTCGAGGCGCCGGTCGACCTCCGTGTCGACCCGACTGACGAAGAACGAAGCCACGCTGCTGACCGGGTGGAGGTCGCCGTCGTAGGCCTCCAGGCCGCTGATGTAGGCCTCCATGACCTCCTCGTAGCGGCTCAGCGAGAAGATCAGGGTCACGTTGATGCTGTGGCCTTCGGCGATCATCTGGCGGATCGCCGGGATGCCCTCGGCCGTGCCCGGGATCTTCACGTAGAGGTTGGGCTCGGCGATGCGCTGGTGGAGCTCGCGGGCGGCGGCGACCGTGCCGTCGGTGTCCCGGGCCAGCGCCGGTGCCACCTCCACCGAGGTGAAGCCGTCCAGGCCGTCACTGGTGTCGTAGACCGGGCGCAGGATGCCGAGGGCATCCTCGATGTCCTGGACGACGAGGGCCCAGTAGACGTCGTCGATGCTCTGACCGGCCAGCTCGGCCAGCTGCTGGTCGTAGTCGTCGCCGGTGCCCATGGCCTTCTGGAAGATGGAGGGGTTCGAGGTGATGCCCCGGATGCCCTTGTCCACCCAGGCCTGGAGCTCGCCGCCGGTGATCCAGCCCCGCCGGAGGTTGTCCAGCCACGGGCTCTGTCCTTGCTCGGTGCACAGACGCTGAAGCTTGGTCGTCATGAGGGTGCCCTTTCGGTCAGGCGAGGAGACGGCGAGCCGATCCCGCCACCGCCTCGGGGTTGAAGCCGAGCTTGTCCATCGCCACCGCTCCGGGCGCCGAAGCCCCGAAGTGGTCGAGGCCGTGAGCCGCGTCCACCCAGCGCTCCCAGCCCATCGTGACGCCGGCCTCCACGGAGAGCGATGGCGTCCCCGGGGGCAGCACCGTTTCGCGGTAGGCGACGTCCTGTCCGGCGAAGAGGTCCCACGACGGCATGGACACGACGCGGCACGCCGTCCCTTCGGCGGCCAGCAGGTCGGCGGCGGCGACACAGAGGGACACTTCGCTGCCGGTCCCGACCAGGACGAGGTCGGGCCGGCCCTCGGGGTCGGCGAGCACGTAGGCACCCTTGTCCAGGGCCCCACCCGCGGTGCCCTCGAGCACCGGGAGGTCCTGTCGGGTCAGGATCAGGGCGACCGGACCGTCGTGGTCGACGGCGATGCGCCACGCCGCCGCGGTCTCGTTGGCGTCGGCCGGACGGATGAGGCAGAGATCGGGGATGGCCCGCAGCGCCGCGAGGTGCTCCACCGGCTGGTGGGTCGGACCGTCCTCCCCGAGCCCGATCGAGTCGTGGCTCCACGAGTAGAGGACATGGGCCCTCGAGATCGCCGCCAGCCGGACCGACGGTCGCATGTAGTCGCTGAACACCAGGAAGGTGCCACCGAAGGGGATGACCCCGCCGTGGAGGGCCATGCCGTTCATGATCCCACCCATGGCGTGCTCGCGGATGCCCCAGTGGATCTGGCGCCCGTCACGGTGGTCCCGGTCGAAGACCGTGGCCTCCTTGAGCTCCGTGCCCGTGTTGCCGGTCAGGTCGGCGCCGCCACCCACCAGCCCGGGCACGGTGTCGAGAACCGCGTTCAAGCAGGCGGCGCTGGCCTTGCGGGTGGCGACCTTCTCACCCGCGTCCCAAACGGGCAGGGCCTCGTCCCAGCCCGGGAGGCCGCGCCCGGTCAGGCAGGCGTCCACCACCTCGCGGTCGGACCGGTCGGCCAGGCGCTTCTCCCAGGCCTCGCGGTTCCGCCGGCCTCGGCGTCCGGCCGACCGGTAGAGGTCCAGGACCTCGTCGGGCACCCAGAAGGGCTCGTCGGGCAGGCCGAGGATCTCCTTGGTGACGCGGATCTCGTCCTCGCCCAGCGGGTTGCCGTGGGCGTCGGCGGTGTCGGTGAACTTGGGGGAGGGGTAACCGATGTGGCTGCGCAGGAGCAGGAACGACGGGGCGTCCTCCACGGCCATCGCCCGGCGCAGCCCGGCCTCGAGGGCGTCACAGTCGTTGGCGATCTCGCCGAGGTCCTCGACGTGCCAGCCGTAGGCCTCGAACCGCTTGCCGGCGTCGTCGGACAGCGACAGCTC
>DATDAH010000059.1:0-5176 GCA_036525535.1 Acidimicrobiales bacterium
CCCCAGATCGGCGAGACGAGCCGGAACTTCCGTCAACTCGGCATCGGGTACGCCAACCTCGGCGCGCTGCTGATGGCGCTGGGCTACGCCTATGACTCGCCCGAGGGACGGGCGTGGGCGGCGGCGCTCACGTCGCTGATGACGGGTCACTCGTACGCGGTGAGCGCCAAGACAGCGGCCCGCATGGGGCCGTTCGCCGGATTCGCCGAGAACGAGGAGCACATGCTGCGGGTGCTGGACCAGCACCGCGAGAAGATGGCCGACATCGACGAGGAGCTCGTGCCCATCGACCTCCTGTCCGCCGCCCAGCAGGCCTGGGACCAGGCCTGTGCCACGGCCGCCATCCACGGTGTGCGCAACGCCCAGGCCTCGGTCCTCGCCCCCACAGGGACGATCGGGCTGATGATGGACTGCGACACCACGGGCGTCGAGCCCGACCTCGGCCTGACCAAGATGAAGAAGCTGGTCGGCGGCGGGACGATGACCATCGTCAACCAGACGGTCCCCCGGGCCCTGCGGAACCTCGGCTACGCCGACGCCGAGGTCACCGCGATCGTCGACTACATCGACCGCGAGAAGTCGATCCTCGGCGCCCCGGCCCTGAAGGCCGAGCACATCGCCGTGTTCGCCTGTTCGATGGGCGACAACGCCATCCACTACTCGGGTCACGTGCGGATGATGGGGGCGGTCCAGCCCTTCATCTCCGGCGCCATCTCCAAGACGGTGAACATGCCCGAGGACGTCACCGTCGAGGACGTCGAGCAGCTCCACATCGACGCCTGGCGCCTCGGCGTGAAGGCCGTCGCCATCTACCGGGACAACTGCAAGGTGGCCCAGCCCTTGGCCATGGCCAAGAAGGACGGGGCGTCCGACGACGCCCCGTCCGATGCCGCGCCGCCGCAGGTCGTCGAGCGGGTCGTCGAGCGGGTCGTCCAGGAGCCGTACCGCCAGAAGCTGACCAAGACCCGCCGGGCCCGCACCTTCGAGTTCCGGGTGGCCGACTGCAAGGGCTTCGTGACCGTCGGGGAGTACGAGGACGGCCGTCCGGGCGAGATCTTCATCTCGGTCTCCAAGCAGGGCTCGACCCTGGCCGGGATCATGGACGCCTTCGCCATCTCCATCAGCCACGGCCTGCAGTACGGCGTGCCGCTGCGCAGCTTCGTGGACACGTTCACGGGCATGCGCTTCGAGCCCGCGGGCATGACCGATGACGAAGACATCCGCTTCGCCACCAGCCTGATGGACTACCTGTTCCGCAAGCTGGCGATCCTCTACCTGTCACCCGAGGAGCGGGCCGAGCTCGGCATCCACACCATCAGCGAGCGGACCCAGCCCACGCTGCCCGGCGTCGAGGAGACGGTGACCGAGACGGTCCAGGGCCAGGACATCACACCGGACCCGCCCTCCATCGAGTCGGCGTCGACGCTGGACCTGGACCTGGACCTGACCCAGGCCAAGTCCCCGGTCCCCGTGGCCGACGTCAACGCCCCCCTCTGCATGCAGTGCGGCATCCAGATGCAGCGCGCCGGCTCCTGCCACGCCTGCCCCAGCTGCGGCACCACCAGCGGCTGCAGCTGACGCTCAGTCCTTCGGGGCCCACTCGTCGCGGGTGTTGAGACGGGGGAAGGGTTCGTCGGGGACGGCGACGTCCAGGGCGGCGCACAGGGGTCCCCAGCCGTCGGCGACCGTCCACTCGAGGAGGCGGTCGGCGGGCACGGTGGCGCGGACGGCGGTGTAGTGGGCCTCGAAGGCGGCGAGGGTGGCGGCCTTGTCGTCCAGGTCGAGGGTGAAGCGGTTGCCGAAGAGGGTGCGGATGAACGTGGTCCACGGGTCATCCGGCTTGGCGTCCTCGAGCATCGACACGAAGATCGTCGAGCGGGCGCTCTCGTACCAGGCGTCGGGATCCCGGACCGACAGCAGGACGAGGGCGTCGGGGTAGTGGTCGGTCAGCTCCCGCCAGAAGGACACGCCGGGCCAGTCCACGATCGACCGGTAGCCATCGAGCACCTCGTCCCAGTCGACGGGCTCGCCCCGGGCGGCGGCGGTCCACATCGGCACCTGCTCGGGGTTGAAGGCCACTTCGAACATGTGATGGCACGGCCCGCCCAGTAGCTGCTCGAGCGCCGCCTTCAACGAGGTCGTCCCCGTCCGCCCCAGTCCCGCCCCGACTACGTGGATGGTCATGACGCCGGCGACCGTACCGCACCGTTCTGGCCTCTGATCTGCCGGTCAGAGGGAGCAGATCAGAGGCCAGAAGCGGGTGTGGCGGGTCGGGGTTCGATCAAGCGGAGCGGAGGAGGTCGACGTACTCGGGGTCGACCCGGTCGACGACGGGCACGGGATGCGTCCGCCGCTCGGCGCGGCGCACGACCTGACCCTGGATGACGCCGACGCCTACGCCGACGCCGGCCCAAGCCGCCAGCGCGATCAGCAGCTTGGACGGGCGCACTCGCAGCAGACGATCGAGGCTGAACCTTCCCGGGCCGACCAGGGCGATGGCCGTCGCCGCGGCGACGTTCGTCAACGTGAGCTCAGGGCCGCCGTCAGCGACGAACGGGCCCTTGCCCCGGTGGGCCGTCTGGCTGGCCACGGCCATCGTCCCGATGATCGCCATCGGGCCGAGGGGGCCGCCCAGACCCGCCGCGGTCAGCGTCCCGCCCACCAGCTCCGACCCGGCGGCCGCCGCGGCCATCTCCCGACCCGGAGCCAGATCCAGGTCCTCCTCGAAGTGTTGGCCGGCTCGGTCGAGGCCGGGGCCGTTGAGGACGCCGAACATCTTCTGGGCGCCGTGGGCGGCGACATAGCCACCGACCATCCCCCGGAGGCCGAGGAGGGCGGCATCGGCGATGATCGAGGTGCGGGTCCTGAAGAGCATGACTCCCGCCTACCCCGTCCTGCCGCCGCTGATGACTGGCGGGAGGTCAGTACTGGGATTTCAGGCGAGGGCGGCCAGCCCCGTGACGAGGGCGTCCAGGGCGGCCGGGAAGGCGTGCTCGGGGGGCGTGCCGTAGCCGACGACGACGCCGGTGCGACGAGCCTCGTCGTGATACGAGGGCCCGAGGGCACCGACGCCCACCTCCCGGGCCAGCAGCCCGTCGACGACGGGGGCTTCCGGTCGACCGTCGAGGTCGAGGACGACATGGAGCCCGGCGGCGATCCCGGAGGGCTCGAGGTGGGGCACCGCGTCCGCCAGGGCCTCGAGGAGGGCGTCCCGGCGTCGCCGGTAGCGGACCCGGGCCCCGCGGAGCTGGCGGTCGTAGGTCCCCGAAGTCACCAGCTCGGCGAGGGTGAGCTGTTCCAACACCGACGTGTGGCGGTCGGCGAGGTGCTTGGCCTGGAACAGGTCCTCGCGCAGGGCGCTGGGCACGGCCATCCACGCAAGGCGCAGGCCGGGGGCCAGGCTCTTGGCCGCGGTGCCGACGTAGAGGACGTGCTCCGGGTCCAGGGCCTGCAGGGCCCCGACGGGCTGACGGTCGTAGCGGAGCTCGCCGTCGTAGTCATCCTCCACGACGAGCCCGCCGGTGGCGCGGGCCCAGGCCACCGCCGCGGCCCGCCGCTCGGGCGCGAGCGTCGGGCCTGACGGGTACTGGTGGGCCGGCGTGAGGACGACGGCGCCGACGCCGTCGATGTCGTCCAAGCGGGCGCCGTCGTCGTCCACGGGCAGGGGTACGACCTCCAGCCCCGCGGCCCGGACGGTGGCCCGGTAGTGGGGGATGCACGGGTCCTCCATGCCCACGGCGGTGACGCCCCGGGTGGCCAGGACCCGGCAGGTCAGATCCAGCGCCTGGCTCCAGCCCGAGCACCCCACGACGTGGTCGGCGTCGGTGACCACGCCCCGCACCCGACCGAGATAGGCCGACAGGGCCTCGCGCAGGGTGGGATGGCCGAAGGGGTGCCCGTAGCCGAGGTCGGCGTCCGGCATGGTGCGCAGGACCTGGCGCTGGGCCGCGGCCCACGCCCGCCGGGGAAAGGCCGACAGGTCGGGGCTGCCCGGCTTGAAGTCGTGCCGGGGTCGCGGCGCGGGCGCGGTGATGACCGCCTTGGGCGGCTCGCCCCCCGCTCCCGGCGCCACGGTCGTCGCCGCCCCCTGTCGGGCCACCAGCCACCCCTCGGCGGTGAGCTGGGCGTAGGCCTCGGTCACGGTGCCCCGGGCCACGCCCAGGTCGGCGGCCAGCGCCCGGGACGAGGGGAGGCGGTCGCCGGCGAGGAGGCGTCCATCGCGGATGGCGTCCCGCAGGGCCCGCTCGAGGGCGGACCGTCGACCGTCGACCTCGGTCAGGTCGACGAGGAGATCCACCGAACTGGCCCACGTCGTTGCCATCGGAATGGACCTTATCGTTGGACCACTTCGGCCGTAGGTTCCTTTCTGTGGAACGCATCGACCCTTGGAAGACCGCCGAGTCCGTCGACCCCTCCCGCCTCGCATCGGCGGTGCGGGCATGAGCGCCGGGACGCTCCGGGACCTGCACCAGCGGCGGCCGCTGGTGCTGCCCAACGTCTGGGACGCGGCGTCGGCCCGCGCCTTCGCCGCCGCCGGGTTTCCCGCCCTCGCCACCAGCAGCGGGGCGGTGGCCAACGTCCTCGGCCACGAGGACCACGAGCAGGCGCCGGTCGACGAGGTCCTGGCCGCCATCGCCCGGATCACCCGGTCGGTCGACATCCCGGTCACGGCGGACTTCGAATCCGGTTACGGCCTGGCCCCGGACGAGATCGTCGACCGTCTCCTCGAGGCCGGCGCCGTGGGCTGCAACCTCGAGGACACCGACCACGCGGTCGGCGCCCCGCGTCCCACGGCCGTCCAGGCCGAGCGCCTCGGCACCGTCGTCGAGATCGCCGCCGGGCGCCTGGTCGTCAACGCCCGGGTCGACACGTACGTGTCCGGGGACGGCGACGACGACGACGCCATCGCCCGGGCCATCGCCTATCTCGCCGCCGGGGCGGACTGCGCGTACCCCATCGGCCGGCTCGACGACGCCACCACGGCCCGCCTGGCCGACGCCATCCCCGGACCCGTCAACGTGCTGGCCTACCCCGGCGGGCCGACCGTCGAGCGCCTCGGGGCCCTGGGTGTGGCCCGCCTGACGTTCGGCTCCGGGCTCTTCAAGGAGGCAATGGCGACGGTGACCGCCCGCGCCGAGGAGCTCGCACCGTGAGCATGGCGGTGCGCAGCACCATC
>DATDAH010000060.1:0-12423 GCA_036525535.1 Acidimicrobiales bacterium
CCGTCGACCCTCCGCGGGCCGGCGGTCGGGCGCCCGCTGTGTTTCCCGGTGGGAGGGCGCTCGTTAGGGTCGACCGGTGCCCGTCGACCCGATCGTGGCCCAGCGCCTGTGGACCCAACCCGAGGTCACCGCCGTCGGTCGACTGCCGATGCGGCCCCCGTTGGTGCCCTTCCCGGAGCTGGACCTGGCCCGGGCCCACGACTCGTCCCACTCTCCGTGGTGGCGGTCCCTGGACGGGGACTGGCGCTTCCTGCTCGTCGACCGCCCAGAATCCGCCCCTGAGGGCTGGAGCCGGTCCCGCTTCGACGACCAGCGGTGGCGCACCGTGGCGGTCCCCGGCTGCTGGACCCGCCAGGACGTCGGTGATCCCCCCCGCTACACGAACATCCAGATGCCGTTCCCCGGCGAGATCGGCGAGGTCCCGGCCGACAACCCGACCGGCCTCTACCGGACCGAGTTCGCCATCCCGCCGGCCTGGCGGGGGCGACGGGTCGTCGTGCAGCTCGGCGGGGCCGAGAGCGTGGCCCTGGTCTGGGTGAACGGCACCTTCGTCGGCATGAGCAAGGACTCGCGCCTCGCCGCGGAGTTCGACCTGACCCCGTACCTCGAGGACCGCGCCAACGTCCTGGCCGTCATGGTCGTGCGATGGTCCGACGCCACGTGGATCGAGGACCAGGACCACTGGTTCCACGCCGGGCTCCATCGCTCGGTGGCCGTCTACACCACCGAGGCCACGTACCTGGAAGACGTGGCGGTGACGGCGGGCCTGGCCGAGGACCGGACCACGGGCACGCTGAGCGTCGACATCCGCCTCGGGGGTGCGCCCGTCCCGGAGGGCTGGACCGTCGAGGCGAGGGTGGAGACGGCGACCGATCAGCCGCTGATCGAGCCCCTCACCGCGCCGGTCACCGCCTTCCGCGGCGACACCTTTGCCGACCGGGTCATGGGTGCCTACCTGTGGGAGGGCCCCGTCGCCCGCCTCGAGGCGGAGGTGCCCGACATCCGGCCGTGGTCGACCGAGCTGCCGCAGCGCTATCGCCTGCTGGTCAGCCTGCGGGACGACGAGGGCGAGATCCACGAGACCACCGCGCAGTGGATCGGTTTCCGCTCGGTCGAGATCCGGGACCGGAACCTGCTCCTCAACGGCGAGCGGGTCCTCATCCGGGGGGTGAACCGCCACGACCACCACCCGGACCGGGGCAAGACCCTCACCCGCGAGGACATGGAGCGCGATGTCGTGCTCATGAAGCGCTTCGGCTTCAACGCCGTGCGCTGCGCCCACTACCCGAACGACCCGACCTTCCTGGACCTTTGTGACGAGTACGGCCTGTGGGTCGTCGACGAAGCCAACGTCGAGAGCCACGCCCGCCAGCTGGCACTGGCCCACGACCCCCGCTATCACGCCGCCATCGTCGAGCGGGTCGTGCGCATGGTCCGGCGAGACCGCAATCACCCCTGCGTCATCGCCTGGTCGCTGGGCAACGAGTCCGGTCACGGCGTCGCCCATGACGCCGCGGCCGCCTGGGTCCGGCGGACCGACCCGAGTCGCTTCCTCCACTACGAGGGGGCGATCATGCACAGCTGGCTGACCGAGCCGGGGGTGGGGGCGGCCGTCACCGACGTGGTCTGCCCGATGTACCCCCAGATCGCCGACATCGTGGCCTGGGCGGAGCGGGGTGACGACCGACGACCCATGATCCTCTGCGAGTACCAGCACGCCATGGGCAACAGCAACGGCTCGCTGGCCGACTACTGGGCCGCCTTCGAGTCGACCCCCGGACTGCAGGGCGGCTTCATCTGGGACTGGATCGACCAGGGCTTGACCTGGCTGGACGCCCTCGGCCGTCCGTACTTCGCCTACGGCGGGGCGTTCGGCGACGAGCCCAACGACGCCGACTTCTGCGGCAACGGGATGGTGGGCTCGGACCGCGTCCCCCATCCCGCCTGCTTCGAGCACGCCAAGCTGGCCCAGCCGGTGGAGGTGGAGGCCCTCAACCTGCACGAGGGTCGCTTTCGGCTCCGCAACCGGCGGTCGTTCACGGGCCTGAACGACGTCGACGGGCATTGGACGCTGACCGTCGACGGTGAAGCGGTGGCCGAGGGCCGGGTCCTCGTGCCCGCCGTCCCGCCGCTCGGGTCGGCCGAGATCGATGTCCCGATCGAGCGCCCCACCAGCCTCGGCCAGGGCCAGCGGTGCCACCTGCTGCTGAGCTTCGTCCTCGGCGAGGGACAGGCGTGGGCCCCGAGGGGCTTCGAGGTGGCCTGGTCCCAGTTCGAGATCCCGTGGGTGGCGGCCCAGCCGGCGCCGATCAGCCGCGCCCGCCGCGTGCGCATCGCCGTCGACGTGGACGAGGGGACCGTGTCGGCCGGTGACCTTCTGGTGACCAGCCCCACCGCGTGCATCTGGCGGGCGCCGACCCAGAACGACGGCCTCCGGGTGGGCCCCATGGCCGAGCGGGCCCCGGGGGTCCGCCGGCGCTGGCTGCGCTGGGGTCTGGATCGCCTGACCAACGAGTTGGTCAGCTCGGTGCCGAGGGACGAGGGGATCAACCCGTCCCTCACCGTCCACCGCCGCCTGTCGGGGGTCGACCCCGACGTGCGCATCGACCACCGGCAGGTGGCCATGCTCGTCGGCGGCACCCTCGTCTTCGACGAGGAGATCCGGATCCCCGAGGTCCTGGACGACCTGCCCCGCGTCGGCATCACGTTCACCGCGGCGCCCGGCCTCGAACACCTGACCTGGGTCGGCCTCGGCCCGCACGAGTCCTATCCCGACCGCCGGGTGGGCGCCCGCTTCGGCCGGTGGACGAGCACCGTCACCGACCAGTACGTCCCCTACCTGTTGCCCCAGGAGCACGGGGCCCACGCCGATACTCGTCGCTTCACGCTGACCGACGACGAGGGCCATGGCCTCGCCGTCTCGGCCCAGGAGCCCTTCTCCTTCTCGGTCTCGCACTTCTCCGCCGACGATCTCCACGCCGCCGCCGCGACCGCGGACCTCCAGCCGCGGGACGAGGTGATGGTCCACGTCGACGTCGCCCAACGGGGGCTGGGAACGGCCGCCTGTGGCCCGGACACCCTGCCTGAGTACCGGGTGACCGGCGGCACCTTCCGCTGGCGCTGGACCCTCACCCCCATCTGACCCCCACGGGCTACGCGCCGGGACCGGGGCGTTCCATCCAGAGGGTCGAGTCGACGAGGGGGACGAAGCCCACGTCGGCGTAGACGCCGTGGGCGTCGGCGGTGGCCAGGAGAAGGCGCTTCATCCCGGCCAGATCGGGGTCGGCAACGATCGCCTCGACCAGGTGGTGGCCCAGGCCCTGGCCCCGGTGCGCTGCCACGACGAAGAGGTCGCAGATCCAACCGAAGGTGACGCCGTCGGTCACGACCCGGGCGAAGGCCGCCATCGTGCCGTCCTCGGCCACCAGGGTGTAGAGGCGACTGGCGGCCAGCGACCGTTCGACCACGGCCCGAGGGCGACCGAGGGACCAGTAGGCCTCGTCGTGGAGGAACGTGGCCACCACGTCCACGTCCACGTCGGCCGGGTCCGTGGACAGCCGGAAGGTCACGGGCCGCGCACGCCCCGCAGCCCGGCCCAAGCCAGCTCGGCCACCTGGGCGGCCAGCACGGCGGGGTCCTCACGCAGGCCGTCGACCAGCCAGCGCCGGCTGGCCCCCTCGGCCAGGCCGACCAGGCCGTGGGCCAGCAGGGCCTGGTGGGCGGGAGCGATGCCCTCGATGTCGATGAGGCCGGCGATGGCGGTGGCGATCGACGCCTCGGTGGCCGCAGCCTGGCGGGCGAACTCGGGGTCCCGGCGGGTGTCCCCACCGAACAGCACCTGGAAGGCGTCCTGGTCGACGGCCACGAAGCGGAAGTAGGCGCCGAAGCCGGCCTCCACCTGCTCGCGGGGCCCTGGCGCGCCGGCGGCGGCCTTGGCGATGGTCTCCTCCAGGCGCCCGCCGACGTCCTCGAGGACCTCGCGATACAGGTCCCGCTTGGACCGGAAGTGCTGGTAGAGCACGGGCTTGGTGACCCCGGCGGCGTCGGCGATGTCGTTCATGGCGGTGGCGTGGAAGCCCCGCTCGGCGAAGACGGTGCGGGCGGTGTCGAGCAGCTGGCGCCGGCGGCGGGCGGCCGGGAGGCGGGGGGTCGTGCTCATGGTCAGAGGCCCCGTTCCGCGTCGTCGCGGTCGGCGGCCCGCACCGCGTAGTTGAAGACGATGGCGGGGGCCAAGACGATCGAGCCGATGACGAGGGACAACACGATGACCTGCACCAGAGGATCGGTGTAGCCGACGACGAGGCCGACCACGAACAGGACCACGGCGAGGGCGAACAGGCCGTAGCCGGCCGCGAGGCCGAGGCCGACCAGCTTGGCGATGCGGGCCCGCTTCTCGCGCACGGGGTCGGTCACGGCAGCCAGCCTGCCTGATCGAGCAGGGTCCGGAGCGCCTCGGTCTGGGCGGCCAGCGACATGTGGGCTTCGGCCACGGACCGGTTGTGGGCCAGGAGGGCCGGGTCGGGGGTGGCCAGCCAGGCCGCGAGCGGGGCCGGGTCGTCCGCCGGAAGCCACCGGAAGCCGAGGACCCGAAGCTCTTCGGCAACCGGGTACTCGCCGACGGCGGCCTGCCGACCGTGGAGAGCGGCCTCGACCGGCGGGTTGCCGAAGCCCTCCCACGTCGACGGGAACAGGACGGCGTCGGCGGCGGCATAGAGGTCGGAACGACCGGTCCAGGCCCGATGGATCACCCGGCAGGCCGCCCCCGCCAGCAACCCCTCGAGGATGGGCCCGTAGCCCTCCTCGGCGCCGCCGGGCAGCCAGTAGGTGCCCCCGACGGCCTCGGCCAGGGCCAGCGCGGCGGGGACGTTCTTGCGCTCGATGGCCCGCACGGGGTGGACCAGGAGGGGCTCGTCGGGGGCGACGCCGAGCGCCGACCGAGTCCCTTCACGGTCGCCCGGTGGGGGATCAGGGTCGAAGCCGTTGTAGATGGTCACAGCCTCGATACCCCGCCAGGCCAGCTCCCTCTGGGTCCGGCGGTTGATGCAGACGTGACGCCACGCGGGGTCGGTCGGGGGCAGCTCGGTGATGTGGGCGAAGCGGGCCCGCTGCCACGGCGGGTCGTGGTGGTGCAGGATCGCCGACCGCCCGGCCAGCACCGCGCTGAGGACCCGGGCGGCGGGGAGGTTGAGGGGGATGGTGGCGAGGTTCTCGACCACGACGAGGTCGACGTCGGCCAGCGCCTCGGCCATCTCGCCGTTCGTCGGGGGCGTTGCCGCGTCGATGGCCAGCCCGGGCACCAGCCGGTCGACCGGACCTTCGCCCGCCACCGTGCGGATGGTGAAGCCGAGCTCGGTCAGGGAGGCCGCCCACGCCTCGGCCACGATCGACACACCGTCGGTGCCACCGAGACGGAACGAGACGATGGCGCAGGTCGACATGATGGGGCCATGACCGTACCGGCCGGGGATCTGCGGGCCGCCGTGGCCACGATGATGGCGGCCCACTGGCGGGAGGGGGGCTACACGGTCCCCCACGGGTCGGTCTACCCCTGGCAGTGGTTGTGGGACTCCTGCTTCCACAGCCTCATCTGGGCCGAGCTGGGGGACGGCGACCGGGCCGTGGCCGAACTGGCCAACGTGCTCGCCGTCCAGGACGAGCTGGGCTTCGTCCCCCACATGACCTACCACGGCGATCCCGCGGCCCGGGCCGACTTCTGGGGCCGCCCCGGCACCTCCTCCATCACCCAGCCCCCGGTGTACGGCCACGCCGCGGCCGAGCTGGTGCGTCGGGGTGTGGCGATCCCCGACGAGCTGGTCGAGCGGGCCGTCGACGGCGTGCGCTTCCTCCTGGAACACCGAGCCCGGTCGACCGAGGGCCTGGTCACCGTCGTCCACCCCTGGGAGACGGGCTGCGACGACAGTCCCCGCTGGGACGGCTGGTGCCCGGGCGGGTACGAGCGGGCCCGCTTCCGGGAGGTGAAGGGCGAACTGCTGGCCAGCGTCGAGTGGTCCGAGGGCGGCGCCCCCCTGGCCAACCCCGCCTTCGCCGTCGGCTCCGCCGGTTTCAACGCGCTGGTGGCCTGGAACGCCCTCGAGCTGGCCGGCGTGACCGGCGACGACGGCCTGGCCACGGCGGCGGCCGACCTGACCGAGGCCCTGGACGGCCGGTGGTCCGGCGACCGGGCGACCTGGACCGACGACGGCCCCCATGTCTCGGGCGCGGTGCGAACGGCAGACGGGCTGCTGCCGACGCTCCTGCTCACCCGCGACCGGGACGAGGGCTTCGCCGCGCTGGGCGACCGGACGGGCCTGGGCGGCCCGTTCGGCGCCGCGGGCACCGATCGGCGGGAGCCGGCCTACGACCCGACCTCCTACTGGCGGGGCCCCGTCTGGCCCCAGGTCACCTACCTGCTCTGGGTGGCCGCCTCACGGGCGGGTCACCCCGTCGCCGGTGAGCTCGCGACCGGGTTGCGGGCCGGGGCCCTGGCTTCCGGGTTGGCCGAGTACTGGCACCCCGACACGGCGGCCGCAGGCGGCGCCGTCCCCCAGTCCTGGACCGGCCTCGCCCTGCTGGTCTGACGGGCGCCGCCTCAGGCGTCGACGAGGACGGGCTCGGCGGACGGGAGCACGCGGTCCTCGAACTCGGGCTCGGGGAGGCCGTTGCCGCCTTCCACGTCGATGTGGGGCAGGAGGCGGTCCAGCCAGGCCGGCAGCCACCAGTTGGCGTCACCGAGCAGGCGCATGGTCGCGGGCACCAGGACCACCCGGACGATGGTGGCGTCCACGAACACGGCCGTAGCCAGGCCGATGCCCATCATCTTGATGACCGGGTCCTCGCCGAGCACGAAGCCCAGGAAGACACAGATCATGATCAGCGCGGCCGAGGTGATGACCCGGGCGGTCGACGCGATGCCGGAGATCACGCTGCCGGTGTTGTCGCCGGTCGCCAGGTACTCCTCCCGCACCCGCGAGAGGAGGAAGACCTCGTAGTCCATCGAGAGCCCGAACAGGATGGCGAACATCATCATGGGCACGAAGGCCACGATCGGCACGGTCTCCTGGAGGCCGACCAGGGACATGCCCCAGCCCCACTGGAAGATGGCCACGATCACGCCATAGGCCGCCCCGATGGACAGCAGGTTCATGAGCGCGGCCTTCAACGGGACCAGCACCGAGCGGAACACGACCATGAGGAGCAGGAACGACAGGCCCACGACCGCCGCGATGAACCAGGGCAGCCGGCTGGCCACCTTGTCCGACAGGTCGACGAAGGTCGCGGTCAGGCCCCCGACGTAGACCGGCGTGTCGATCTCGGGCAAGGCGTCGTTGCGCAGCCGGTGGATCAGTTGGGCCGTGCCTTCCGCCTGCGGGGAGTACTCGGGGATCACGGAGAGGATGGCGGCGTCGCCCTCGGGACTGATCTGGGGCGGGGCGACGAAGGCCACACCGGGTTGGCCGGTGACGGAGTCCACGACCTCGGCGACGACGGCCTCGTCGCCGGACTCGATGGCCAGCAGGAGGGGGCCGTTGACTCCCGGCCCGTAGGCGTCGGCCACGATGTCGTAGGCCTGCCGCTGGGTGGTGGTCTCGGCGCTGGTGCCCGAGTCGGTCTGGCCGAAGCGGATGGACAGGACCGGGGCGGCCAGGGCCAGGAGGAGGGCGAGGCTGGCGATGAGGTAGGGCCAGGGACGACGGGCCACCGTCGTCCCCCAGCGGGACCAGATCGAGACGGTGCCGGCCCGCTCCGTGTGGGCCCGGAACACCCGGAACCGGTCGATGTTGTGCCCGGCGAAGCCGAGCAGGGCGGGCAGCAGGGTGACGGTGGCGATGACCATCACCGCCACCACGACGGCGGCCCCCATGCCCATGACGGCCACCATGGGGATGCCCGAGATGGCCAAGCCGAGGATGGCGATCACCACGGTGCCGCCGGCGATGATCACGGCCTGACCGGCGGTGGCGATGGCCCGGGCCGCGGCCTCGGTCACCGTCATGCCGTCATGGAGGTGCTCTCGGTGACGGGTGACGACGAACAGGGCGTAGTCGATCCCCACCCCGATCCCGATCATCGAGGCCAGGATCGGCGTCGTGGTCGGGACGTCGACCACCGCGGCGACGATGGTGAGCAGCATCACGCTGATCCCCAGCCCGAAGAGGGCGATGCCGATGGGCAGGCCCATGGCCAGGATGGAGCCGAAGGCGAGCAGGAGGATGAGCACGGCAGCCAGCAGGCCGATCAGCTCCGCCCCCTGGGTCTCGGGCTGCTCCACGAACTGAGGCAGCTCACCGCCCACCTCCATCTGGAGGCCCTGGTCGGCCAACGGCTCACCGACGGCGAGCAGGGCGTCGAGGTCGGTGACGTCGAGGTCGGTGAACTCGACGCCGTATTGCACCTGGGCCAGGGCCGTGCTGCCGTCCGGGCTCAGCTGGGTCGTGGGGTCGGTCACCGACTCGACGTCGCGCAGCTCGCCCACCTCGGCGATGACCGCGGCGACCACGGTTGCTCGCCCGCCGTCGAGGACGCCGCCGTCTTCGGCGTGGAACACCAGCTGGGCCGACGTGCCCGACGCCGTGGGGAAGCGCTCTTGCAGGAGGTCCGTGGCCTGCTGGGACTCGACCCCGGGGACACGGAAGGTGTCGGTGTACTCACCGCCGACCCGGCCGGCGAAGACACCGAGGCCGATCAGGGTGGCGAGCCAGAGGAGAAGGACCCGGCGGCGGTGGGTGACGCACCAGCGGCCGAGACGGTGGAGGGCGAGGGCCATCCGCCTAGTGTGACAGTTACTGTCAAAAGTCACTAGGTGACATAGGTCACCCGACCGGCTCGGCCGGCCCCCCTCGGTGGGCCACACTGACCGGGGGGTCACGGCGATGCACAACCTGCGCGAACGCAAGAAGGCGGACACCCGGGAGGCGATCCGCGGGGCCGCGGTCGAGCTGTTCTGCACGCAGGGCTTCGACGCCACGACGATGGACGCCGTCGCCGAGCACGCCAACGTCTCGGTCCGCACCGTCTTCCGCTACTTCCCCACCAAGGAGGACCTGGTCTTCGCCGACGTCGAGGAGGACCTGGCCGACCTCCGGGCGCTGCTGGACGCCCGGCCGGCCTCCGAGCCGGTGATGGACGGCGTCCGGGCCGTCGTCGAGGTGCTGGCCGGTCGGATGGAGACGGGAGAGGACGAGGACGGGCGGCTGGCCCCTCTGCTCCACGACGAGCCCGCCCTGCGCCAACGCCATCTCGCGGTGCTCGACCGGGTGGAGGAGACGGTGGCCGACTGGGCCAGGATCCGCCTCGACGCCGGGCCGGCGGATCTCCGCCCCGGGCTGCTCGCGGCCTGCATGGTCTCGGTCCAGCGCGTGGTCGTCGACGCCGTCGTGGCCGGTGACCCCCGCCCCCTCAGCGACCTCATCCGCGAGGCCGTCGCCATCATCGGCCGCGGCTTCGACCAGCTCGACCCCTAGCCGCCGGGGACGTTGATCACGGGCTGGTAGGGGCGGCAGGGCTGGGCCCGGAGCGTCCCGCAGGCGGGAAGGGCGCGGGGGACCTGGACGCCGTCGACCACGGCCAACGTGAGCGATGACGGGTACTCGACGGAATCGGCGATGAGGTTCGACTCGCTCGCGGCATCGACCGTGTCGAAGGCCCAGCGGGCCCGGTTGCCGCCGGGGCTGTCGATGGACAGCCGGAGCCGGGACCCGGCCCGGAAGAGGTGGGCGAACGGGAAGATGTCCACCGAGACCTCGACGAACTCCCCGTCGGGCAGCGGCTCGGCCGCGGCCTCGGTGTGCAGGGGCACGGGGTGGATGGGCGTGGACCGCTCCTCGTCCAGGGCCCGATGGCTGGCCCGGAGCCAACCCGTCTGGACGTAGATCTCGTCGCCGCCGGGGGTGACCTCGGTCAAGGTGACCTCGAGATCGGTGTCGGGCGCACTGGACTGCAGGTACATGTCGGCCCGGGCCGAGCCGACGACGGCGAGATCGTCCTCCAGGGGCGGGGTCAGCCACGTGGCCACCTCGCCCGGCTGCGGCGAGGGCCACCGGTAAGGAGGTTGGGGCGAGAACGAGATGTCGTCGGACTGCTCCACGAGGGTCCGCCGGCGGGCCTGCCCCGGGACCTGGGCGTACTCCACGACCGACCCGTCCTCACCGTCGGCCACCGTGGGCTCGTCGGGGCCGAGGCTCCCGTCCGGCTCGAAGTACCAGGTGGTGGCCTCGGCCTCGGGGGGCGGCCAGGAGGCGAACGTGGCCTCCGTCGTCCCGCCCGGCCCGCCGGGATGGTCGGTCGCCGCCCCGTTCTCGAACACCACGGTGAAGGGGTCGTCGGCCTCCCAGTCGGCCAAGGCCTCCTCGTAGGAGTCGTAGCCCGCGAAGCGGTCGGGCCCGAGGCCCACGCCCTCGCCGAAGATGGCATTGATCGCCGGCGGCACCCCGGCCCGGGCGACGGCGGGCAGCTCGGGGATGCGGTGGGCCACGTACAGGTCCAGGAAGTCGGCCCAGCGCTGGAAGTTGGGCAGGGTCAGGCCGTCGCCGTGGGGGCCGTTGGTCAGGTAGGCGTGCAGCCGGTCGGTGCCGGTGAAGCGGTCGAGCATGTCGGCGAAGTGGCCACTGGTCTGCTCGTCCTGCCACTGGCCGGTGAGGAACACGGGGACGTCGATCCGGTCGACGAGATCGGCGGGACGGATCGGACCGAACCGGTCGTCGTCGTCATAGGGCTCGGCCTCGAGGCCGGCCACCAGGTCGAGGTTCTGGGAGCGCAGGGCCTGGTTTCCGTCGCAGTCCGTGTCGCCCTCGTCGATCTGCTGGTTGACGTAGTCGGGCCCGTAGGCGGCGGCGTCGTCGCTGACGTGGCTGGTCCACTCGGCCGCGAACCCACTGTTGAAGATGCCGCCCGGGTAGCCGACGCCGACGTAGGGATCGTCGATGACCGACATCGGGCTGATGGCCGCGAGGTGGGGGGGCTGGGTCGACGCCACGAAGAGCTGGGTGATGCCCGGATAGGAGATGCCGACCATCCCGACCTCGTTGCCCGCGACCCAGTCCTGGGCGGCGATGGCCTCGATGGCGTCGTAGCCGTCGGCCACCTGTGGGCCCTCGAAGAAGGAGAGGGCCCCGCCCGAGCAGCCGGTGCCCCGCAGGTTCACACCGACGGTGGCGTAGCCGAGGGCATCGGCCAGCTGCAGCTCGGGGGGTGGGCTGGAGGGGTCGGCGGGTGAGTAGCCCGACATGTTGACCACGGTGGGGTAGGGCCCGTCGGCCGGGACATCGTCCCGCGGGAAGGACGGGAAGCGGACCATGGCGGCAAGGGTGGTGCCGTCCCGCATCTCCAGGTAGTTGATGCCTTCGACCAGCTCCTGGTCCTCGAAGAGCGATGTGGGTGGCGCCTCGTCCCGAGCCAGCACCGTGATCGGCTCACTGACCTGGACCTCGTCACCGGTGCCGGCCACCACCCGGTAGCCCTCGCCGCCCGGGACCCGGCCGAAGCCGAGCAGGCCCTCGTCGTCGACGGTGCCCGACGTCGACTCGGTGCCGAGCGGGGCGAACCACGCGTCGACCACGTGCCCATCGGCGTCGACCAGCCGCAGATCCGTCCCCGGTGCCGCGTCCTGCACCATGACCGACTCGACCCCCGGCCGGAGGGTGACGTCGAGGGCGCCGGCGCCGTCGAGGGAGACGGCCTCGGTCTCGGGGGCGTCGGCGTCGTCGGTGGAGCAGGCGGCGAGCGGGAGCAGCACGCACGCCAACGCGGCGATGAGGACACGGCGGATCGGCACTGGCGTGGGAGCGTAAGCGACGGGGCGGCTCGGTTAGATGCGGGACCCCTGGGCTGTACCCGTCAGCGGCTGGCCGTCGAGGCGGAACACGGCGCACACCACGACCCGGTCGCCCTCCGCCCATGACGGCGGCGACGGCCACAGCGCAGCGATCTCCAGTTCGGACCGGGTCCAACGCACCCCGACAAAGGCCTCGAAGCCGTCGCGGCAGAGCTCTTGGGCCTGGCTCCGCAGCTCGCCCACCCCCGGGAAGGGATCGTCCGGACCAGCGGGCAGGTCCTGGCGGAGGTACACCTCGGCCTCGTGCGGGAGGCGACAGGCGATGGCCTGGGTCTGGGTGATCTCGTTGACCTCGGTCCCGGTGAACGCACCGGCGTCCTCGATGCAGACGCCCGGCTCGAGGTCGATGACCGCCAGCTCGCGGCCCAGGTGGGGCACCGTGGTCGACGGCACGGCGGTCGTCGCGGGGACCGGGGTCGTGGTCGTGGGCGTGGCCCGCTCGACCAGCCACTCCGGGGGGTCGTCGTCGGCGCACCCGCACAGCGCAAGACCAGCGGCGAGGAGGATGGCGACGAGGCGGAGGGAGCGCATCAGTAGCTGGAGGGAAGGGCGTAGGAGAAGTTCTCGAAGAAGCCGTAGAGCACGAGGAGGAA
>DATDAH010000061.1:0-2456 GCA_036525535.1 Acidimicrobiales bacterium
ACGGCACTCCCGAGGTGCTTCGAAAGGGACGAACATGCGAATGAACTTCAAGACCCCGCTCATCGCGGTGGCCGCGGCGGCTGCGCTGACCCTCAGTGCGTGCTCTACCCAGGACGGCGGCAGCGACAGCGACGGTGGCGAGACCATCAGCCTCAACGCCTTCTCCGTGATGGAGGCGGCCAACGAGCCCGTCTTCGAGGACTTCGAGGGCACCGACGCCGGCGACGGCGTCACGTTCGAGACGTCGTACGGCGCCTCGGGTGACCAGAGCCGCGCGGTCGTGGCCGGTGCCGACGCCGACGTCGTGCACTACTCCCTCGAGGGAGACGTGACCCGTCTGGTCGACGAGGGCCTCGTGGCCGACGACTGGAAGGACAACGCCACCAACGGCATCGCCACCTCCTCGGTCGTCGTGTTCGTGGTCCGCAAGGGCAACCCCGACGGCATCGAGACCTGGGACGACCTGGTCGAGCCCGGCGTCGAGATCATCACCCCGAACCCCGGCTCGTCCGGCTCGGCCCGCTGGAACATCCTCGCGGCCTGGGCCCACGTCACCGGCAACGGCGGCAGCGAGGACGACGCCAAGGCGTTCCTGACCAAGCTGCTCAACAACACCATCGCCCTCCCGGGCAGCGGTCGCGAGGCCACCACGGCCTTCACCGACGGCAGCGGTGACGTCCTCCTCTCCTACGAGAACGAGGCGATCCTGGCCAAGCAGAACGGCGCCGACGTCGACTACGTGCTGCCGGCGGACACCCTGCTCATCGAGAACCCGGCCGCGGTGACCGTCGACGCCAGTGACGCCGCCAAGGCCTTCCTCGAGTTCATGACCGGCCCGGAGGCCCAGGCCGACTACGCGCAGTCCGGCTTCCGCCCGGTCGTCGACGGTGTCGAGATCGGCGAGGTCGAGGGTGCCAACGACCCGTCCGACCCGTTCCCCGCTCCGGAGCAGCTGTTCACCATCGACGGTGACTTCAACGGCTGGGGCGAGGCCGCCGACAAGTACTTCGGCGACGGTGAGGACGGCAACCCGCTGGGCATCATCACCGAGCTCCAGCAGGAGACCGGGAAGGTCGGCGACGAGTAATGACCTCCGCCCTTCTCGAAGGGCCGAGCTCCGCCGGGCCGGCGTCCCAGGAGGGACGCCGGCCTCGGCGCGCGCGACGGTCCAAGCCGCGCAACACCCTGACCCCGGGGGCGAGCCTGGGCCTCGGCATCGCGATGCTGTGGTTCAGCCTGCTCGTGCTGATCCCGCTCACCGCCGTGGTGGTGACCGCCGCCGAGGGCGGCTGGACCACCTACTACGACGTGCTGACCAACCCGCAGACCTGGGCAGCGGTCACCTTGACCGTCCAACAGGCCGTGCTGGTCACGTGCATCAACATCGTGATGGGCACCGTCATCGCCTGGGTGCTGGTACGTGACAACTTCCCCGGCAAGGCCGTGCTCGACGTCATCATCGACGTGCCGTTCGCGCTGCCGACGATCGTCGCGGGCCTGGTCCTGCTGTCGCTCTACGGGCCCAACAGCCCGATGGGCGTGCACTGGGCGTTCACCGAGCACGCCGTGTCGCTGGCGCTGGCCTTCGTGACCCTGCCGTTCGTCGTGCGGACGGTCCAGCCCGTGCTCGAGGAGCTCGAGGCCGACGTCGAGGAGGCCGCGGCCTCTCTCGGCGCCAACCGGGTGACGATCCTGCGACGGATCCTCCTGCCGAGCCTCGCGCCCGCGATCGCCGCGGGCGCCGCCCTGTCCTTCGCCCGGGCGATCTCGGAGTACGGGTCGCTGGTGCTGCTGTCGGGCAACCGGCCGTTCCAGACCGAGGTGGTCTCGGTGCGGGTCCTGACGTTCATCGAGAACGGGAACGCCACCTCGGCCGCCGCGCTGGCGTCCGTGATGCTGTTCGTGGCCCTCGTCGTGATCGTCGCGCTCGACATCGTGCAGAGGCGGGTGTCGCGCCGTGGTTAAGGTCTCCACGCCCGTCAAGTGGGCGCTGCGCATCCTCGCGATCGGCTACGTGTTCTTCCTCGTCGCCTGGCCGGTGTCGCTCGTCATCAGGCAGACGTTCGCGCAAGGCCTCGACAACCTGATCGAGGCCCTGTCCGAGCCCCAGGTGTCCAACGCCCTGCTGCTGTCGCTGCAGGTGGCCTTCTGGGCCGTCCTCATCAACACCGTGTTCGGCGTCGGTATCTCGATCCTGCTCGTGCGCTACGAGTTCCCCGGCAAGCGGGTCCTCTCCGCGCTGATCGACGTCCCGCTGTCGGTCTCACCGATCGTGGTCGGCCTTGCGCTGCTGCTGGTCTACAACGGCCGGGACGGCTGGTTCGGACCGGCGATCGAGGAGAGCACCGGACGCGCCATCATCTTCGACACGCCCGGCATGATCATGGCGACGTGTTTCGTGGCGCTGCCGCTGGTCATCCGCGAGGTGGTGCCGGTCCTCTACGAGATCGGCGACG
>DATDAH010000062.1:0-10013 GCA_036525535.1 Acidimicrobiales bacterium
CAGAACACTGAACGCCTCCGCCGACGCCTCCACCGGCGCCCCCGTCACCCGAAACCACACCCCGAACGACTCGCCATCCACATCCACCGTGCCCCGCACCTCAGAACCGGAGGCCCCAACCTCCGAAAAGCTGATCATGGGGCCTAGCTATAGCCTGCCGGGCGCCGTGACCCACCGCCCCGACGCCGAGCTGGTCGGCCGCTGGTCCCACCTCGTGGACGGCGTCCTCCACGACCTGCTCCCCGTCGGGACCAGGGTGGCGCTGGTCAACTTCCCGAACCACGCCAACGCCGGCGACTCGGCGATCTGGCTGGGGGCCTTGGCCTCCCTCCGCCGGATGCAGGTCCACGTGGCCTACCGGTGCTCCTGGGCCACCTACGAGCCCGTCGCCCTGCGTCGGGCCCTGGGCGACGGAGTCGTGCTGCTCCAGGGCGGCGGCAACTTCGGCGACCTCTATCCCGCCAACCAGCAGGCGACCCGCGAACGGGTCCTGGCCGACCTCGTCGACCTGCGAACCGTCCAGCTGCCCCAGAGCCTGCACTTCGACGATCCCGCCAACCTCGACCACATGCGCCGCCTGTGCGAGGGGCACACCGACTTCACGCTCCTCGTGCGGGAGGAGCAGAGCCTGGCCTTCGCCCGGGAGCACTTCTCGGTCCCCATCGAGCTCTGCCCCGACCTGGCCCTCGCCCTCGACCCGCACGACCGGGTGCACGACCCGCGGGTCGACGTCCTCCACCTCGCCCGCGTGGACAAGGAGGCCGTGGCCCGCGAGGACGCCGGCTACGGCAGCGGCATCACATCCGAGCGGCTGGACTGGCTGGCCGACCTCGACGACGAGCCGAGCTGGCCCCTGGGCGACCGGTGGCGACGCCTCCTGAACCGGGCCCTGCTCGACCGGTCCGCGACGAGCCCGACGTTCGCCCGCAACACCTGGAAGGACAGCGCGATGACCTTCGAGCCCCTCGGGCGGCGCTGGGTGGCCCGAGCCGACGAGATCCTGGCCCGGGGGCGGGTGGTGCGCACGGATCGCCTCCACGCCCACCTGCTCAGCCTCCTGCAGGGCATCCCCCATGTGCTCGAGGACAACGCCACCGGCAAGGTTCGGGCGTACTACGACACCTGGACCCACGAGTGCTCGCTCACGAGCTGGGCCGACACCCCCCGGGAGGCCGCCGAGCGAGCCCGGGCCCTGGTCGACGTGGCCCGGGACCGCGATCGGTAGCCTCCCCGCCGTGCTCGGATCGATCCGCCGGAGGCGGGCGCGCGCTCCGGAGCGGCGCTTCCGCCTCTTCGGTGTCGGCCTGTCCAAGAGCGGCACCCACTCGCTCGCAGGGGTGTTCGCCCGCGACTACCGCACGGCCCACGAGCCGGATGCGAAGGCACAGGTCGTGCTGACCTGCGACGTGATCGAGGGTCAGGCCACCAGGCGCGATCTTCGCCGCTACCTCCGCGACCGCGAGGACCGGCTCCGCCTCGAGGTGAACGCGGCGGGCTGGAACGGCCTCGTCGTCGACGAACTGCTCGCCCTCGGCCGCGACACCCAGTTCGTGCTCACCGTCCGCGAGCCCCGGAGCTGGTTGGACTCGCTCCTCAACCACCTCAAGGTGGGACAGGCCCCACCGCATTTCCA
Organism: Acidimicrobiales bacterium; assembly: GCA_036525535.1. GTDB lineage: Bacteria > Actinomycetota > Acidimicrobiia > Acidimicrobiales > DATDAH01 > DATDAH01. Next base: position 1,634 of record DATDAH010000062.1, read on the forward strand.
ACGGCTGCGTCGCCTCACCTTCGACACCGGTGACCCCCACCCGCCCGAGGAGGCGGTCCTGGCCGAGCACGGCTTCTACCCGCTCGACGGCTACCTCGGGTCCTGGGCCCGCCGTCACCAGCAGGTCCTCGACGCCGTACCCCCCGAGCGCCTGCTGATCATCCGCACCGAGGACATCGGTGACCGCCTGACCGACCTGGCCGCCTTCGTCGGCGTCGCGCCCGAGACCCTCGACCCGGGCGAGGCCCACGGCTTCAAGGCTCGGGCCAAGTTCGGCATCCTCGACGAGATCGACCAGGACCACTTGGCCGAGCGCATCGACGTGCTGTGCCGGCCGGTGCTGGCCCGGATGTTCCCCGACCCCGCGGGCTGACGGTGCTGATCATGACCGTGCTCGTCCGGGACGAGGAGGACGTCTTGGAGGCCAATCTCCGGCACCACTTCGCCCAGGGCGTGGACTTCGTGATCGCCACCGACAACGGGTCGGTGGACGGGACCTTGGACATACTCCGGGGCGAGGAGTCCGCCGGGCGCCTGCGCCTGATCCGGGAACCGGAGGACACCTACGCCCAACACCGCTGGGTCACCCGGATGGCCCGCTTGGCCGCCACCGAGCACCGTGCCGACTGGGTCATCAACAACGACGCCGACGAGTTCTGGTGGCCCCGCGAGGGCGACCTGGCGTCCACGCTCACGAGCGTTCCCGACGACGTCGATGTGGTCGTGGCGGAACGTCACAACCTGATCGTCAGGCCCCAGGGCCGACCGATGACGGTTCGCCAGGCCGTGTCCCGCCAGCACCCGGGCCTGGGCGACGGCCCCCTTCCGCCCAAGGTGGCCCACCGGGCCCACCCCGAGATCACCGTCCTGCAGGGCAACCACGAAGTCGAGGGGCTGTCCGGCCGCGCGCTGGACGACGGTCGCATCGACATCCTCCACGTGCCCGTCCGCAGCCAGGCCCAGTTCGCCAACAAGGTCGCCAAGGGGGGCGCCGCCTACGCCCGCAACACCGAGCTCCCCGCTGAGGTCGGCCACCAGTGGCGCCGACTCCACGCCCTCCAGCAGGACGGGGGCTTCGACGAGGAATGGCAGAAGATCCTGCTCACCGAGGACCAGGTCGCAGCCGGCCTGGCCGACGGCTCCCTGGTCGAGGACACCCGTCTCCGGGACGCACTGGGTTGACCCCTGCGGCTCTGGCGCCGATTCGTAGCGTCCGTCGGATCACGAGCGGTCGAGCAGACCCTTGGCCTTGGTCATCATGCGGATGGGGAACTTGCCCCGGAGCTCCTCCAGCTGACGGAGGTAGTCGTCGGCCTCGGCCCGGAGCAGCATGACCTGTTCGGCCAGGTCGGAGGCCTCGGCGGAGCGGGCCTCGATCTCGGCGTGCAGGGCCGCCCCTTGGCGCTCGTGCTCCTCGGTGAGCGCGTCGACCTTCGCCTGCAGCCGGTCGGTCTCCTCCAGGAAGAACGACAACCGCTTGGCCTCGTCGAAGGCCAGCTGGAGGTTGGCCGTCTCGGGGGGCAAGGACGGTGCCCGGAACGGCTCGACGGGGCCGGACAGGCCGAGGAGGGCCTCGTCCAGAGCGGCCTGGGCCGGGCTCAGGACGTCGTCCTCGACCCCGGTCTGGTGGCGGTGCGCGCCGTCCAGGTAGTCGACGACCGAGCCCAGTCGGTCGGGCTCGTCGCTCAACGGCTCGTCGACGCAGAAGGCGACCAGCTCCCGGGCCACGGTCTCCGGCTCGGCGAGCAGGCGCTCGTAGGGCACGAAGCAGGTCCGGAGGCCGTCGAGGTCGCCGACCAGCGTCCGGGTGTAGCGCTCCCACAGGGCCAGGCCGTAGGCGAGGGCCAGGTCGTCGCGGGCGGCCAAGGAGCCCGCGATCTCGGTCGGGTCGCGCAGGGCCACGACCTCGTGCGGGGCGGCGGTCCCGTCCCGGGTGAGCACGGCCCGCCAGAACGGCAGGAGAAGGCTGACCCGGGGGTCCTTCCACACCCAGGGGGTGCCGGCGAACGCTTCGGTGTGCAGCTCGGCGGCTTCGTCACCCCAGGGCCCGTCGGCCAGGCCGGCGAGCTCCGCCCGATCGGCAGACGGCGGCGCTGACCAACGCCCGCCGCGGTCGTCGAGCAGGCGGTCGTTGAACGACGTCAGCCGCTCGACCTCCCAGTGCCCGGTGGGATTGGACGCACTGGCCCCTATGAGCACGTCCCTGCCCGCATCGAGGCCGAGCAGGTTGAGCACGCGGGTCAGCGCGGAGGTCCCGCTGCGATGCATGCCCAGCACGAGCACGCCCATGACGATGCCGCCCGGCCTAGTCGGCGGCTTCGGCCAACGACTCGGACAACGTCGGGTGGACGAAGAGCGAGTCGTCGAGATCGGTGACCGTGAGCCCGGCGCTGACCGCGAGGGCCACCACGGCGATGAGCTCGGCAGCATGGCGGCCGACGACGGAGCCCCCGAGGACCTGACCGGTCGCCGGGTCCGACACCAGCTTCACGAAGCCGGGCGTGGCGTCGTTGATCATGGCCTTGGCGTTGGCCGAGAACGGGACCTTCGTGACCCGGACCTTGCGCCCGATGGCGAAGGCATCGGCCTCGGCCAGGCCCACGTCGGCGATCTCGGGCTCGGTGAAGATGGCCGATGCGGCCTTGTCGTAGTCCAAATGGCGGTGCTCTCGGGTGTGGAGCCCCATGACGTGGTCGGCGATCTTCCGCCCCTGCATGGCCGCCACCGAGGACAGCGGCAGCTTCCCCGACAGGTCGCCCGCGGCGTAGATGTGCCCGACGTTCGAGCGCAGGTGCTGGTCGACAGGGACATAGCCGTTCTCACTCTCCACCCCCGCGGCGTCCAGGCCCAGGGCCTCGGAGTTGGGCAGCGAGCCGACGGCCAGGAGGACGTGGGTGCAGTCCACCCGGCGACCGTCGTCGCAGAGCACGGTGACCCCGTCGTCGCCCCTTTCCAAGCCCGTGGCCCGGGCCCCCTTCAGCAGCTTGACGTCCCGGGACAGGAAGTTCTCCTCGAGGGCGGCGGCCACCTCCGGGTCCTTCTGGGGGAGGACCTGCTGGCGGCTGACGACCAGGGTCACCTTCGATCCCATCGACGCGAAGAGGTGGACGAACTCGACGCCGGTGACACCGGAACCGATCACGGCCACGTGCTCGGGCAGGACCTTCGGCGGGTAGGCCTGGCGGGTGGTGAGGACCCGGTCGCCGTCGGGTTCGGCCCAGTCGGGGATGCGGGGCCGGCTGCCCGTGCTCAGAAGGACGGCGTCGGCCGGCAGGGTCACGTCGCCGTCGACGGTCTCGGCCACGACGGTGTTGGGGCCGGTCATGCGTCCGGTGCCGCGGAGGATGCGGACCTTCTGCCGGTCGAGGAGGTCGGTGACCGATGCCTCGAGGCGGTCCTCGATGGACACGAGGCGCTCGCGGAGGGCGTCGAGGTCGATCTCGGCCCCGACCTCGCGCAAGCCCATCTGCTCGACACGGTGCAGATAGGACATCGCTCCGCCCGTGGCGATCATGGCCTTGGAGGGCACGCAGTCCCACAGATGGGCCGCCCCGCCGATGATGTCCCGCTCGACCAGGGTGACCTGGGCCCCCAGGGTCGAGGCCCGGGTGGCGGCGGCGTTGCCCGCCGGTCCCCCGCCGATGATCACCAGTCTCGTGGCCACGGACTCAATCTACGGCAGGCACCTCACGTACCCTTGACGCTGTCATGGAGACACCTGATCCCGACGCCTGGCGGGCCCGGGCCGAGAAGGAGCTGCGGGGCACCAGCCCCGACGACCTGACCTGGCCCACACCCGAGGGCATCCCCGTCCCGCCGCTGTACACCGAGGCCGATCTGACCGGCGTCGAGCACCTCGGTGGCCTGCCGGGCTTCCCGCCGTTCGTCCGCGGCGTCCGGGCCACGATGTACGCCAACCGGTCCTGGACCCTGCGCCAGTACGGCGGCTTCTCGACCGCCGAGGAGTCCAACGCCTTCTACAAGCGCAACCTCGCCGCGGGCCAGACCGGCCTGTCGGTGGCCTTCGACCTCGCCACCCACCGGGGCTACGACTCGGACCACCCTCGGGTGGAGGGCGACGTCGGCATGGCCGGGGTGGCCATCGACTCGGTGGAGGACACGAACATCCTCTTCGCCGACATCCCCCTGGACAAGGTCAGCGTCTCCATGACCATGAACGGGGCCGTGCTCCCCGTGTTGGCCTGCTACGTGGTGTCGGCCGAGGAGCAGGGCGTGGCCCACGACCAGCTCAGCGGGACCATCCAGAACGACATCCTCAAGGAGTTCATGGTCCGCAACACCTACATCTACCCGCCGGCGCCGAGCATGCGGATCGTGGCCGACATCATCGAGCACACGGCGACACACATGCCCCGCTTCAACTCGATCTCCATCTCCGGCTACCACATGCAGGAGGCGGGGGCGACCGCCGACCAGGAGCTGGCCTTCACCATCGCCGACGGCCTCGAATACGTCCGGACGGCCCACGCCCGGGGCCTCGACGTGGACGCCTTCGCCCCCCGGCTCTCGTTCTTCTTCGCCATCGGCATGAACCTGTTCATGGAGGTGGCGAAGCTGCGCGCGGCCCGCCTGCTCTGGGCCCGGGTGATGGAACGCTTCGACCCGAAGGACGAGAAGTCCCTGATGCTGCGCACGCACTGCCAAACCTCCGGCGTCTCCCTCACCGAACAGGACCCCTACAACAACATCGTGCGCACCGCGTACGAGGCGTTGGCGGCCGTGTTGGGCGGCACCCAGAGCCTGCACACCAACGCCTTCGACGAGGCCCTGGGCCTGCCCACCGACTTCTCGGCCAAGATCGCTCGCAACACCCAGCTCATCCTGGCCGAGGAGACCGGCGTGCCCCACGTCGTCGACCCTCTCGCCGGCAGCTACTACGTCGAGAAGCTGACCCACGACCTGGCCGCCAAGGCGTGGGCCCTCATCGAGGAGGTCGAGGGGCTGGGAGGCATGACCGAGGCCGTCGCCTCCGGCATGCCCAAGTTGCGCATCGAGGAGAGCGCGGCCCGACGTCAGGCCCGGGTGGACCGGGGCGACGAGGTCGTCGTCGGCGTCAACAAGTACGTGGCCGAGCATCCCGACCAGGTCGATGTCCTCGACATCGACAACACCGATGTCCGACGCCAGCAGATCGAGCGGCTCGAACGGGTCCGGGCCGATCGGGACGACGGAGCGGCCCGCGCCGCGCTCGACGCCCTCACCGCGGGCGCTCGGGGCGACGGGGACCTGCTGGCGCTGTGCATCGACGCGGCCCGGGCTCGGGCCACGGTGGGCGAGATGTCCGACGCCATGGAAGAGGTGTTCGGGCGCCACAAGGCCGAGATCCGGTCGATCTCCGGCGTCTACGGTGCAGCGGCGGAGGGCTTCGAGGACTTCGAGACGGCGCGGGACGCCGTGGAGGCGTTCGCCGCGGCGCGCGGCCGCCGCCCCCGGATGCTGGTGGTCAAGATGGGCCAGGACGGCCACGATCGCGGGGCCAAGGTCATCGCCACCGCCTTCGCCGACCTGGGCTTCGACGTCGACGTCGGCCCCCTGTTCCAGACGCCGGCCGAGGCCGCCCGCGACGCGGTCGAGAACGACGTCCACGTGGTCGGCGTGTCCAGCCAGGCCGCCGGCCACAAGACCCTGGTCCCGCAGCTCATCGACGAGCTGCGGGCCGCCGGGGCGGGCGAGGTCCTCGTCGTCTGCGGCGGGGTCATCCCTCCGGGCGACCACGCCAAGCTCCAGGAGGCCGGCGTGGCCGCGGTGTTCGGCCCGGGGACCAACATCCCCAAGGCCGCCCTGCGGGTGCTCGAGCTCCTCGACCAGTAACGACACCATGACGACGACGGCGGAGGCGATCCGCTCGGGTGACCGGCGGGCCCTGGCCCAGGGCATCACCCTCGTGGAGTCCGTGCGCCCTGACCACCGGGCGGAGGCCGTGGCCCTCGTCGAGGAGCTCCTCCCCGCCTCGGGCGGTGCGGTCCGGGTCGGCGTCACGGGCCAGCCCGGCGCCGGGAAATCGACCTTCATAGAAGCCCTCGGCCTGCATCTGGTGGACGCGGGGCACCGGGTCGCCGTGCTGGCGGTCGACCCCTCCAGCACCCGATCGGGGGGCTCGATCCTCGGCGACAAGACCCGCATGGGCGAGCTGGGCCGACGCGACGAGGCCTTCATCCGCCCGTCACCGTCGGGGCGCACGGTGGGCGGCGTGGCCCGCCGAACCCGGGAGGCCCTCCTCCTGTGTGAGGCGGCCGGATTCGACGTGGTCATCGTGGAGACCGTGGGCTCCGGACAGTCCGACGTCGCCGTGGCCGAGCTGGTGGATGTCTTCGTCCTGCTCGTCCCGCCCGCGGGTGGCGACGAGCTGCAGGGCATCAAGCGGGGGATCATGGAGCTGGCCGACGTGGTCGTGGTGACCAAGGCCGACGGCGACCTCGTGCCTGCGGCCAACCGCACCGCCGCCGACCACCGGCACGCCGTGCACCTGTTGCACGGGGCTCACCCCCCGCCGGTGGTGAGCGGTTCGGCCTTCACCGGCGAGGGCATCGACGAGACCTGGGCGGCCGTCACCGAGGTCCAGGACCGTCGGTCGGCGTCCGGCGAACAGGCCGAGCGGCGCTCGGCCCAGGCTCGCACGTGGCTGTGGGACGAGGTGCGCGAGTCCCTGCTCGATGAACTGCGGAACGACGCCACCGTCGCCGACCTGGCTCCCGAGCTCGAAGCTCAGGTCAGCGCCGGCACCCTCTCCCCCGCCGCCGCCGCCGGCCAGCTCCTGGAGCGCTTCCGTTCGGGAACCTGAACCTCGCGATGGGTCACGAGTTCCAGGTTCCGGAACGGTTACTCGTAGCCGAAGGCGTCGAGCCCCTCTCGGGCGAGGTCGGTGATGTGGGCGAGGGTCTCGGCGTCGAACTCGTCGGCGTAACGGCCGACCCGTGCCCCACTGATGGGCTGGAACGTCTGGGCGTGCTGGCCGATCTCCCGGTGGCCGGCGAACTGCTGATAGCGCCGCTCGTCGTCGATCATGCCCGGGTCCCACGCGACGCCCAGGAGCGCACAGATCCGGCGGAACTCCCGCTCGGGGTCGGCGACCACGTCCTCGTAGCGAACGAGCAGATAGGGACTCTCCTGCCGGGGCACGCTGGCCTGGACGAGGAGGTTGTTGGCCTCCCAGAAGCGGGCCAGCCCCTCGGGCACGCCCTGGGCCCAGCCCAGGTCCCGGAACGAGGCCATGACGTCCCGGACATCGCGCACCACGTGCACGACCGGCAGGTTGGGGCCGTAGAGGCGGGCCGTCAGGAGGATGCGCTGGAACTTGAGGTCGTTGGGCGACTTGTCCCCACCAAGGCGGCCGCCGCCGGCCTCGGCCACGGCGGCGTAGAGGTCGGTCAGGATCCCGTTCAGGGTCCATGGCGCGGCCCCGACGACCGCCGCCACACGCTCGGCGTCCAGGTACTCCCCGATGCTGTCCGCGAAGCGACGACTGTGGGTGATCAGCGTCGTGGCCAGCTCCCGGCCGAGGTCCGGTTCTTCGATGCGATCGACCAGGAAGGCCAGCGGGACGACGGCATCGGTCTCGTCCGGGAGCACCAGGTCGGGGTGGGCGTTGAGGCACTGCGCCACCAGCGTGGTGCCCGATCGGGGCTGGCCGAGCACGAGGAACACGGCGGCCTCAGGACTCCTGGATCCGCTGGATGGTCCCCCGCTCGGTGGGCAGGTACAGCACGACGTCGTGGTGGCCCACGGTGAGGCGGCGCTCGTCGATGAGCGCCGCGAACTCCCCGTCGCTGCGGTCCAGGTCCCCGATGCCGGCCAGGATGCCATCGATGGCGATCAGCACCTGGTTGGGCAGGTCGATGTCCTCGTCGTCGAGAGCCAGCCGGCCGGCGACGGCGATCGATCGGGCCCGGACGTCGGGCGTGTCCCGCAGCGAGCGCTCCTGATCGATCTCCCACTCGCCTTCGACCGGTCGTGAGCGCTCCACGGCGTCCACCGGCTGGTTCACGAGATGGCCGGCCGGGCCCACCTGCAGCAGGCTGACCCACCCCCCGTCGTTCACGTAGCCGGCGTTGCGCAGAGCAATGGGGACCACGTCGGCGAAGTCGCCGGGCACCACCCGGGGGCCATTGCCGTAGAAGACGGGCTTGTCGTCGTCGGCCCGATCGAAACCGGCCGCGACGAGGGACTGGCCGTCGAACTCGGCGTTGTCGGGGGGCTCGACGTCGATGAGGTCCATGATCGTGGGCAGGACGTCGACCAGCAGCGCGTTCTGGTCGCTGATGCGCCCGTCACCGGCCCGCTGGCCCGGGGCCTTCATGAAGAACGGCACCCGGTAGATCTCCTGGACGTTGCTGTCCGACGGGTCCCGGGCCCGGCCACC
>DATDAH010000063.1:0-27629 GCA_036525535.1 Acidimicrobiales bacterium
TGAGGCCCATGCCCCGCCCCTATGGAGACCCGGTGGAGATCATCACCGCACCCGTCCCCGCGCAGTCCCCGTTCATCCCCACTGACGCGAAGATCGTGGTCGGGGCGGTCGCTCCGGCGTCCCCCGATCCGATCCCGATCGTGCTGCTACCGGGATTCGAGTACCGGATGCGCGAGTGGCGGCACCCGAGCACCCACGAGATCCACTGGCGGCTCGAGCGGAGAAAGTCCGCCCAGCACGGCGAAGCCGACGAGTAGCCGGCGGCGACGCGGTTTGTGGACGAGGCCGAGCTCTGCTTCACAAGCCGTCACACGGGGAGTGAGCTTCGAACCACCATTCGGGCCCGTCGGCGCACGGGCTGAGTCAGGAGATGTTGGGCGGCCAGAGCGAGGCTGGTCACCCGGTCGTCATGGCGGCCGCCTCCGCCATCGTCGATCCGCCCGGTGCCCGGCGACCGCTCCACCAGCCGCACCGTGGCCGGCTCGTCGATCAGCTCCGGATCGTTCGGCAGGTCGAGCAGGGACCGCCGACCAACTCCGGGCCTTCATGGCGAGCACGGCTGACGATCGGCTCCACGCCGCTTGGGTCCTCCCATGTACTGCGCTGACAAGACGCTGACATCAGCACCCGCTCAGGCCGAAGCCGATTGGGCCGGGATCCCTTGCTGGGCTCGGTCGGGCTGCCGGGATTTGAACCCGGGACCTCTTGTCCCCCAGACGCACGGTCCACATGGGGCGTGGATGGCCGGCGTTGCGTTTCGCCTGTCCTGGCGCGGAATCCGACGGCCCGTCACCGTGTCTCACCGGACCCTGTTTCGCCGTGTTGCTCCGAGTTACGCAGACATCGCGCAGACATCGAGGTCGAGTCGGAGGGGGGTCTTGAACTCCCCCGACACTGGTGCCGACAGGTGTCGGCTAGTACGCGAAAACCGCGGATTTCAGGGGGTTTCAGCGCCCGACCGACGTGGCTCGTGCCGCCTCGTACCGCCCTGTTGTGACCAGTCCGTGACCAGTCTGTGACCAACCGGGTGCGGCGAGGATCGCTTGGCCTATCGATCGCCTGACCGTCAAATATGAGAGGCTTCCGCCCGTGAACGGAGGTCCCGAACTCATGCTCGCCTATCTCGACCCCGGCAGCGGGAGCATGACCCTCGGAAGTGTCTTCATCGTCGGAATGGTCATCACCATCTGGGCGTTCGTCGACGCCATCCAGCGGGGTCAAACCGGCTGGTGGGTCGGAATGCTTTTCGGGTGGGTGTTCGCCCTCGGTTGGCTTGTGGCCCTGATCTACCTGCTAGCGATCCGCCCCGGGCTGGCTCGATCCGACACCTAGGCCGAATCGTCGACATCGGACGAGTGGGTGCCTGGCGTGGGCGTGACCATCACGTACGTCGGCGGACCCCGTGAGGGTGAGTCCTCGAGGCTCGTGAGCGGCGAGCCGCCGGCCGTGCTGGTCGTCGACGACTCAGGCGGCCGGTACGTCTGGCGGGATGGGGCCTACTGGTGGGAAACGGGCTAGGTCGGGTTAACCATCGAGGCCGACGTGCCGCTGGGAACCTCCAGCTAAGTCGAAGCGAGGGAGGATGGGGGGCGCGTTAAACAAATGGGTGCGTCGTCTCGTCGCCGGCGCGACCATGGCCCCCGTGGGAAGGACGGTCACGTTCGCCGGCGGACCTCGTGACGGTGAGTCCTCACGTCTGTCTAGTGGCGACCCGCCGGACGTGCTGGCCGTGGACGATCCACCCGGGCGGTACGAGTGGAGGGACGGGTTCTACGTGTGGGCAGCCGCCCCCGGGACCCGACAGTTCCAATCATGGAATGACCTGAACGCGTTTGTCTCCAAGCGGGGGTGGCAGAACCGATGGGCTCCTGGGCGCATTCCGGCGTTTGTCGCCTGCGTCGTGGGCTGCGTGGCCCTTCCCGTTGTCGTCGGTCTCCTCCTAGCGCCCCATGACTGGGCGACGGAGGGCTCGCCCGACGTGGGCAACGGGCTGATCGCCGGCGTCTTGGTGGCGAGCGCGCTGTCGCTCTGGCTCATCCGGTTGGCCGATGAGTGGGCTCGCTCCGGGGATCGAAATACCGAACTGGGCTCGGTGAAGCGAAAGGGCACGTTTGCTGAGGCGACGCTCTCCGAGGAGGTGCCCTTCGCTGAGAAATGCCTGGCACGGGGGTTCTGCGTTCTCATCGACCAGCCCGGCGATCGACGAGCAGCGCGAGTGGACCTTCACCGCGGAATAGGTGTTCTCGCCGGGCCCAAAGGAATGGGGTATGACGAGTTGTACAGCCGGTTGGACGCGGCCCAGATGAAATACTGGAGCGGGTTTTCCAACGCCCTTCCTCTGCGCGCCGAACGGGCCATCCAACGGCTTACGATCCCGGGCCGCTCCATTGTGCGTCTGCCGTACGTCGGCTCGCAGGACCTGCTGAGCTTTGCCCTCGCGGCCTGCAAAGCGCTCAGCAGTTCGCCAGAAGATGGCCGATGGCGGTGGCGGTCACGCGCCTACGGTGACGGCGGCCCACCGTCTCCCGGACCCCGAGTAGTCTGGCGGGATGGGGCCTACTGGTGGGAGGCTGACCCCGGCGGCGAACAAACCCCTTGGCGTCCGAAGTAGTCCCGCACTGTTGGTGCCTTCGGCCCTAACTGTCGCCGTCGACCTCGGCTAGGAGCTGACGCACGCCGTCCCGCAGGTGCTCGAGCTGGGCCTCCACGTGGTCGAGGCGGCCAAGGATCACGAACGCTTGCTCACGGCTGATGGCCCGTTCGCCGGGGCTGAGCATGGCGACGGTCTGGCGGAGGATGGCGACCTGGGAGGCGAGGTTGAGCGTCACCGCCTTATAGAACACGCGTTCGCTTCTCCGTGCAAGCTGACGGCTTTAGCCCTCTAGCTCGTCGAGGGCGGTGAGGGCCTCGCGGATCGCCGCAGAGTGCGAGGCCGGGACGACGGGTCCGACCCCGGCGGCCCGTTCCGCTGCGGCGATGCGGGCGGCGACGGGACCGATCTCTTGGGCGCTGCGGAAGCTGAGCAGCTGAGCGCCGGGCACGGCCCCCTCGAGGACGACGTCGACTCTGCGGAGCTGGGCTCGGACGAACTCGGTGGCACCGTCCGGGGCTTGGCGGGCCTCCTGCCGGTGGAACACGACCGACCAGTCGGTGAGCACCCGTGAGCTGAGCCCGGCCCAGGCGCGGCGGACCCAGGACGAGGACTCCCGGGGCCGCATCTGTCCGACGAGCACGAGCTGGTCGGGTTCTTCCGGTAATCGACGAGCTCGGCGATGAGGCGGGACCGGTCGTCGTTGTGACCGAAGTGGGCCACCGGCATCCTCTGGCGGATCGATTCGGTGAACACGCCCGGGAGGAAGCGGGTGTTGTAGGCGTCGGTCTTGTTGTAGGTGACCGTCGCGACGGCCTCCGCGTTCGTGGAGAGCGGCGAGGTGCCCTGACGTCGGTGGGAGCCCGGTCTTCGGGGTTGTGCCGAGCGCCACCCGAGGTGAGGTTTGACGACCCGAGGACTGGCCCGAGCACCAGGAGCGCCCTTTTGTACCCCAAGGCCTCAGGGTCGTAGGCGTCCGTCCGACGGAAGGGGTGGGCCCTGCCGCCGCGCCGAGGAGCACTGAGATGAGGATCCGCACACGAGCCACCGCCGCACTCGCCATTGTGGCGATCGGACTGGTCATGGTCGCGGGCTCTGCGTCCGCCTACGAGTTCCCGAGCACGAATGACGCCAACCGCGCTGCGGGTCTGCCGCACGTGAACCAGGTGGCGACCGGCCCGGGCACCGTGACGCTGGAGTTCGTCAACGAGACCAACTCGCTGGCGTTCTTCGAGTACCGGATCGACGGCGTCACGGTCGGCACCAATCCCCATCCCGTGGTCATCGGTGACGTGATCCACCCTGGTGTCTGTGTCGACGGCCGCACGCCACCCGCCTGCACGTCGGGCCCCATCGTCCGGACCTTCTCCGCGGTCGGGACCGTCGAGGTGCGCCTGGCGCTCGGCGGTGAGCGCGACTGGGACTTCGACTGGACGCCGTTCTCGGTCGGTCAGCCGATCACCAAGGCCGACTGCAAGCGGGGCGGCTGGTCGGACTACGGGTTCCGGAACCAGGGTCAGTGCATCAGGTTCGTGAACACCGGTCGGGACAGCCGCTGAACACTCGGGGTGACGTCACCGGCCTTCCCCACCTCGGCCGGTCGTCCTCGCCGTCGGTGACCCGGACCAGCCCGCCCCAGCCGCGTTCACGACATAGATCCTCTCGGCCAACCCGTCGCAGCGGGTGAAGGCGATCTGCGTCCCGTTCGGGCGACCAACTCGGCGAGCAGCACCCCAACTCCCCTGGCTCCGACGACGGACCTTCGCAGGTCGGGGTGATCGCCCGCCGCTCCGGGGGCTCACGAAAGGGCGTAGTCGCGGGGCAATTGCGGCCCGCGGTGTTCGGCCTCGTGGGCGTGATCTCCTACATCGGCGGGCCCGCGACGGTGAGTCCTCCAGCCTGTCCAGCGGTAAGCCGTCGGCCGTGCTGGTCGTGGACGATTCAAGCGGGAGGTACGTCTGGTGGGACGGGTCTTACCGGTGGAAGGCGGGCTAGCGGCTCAGGGCTGGGTGGGTCTGATTAGGGCGTGAACCCGCTGTCAGGAGCGTGGTCGCCGTCAACGCTTCCCATCTCGTTGTGCACCGCCGTCCGGAAGGTGCGGCGGCCGCCGATGCACCGGAACCGGAACCGGGCCGAGTACCCCTGGCCCCATTGGTTCGAGCCCAGGTCCGAGACGTTGGAGGAACTGCAGGTCCTACGCCATGGCCGCCGCGCGTCGCTGGCTTCACCGCAAACAGACCCACTACCGGAGAAGTAAATCGACTCCGCTGAGCATCACTCAGCGCGGTCACTACCTCCGTCTTACCGTGTGGGCATCTGCCTGCTGGGCTCCGGGACCGTGGTCGTCGGCGGGATCGTGGTGGGCGGGACCGTGGTCGTCGGCGGGATCGTGGTGGGCGGGACGGTGGTGGGCGGGGCCAGGGCCCGCAGGCAGGTACTCATGGCGCGGAGGAGGACCCGCTGTAGGGCCGCTTCGCCCGTCGCGGAGAGGTGCAGGCCGTCGGGACGCACGTAGCCCGGATGTTCTTCGAGGTTGGCTGCCCACTCGGGGACGACGAGGTTCGCCCGTTGCTCTGCCTCCCGCCGGAGCACGGTGTTGATGCGGCGCACGCTGAGCCGGTCGACCCGCCGGCCGGTGTAGTAGTAGTTCGGCCCGAAGGGGACGGTGGGCCAGATGACGCAGTCGACCCCCCTGAGGTCGGCGAGCGTGCCCCGGATTTGGGCGGCGACTATTTCCCGGGCCACGTGAGGCCGTCGTCGTTGCCGAATCCACACCACGTCGTTGACCCCGGCGACGAGAATGACCCCATCCGCCCCGCGGGCAGCGGCGTCGGCGGCGAGGTCGCGTATCTGCTCGACCCTCCAGCCGTTTTCGCCCCGGACCGACGCCCGCCACCCGGCGTCCTGGATGGACCGGGTGAGCGCCCGGGTTGACTGCGGGTGAGTCGGACCGTAGGACTCGAGCTGGCGCAGGATGCTGTCGCCCGCGGCGGCCACCCGTGGACCACCCCGAGGGTGGACCGTCCACTCGGGCATGCACGCCGAGCCCAATGCGATGGTCAGGATCACAGCCACCAGCCAGCGAGTCCGCATGGGTTAAGGATCCGCACGCTGCCGGAGGCCGGCTAGTGCCATAGGGCCTTTAAGCCAAGCCCAATGGAGACCCGGTGGAGATCGTCACCGCGCCCGTCCCCGCGCAGTCCCCGTTCATCCCCACCGACGCGAAGATCGTGGTCGGAGCCGTCGCTCCGGCGTCGCCGGATCCGATCCCGATCGTGTTGCTACCGGGCCTAGGACCGATGGACCCGCACGAGCCTCTGGCCAAGGGCCTTCACGCCCACGTAGGTCTGGCCGCGTTCGTCAACCAGGTGCACCTCCGGGTCGTTGCGTTCGAGCGCAGCTAGAGCTCGGCTGGGCTGAGCTCGACCTCACCCTTGCCGAAACGGCTCTACATCCGTTTCAGTAGCTCGGCCTTCTTCAGCTCGAACTCAGCTTCGCTCAGTAGGCCTTGGTCGCGGAGTTCTGCGAGTCCCTTGATCATCTCGATTGGATCGGTATCGGAAGTACCAGTCGATTGCTTGTCGCCCAAGCGCTGCTGCAGCACCGGGCTCAACCGGGCCCTCAGCGGGGAGGGCAGCACCCCGCCGACCTCAAGAACCCACTCACCTTGATCGGTTGTGATAGTCACATACGACTCGGCTTCTTGTTTCGCGGCGGCGAGCCCAAGCACACCGAATACGAGGACCGCGCCGACACTCGGTCGAGTCCGCACCTGGTCAATGCCCTCCACCCTTAGGTCGCGCACTACTGACCATCGGATGAGATAACGGGAAGAGCGGGTCGTGATGGTGACTCCCGCAGGCCAAATTCCCCCCCGATACCCAGTACCCGGCTCAAGCTGTCCGGCAGCGTCGGCGAGAATGCGGCCAACACAGGGAACGCCGAACTCGCCGGGTAGCGCCCCCCACCATCCCTGCGAGGGTGGGTTGAGTTGCGTCCGCCGGCGTATCTCCTCCACCAGCTCTCGGCCCTCAGCGAGACCAAGTGTCAGGCCGAAGAAGCTGTCGCCGTCAGCGGGGATAATGACCACGGACGACCGCCGATTACCGATGCCCAGGCCACTCGCTGACTCGACGCTCCGCCAGGGCAACTCGAACAGGACTCCGCCCTTCCCGGTCGCAACAAGCGCCGCGTCAGTCAGGACCAGCTTGGCACTCACGGTGTTGTCAACCGAGACTCTGTACGACCGCTCAGGCCAGCCACCCTGAGGCATGTCGCTCTTTGCCGTCGACATGGATGCGACGCCGAGGTGGTCAACCGCCTGAACGCCACGGTCGGAGACATGCTCCGTCCACTGCGTCCCGTTCCAGAAGCGCAGTTCGTGTCGCTCTAAAGGATCCGCGTGCCAGCCACCTTCGACCATCCGGCCACCAGAGTAGGAATCGGTGTGTCGTCCGGCCAAGGCGGCCGTGCAGAGCGTTTGCCACCGGGCTTCGAGTACCGGATGCGCGAGTGGCGGCACCCGGACACTCACGAGATCCACTGGCGGCTCGAGCGGCGAAAGGCCGCCGCCCGCCGACGGCTGATCGCCCGGAACCCGGCCAGCGACGTCGACCGACCGAAGGCGAAGAAGCGGGAGATGGACACGTGGACCGCGGACCAGCTGCGGGTCTTTATGGCGGCCACCGCCGACGACCGGCTCCACGCCGCGTGGGTCCTGGCGGCAACGACCGGGCTACGCCGTGGGGAGCTACTCGGCCTGCGCTGGACCGACATCGACCTGGATGCCGGCCAGCTGGCCGTGCGGAGGGCCCGGGTGGCCGTCGGCTACGACGTCGCCGAGGGTGCCCCGAAGTCCGGCAAAGCCCGGACCGTCGCCCTCGACGAGGGCACGGTGACGACCCTGCGCCGGCACCGGGCCCGCCAGCTCGAGGAGCGCATGGGCTGGGGCGAGGCGTGGACCGACTGCGGGGCCGTGTTCACCAACGAGGACGGCTCTCCCATCCACCCGCACACGCTGGTCTGGCACTTCAAGAAGGCGCAGCGTCAGCGGAGGTGCCACGCATCCGGCTTCACGACCTCCGCCACACCCACGCCACCCTTGCTCTCGAGGCCGGCGTCCACCCGAAGATCGTCCAGGAGCGCCTCGGTCATTCCTCGATCTCGATCACGCTCGACCTGTACAGCCACGCCACTGACAACATGCAGGCGGAGGCAGCCGCAAAGGTCGGTGCCGTGGTGTTCGGCTCATGACTGCGGTCTGTCCCCCTCGCGACGAGTATGAGCGGGACGTCTCGGAGCGCGCTGGGCCGTGGAGTCGGCCGACGTGGCTCGACCTGTACGACGTTCTTTCGCCTCGGCGACCAGAGTGGCGCTTCGAGTCCGACCTGGGCGAGGGCACGATGGCCTGGTGCCTCGGGTTCGACACAGAGGCCCGGGTCGTCACCGTGGAGGCGGGCCGCGTGAACCTCTTCGTCTACGACACCGACGAGGACATCGAGTTCATCTCAGTCGGCGGAATCGCTGACTGGGCAGACAAACACGAGGCCGAGTACGCCGAGCCGAGCGCCCTGTACCGCCAACTCACGGACCATCTGCTCCCCGGCGAGGTGGAGAAGTGGGCCAACGAGGACGGCAACTAGGGCGATGTGCTGACCCTTCCCGGAGCGGGTCTGCGATCACGCAGACAAAACACAGACATCTGCGACCGACTCGGACCGTCGATCCCTCGCGATCCCTTGCGGGGCTTGGTCGGGCTGCCGGGATTTGAACCCGGGACCTCTTGTCCCCCAGACAAGCGCGCTACCAAGCTGCGCCACAGCCCGTGTTGTGGACCGGCAGCGTACCGGTCAGAACTGGTGAGCGACCCAGACGATCCCCTGCAGGAGGCGAAAGCCGAGGTAGAGGCTGATGGCCACGACCAGGAGCTTGAAGTGCCACGGCGTCTTGTTCCGGGGCAGGGAGATGACCCGCTGGCAGGTCGGGCACTCGCCGTTCTCCGGCATGGAGTTCGGGTTCCAGAACTTCTGACAGTCGTCACACCAAGGCATCAGACGGGGGGGACGCCGTGGCGGCGGTCGGAGAAGTGGCGGTTCTTGCCCTTGGCCCGCTCCAGGCGACGCACCACCTCGCGGCGGAGGTCGCCGAAGTCGATGACGGCGTCGACCACCAGCTCGGACGCGAGGCGGAGCAGGTCCACGTCCTCCTCGTAGACCTGGCGCTGCTCGGCGGTGAAGGCCTCCCGCTCGTCGGGGTCCTCGATCTCGGCGATCTTGTTGGCGAAGACGGCATTGACGGCGGCCTCCGGGCCCATGACCGCGATGCGGGCGGTGGGCAGGGCGAGGGTGGCCTCGGGGCCGAACGCGGGACCGGACATGGCGTAGAGGCCGGCACCGTAGGCCTTGCGCACCACCACCGAGATCTTGGGCACCGTGGCCTCGGACACGGCGGTCACCATCTTGGCCCCGTGGCGGATGATGCCGTCCCGCTCCACCTGTGTGCCGACCATGAAGCCGGGGACATCGCAGAGGAACACCAGCGGGATGTTGAAGGCGTCGCAGCACCACACGAAGCGGGCCGCCTTGTCGGCCGAGTCGCCGAAGAGGACGCCGCCCTTCTGCATCGGGTTGTTGGCCACGATGCCGACCGGGCGACCCTCGAGGCGGCCGAGGCCGACGATCAGTTCCGGGGCGAACAAGGGCTTCAGCTCGAAGAAGGACTCGGCGTCGACCAGCCCGTCGACCAGCCGGTGCATGTCATAGGCCATCTGCTCCTCGGCGGGGACGATGGCGGCGGTCAGCTCGGCGGCCGGCGGGCGGGCCTCGTAGGACGGGGGCGCCTCTCGCCAGTTCTGCGGGAAGTAGCTGAACCAGGCCACGGCCTGGTCGATGGCGTCCTCGTCGTCGGAGGCCAGGTTGTCGCCACAGCCCGAGACCGTGGCGTGCATGCGGGCCCCACCCATCTCCTCCAGGGTCGTCACCTCGCCGATGACCATCTCGGCCATGCGGGGCGAGCCCAAGTACATCGAGGCGTTGCCCTCGACCATGATCACGATGTCGCAGAACGACGGGATGTAGGCCCCGCCGGCGGCCGACGGGCCGAACAGGCAGCAGATCTGGGGCACGCGACCGGAGAGCCGGACCTGGTTGTAGAAGATGTGCCCGGCACCGCGCCGGCCGGGGAAGAGCTCGACCTGGTCGGTGATGCGGGCCCCGGCCGAGTCGATGAGCCAGAACACCGGCAGCTCGTGCCGGAGGGCCAGCTCGGTCAGGCGGACGATCTTCTCGACGGTCCGGGCGCCCCACGATCCGGCCTTCACCGTCGGATCGTTCGCCACCACGGCCACGGGCCGGCCGTCGACCGTGCCGGTCCCCGTCACCACCCCGTCGGCGGGCAGGTCCTCGGCCGAGGTGTTGGCCAGCAGGGCGTCCTCGATGAAGGAGCCGGCGTCCAGGAGCAGGGCCAGCCGGTCCCGCACGAACAGCTTGTTCTGGCGCTGGAGCTTGTCGCCGACGCGCTCGAGGTTCCCGGCGAGGGCCCGTTCGGTGGCCTTGGCCAGGCGCTCCTGGTCTGCGGTCACGGCTACTCGCGGCGGATGGCCATGATCGCGACGTCGTCGCTGATCGGGCCGTTGGAGAAGTCCCGGGCCGCTTCCAGCAGGGACTTGCAGAGCACCTCGGTGCCCACCCCGGGGTCGCGGCGGACGGCGGCGGCGATGCGCTCCTCGCCGAACAGGTTCTCGCCGTCCCGGGCTTCGGCCAGGCCATCGGTGTAGAGCAGGCAGAGGTCGTCGGCGTCGAGGCCGATCTCCCGGCTGAAGTACTCACTGGCCGGGGCCAGCATGAGCAGGGGGCCGGTGGCCCGCAGCGGCTGCAGCTCCCGGTCGTGCCACAGGTAGGCGGCGGGATGGCCGGCCGAGGTGTAACGCAGCGTCCCCGCCCGGGTGTCGAAGACCACGACCACGAGGGAGATGAACTCCTCGTCGCGGCCGAGGGCGTACATCTGGCTGTTCAGCTCCTCGATGGCCTGGGCCGGGTCCTTGAACTGACGGAGGAACACCCGCAGCAGGTACTTGGCCTGGAACGCGGTGATGGAGGCCTCGATGCCGTGGCCGGCCACGTCACCGATGACCGCCGCGACCCGGGTCGGGGTCAGGCGGAAGAAGTCGTAGAAGTCGCCGGCCATCATCCCCGAGCCGGGCTGGTAGACCCGGCCGACCTCGAAGCCGACCAGGTCGGGCAGAGACTCGGGCGCCAGGCGCTCGGCCCACATGCGGGGCGCCCGTTCCTCCTGGTCCAGCACTTCGACCGCCCGGCGTTCCATGCCGATGCGGCTCTGGGCCAGGCGGGCCTCGTTCACGAAGGTGCGCCACATCGCCAACGACACGATGGCGGGGACGGCGAGGACCCCCAGGATGGCCGCGCCGGAGGGCGGGTCGATGAACGCCAGGGCACCGATGGCCACGCCGGCGATGGCGTAGAAGGCGGCGGCGTGGACGTCCTTGCGGTAGACGCCCCACGCCAGCGCGATGGCGCCCTCGTCGACGTCGGAGCTGTCCAGGGTCCGCCAGACGCGATGGCGAAAGCGGGCCGAGCGTCCCCAGGACAGCGCGGCAGCCAGGCAGAGCACGGCGGTGGTCGCGAGGACCGGGATCACCATGACGCCCCGATCGTACTCTCCGCCCCGGACGGGCTTGTGGTCCGATCAGTCACGTCGCGCCCGGACCCGCAGCTTGAGGGGCGTGTCGCCCATGGCAAAGGCTTCCCGCAGCTTCCGTTCCAGGTAGCGCAGGTACGTGGGCGGGAGCCGCCGGTTGGCGAACAGGGTGAACGTCGGCGGGTCGGTGGCCCCCTGGGTGGCGTAGAGGACCCGGGTGCCTCCCGGGGCCGGCTGGTGGGCCTGCGCCTGGCGGAGGACCTCGTTGACCTTCGCCGTCGGGATGCGCCGGTGGTAGGTGTCGGCGGTGTCCAGCAGGGCATCGATGATCTTGTGGGTGCCTTTGCCCGTGAGGGCACTGATCTTGAGGACCTTGGCGTTGGGCAGGAACTTCAGCCGGTCGTCGACCTGCTCGGACACCAGCTCCCGCTGATCGGCATCGGCCATCTCCCACTTGTTGAGGAGCACGACCACCGGCGACCCGGAGATGGACGCCCGCTCCGCCAGGCGCTGGTCCTGGTGGGTGACGCCGATCAGCGCGTCGATCACGAGCAGGACCACGTCGGCGGTGTCGATCGCCCGTAGGGCCCGGACCACGGAGTAGTACTCCGTCGACACGTCGATCTTGCCCCGACGGCGCATGCCGGCCGTGTCCAGGATTCGCACCGGACCGGACTCGGTCTCGATGACGGTGTCGATGGTGTCGCGGGTGGTGCCGGCCAGGTCGTGGACCACCGAACGCTCGGCCCGGTCCAGCGTGTTGAACAGCGTGGACTTGCCCACATTGGGCCGGCCCACGATGGCCACCGCCAGGATCTCCTCCCGGACCTCGCCCTCGTCGCCGTCGGCGTCCTCCCCCTCGGGGGGCAGGGCGTCGACGAGCACGTCGAGGAAGTCTCCGGTGCGCCGGCCGTGCAGAGCACTGATCGGATGCGGGTCGCCGAGGCCGAGGGACAGGAAGGCCCAGGCGTCGTTCTCCCGATTCGTGTCGTCGACCTTGTTGGCCACCACGAACACGGGGATGTCCCGACCCCGCAGGAGGGAGGCCACAGCCTCGTCCTCGTTGGTCACCCCGACGGTGACGTCGACGACCATGACCACGGCGTCCGCGTCCTCGATGGCCCGCACGCTCTGGCGGCTGACCTCGGCGTCGAGGCCCTCCTCGGTGGCGATGAAGCCGCCGGTGTCCATGACGATGAAGGGACGACCCCGCCACTCGGCATCGACCGCCTTGCGGTCCCGGGTGACGCCGGACCGCTCCTCGACGATGGCCTCGCGGCGACCCACGATGCGGTTCAGCAGGGTCGACTTGCCCACGTTCGGTCGACCCACCACGGCCACCACGGGCGCGCTCATGCGGCGACCGGCTCGAGCGCGGCCCGCAGCGACAGGCCGTCCGTCGCGACGACCTCGACGGGCACGGGCAGGTCCTCGGGTGTGGTGCCGTCCAGGAAGCGCCCACCGGACAGGCAGACGTCGGGCAGGAGGTAGCGGTGCCCGGGGGGCTGGTCGGCCAGGACCCGCTGCAGGTCCTCCCCCACCAGCAGGCCGGTGACCCCGATGTTCCCGCCGAAGAAGCGGTTCTCGACCGCCAGGACCCGCACGTCGTCCCGGTCGACCAGGAGGGGGGCCAGGATCTCGGCCCCGTAGGTCCCGGTGAGGACGGCCACGGGGGCGCTGCGCCGGGGGCGGAGCGTGACCTGGCCCCGAGGGGCCCGGTAGCCCGCCGCGGGGGCACCGTCGATGGACTGGAAGAAGCCGGCCCGGGGCCCGATCGGGGTGTCGACCTCGCCCGCGAACTCCTGCTCGAAGCTGCGGGCCATGCCGATGCCGTCCTCGTGGAGGGGAAAGCCCTCATAGCTCTCCCCCACCGGGAACGGGCGGTCCGCCAGCAGGTAGTACTCGTCGGCGGCGTAGACCAGCCGGTGGCCCACGATCTCCAGGAAGCGGCCCTGCCAGGCCTCGATGCTGTCGACGGTGGCTTCGGCCTCCGCGACGGTGTGGGGTCGCAGACGTCCCTCGCGCCCGTGACGGCTGATGCCGAGGGGAACCACGGCGACGGTCGCCAGCTCGGGGTACTGGTCGGCGATCCCGACCAGCGTGTCCTCGAGGACGGTGCCGTCGTTGACCCCGGGGCAGACCACGACCTGGCCGTGGACCATCACGCCGGCGTCGAGGAGGGCCCGCAGCCAACGCAGGCTGGTGGCGCCGCGCCGGTTGCGCAGCATCTCGGACCGCACGTCCGGATCGGTGGCGTGAATGGAGACGTAGAGCGGCGACAGGCGCTCGGTGATCACCCGCTCGAGGTCCATCTCGGTGAACCGGGTCAGCGTGGTGAAGTTCCCGTAGAGGAAGGACAGCCGGTAGTCGTCGTCGCGCTGGTAGAGGCTGGAGCGCATCCCCGGCGGGAGCTGGTGGATGAAGCAGAACTCACAGTGGTTGTCACAGGTGCGCACGGCGTCGAAGACGGCCGACTCGACCTCGACGCCCAACGGCTCCCCTGCCCCCTTCTGGACCCCGATGGTGAGGTCCAAGCCGCCCCGGGACACGTCGATCTCCAGGTCCGGGTCGTCGACCAGGATCTGATAGCGGATGATGTCGCGGGGGACCTCACCGTTCAGGGCCCGCAGCTCGTCCCCGGGGCGCAACCCGGCGCGGTCGGCCGGAGAACCGGGCGCGACAGCAACGACGAGTGGAGCAGACACCCGTCAAGGATACGGAGCGAGGGGCACCGATACCCTCGGATCGATGGCCGTCGACCGGGTCCTGCTCTGTGCGCCGCGGGGGTTCTGCGCGGGCGTGGAGATGGCCATCAAGGCGCTGGCCTGGATGGTGCGGACCTTCGAGCCGCCCGTCTACTGCTACCACGAGATCGTCCACAACCAGCGGGTGGTGGACCGCTTCCGGGACCTCGGGGTGGTCTTCGTGGACGACCTGGAGGAGGTCCCCCAGGGCTCACCCATCATGCTGTCGGCCCACGGATCGGCCCCCGAGGTGGTCGAGATCGCCCGCCGCCAGGGCGGGTACGTGGTCGACGCCGTCTGCCCCCTGGTGACCAAGGTCCACCACGAGGTGCGGGTCCGGGCGGGCAAGGGCTATCGCATCGTCTACGTGGGCCACGAGGGCCACGAGGAGGCGGTGGGCACCATGGCCGTCGCCCCTGACGCCATCGACCGGGTCGAGCGCCCCGAAGACATCGCCGCCCTGGCCGACCGCGGCCAACCCGTCGCCCTCCTGGCCCAGACCACGCTCTCGCACCGGGACTGGGCCGGCGTCCTCGACGCGGCCAACGAGCGCTGGCCCGACCTGTGGCAACCCGGTCGCAGCGACCTGTGCTTCGCCACCACCAACCGCCAGTCGGGCCTGCTCCAGATCGCCGACCGCTGCGACGCGATCGTGGTCATCGGTTCGGCCAACTCCTCCAACACCCGGGCCCTCGAGCAGCTGGCCCGCGACGCCGGCGGCCCCCGGGTCTTCCGGGTCAACGACCCCGACGAGCTGCCGGACGACATCACGGGCACGGTCGGCGTCACGGCCGGGGCGTCGGCCCCCGAAGACCTGGTCGACGCCGTGATCGCCCGCCTCGCCCCGACCGAGGGCACCGAGGAGGTCTGGTTCACCGACGAGGACGAGTACTTCCCCCCGCCCCGCAACCTGCGGGACCTGTTGGCGGCGGTGGACGAGGCGGCCACGGTCACCCTGGGTGGCTCCCTGTCCGCCCGGCCCGCCACCAACGACCGCAGCATCGACGCCGCCGACGTGCTGGCCGCACTGGGCTGAGCCGGGGCTGGCAGACTGTTGGTCATGGCGACGACCGACACCTTCACCCGCATGGACGAGTCGACGGCCGAGCAGTGGGCCGAGATCGGCAAGCAGACCTTCGAGCACCGCGATCGGGTCGCCGACCGGGTGCTGGACATGCTCCGCTCACTGGAGGCCATCACCGACGGCTTCGCCGTGGATCAGCTGGAGCACTCGGTCCAGACGGCGACCCGGGCCGAACGGGCGGGCGCCGATCCCGAGGTCGTCGTCGCCGCCCTGTGCCACGACATCGGCAAGGCGGTCAGTGTGCCCAACCACCCCGAGATCGCCGCCGCCATCCTCAAGCCCTACGTGCGCCCCGAGGTCCACGAGATGATCCGGGTCCACCAGGACTTCCAGGGCCGCCACTACTACGCCCACTTCGGGGGCGACCCCGACGCCCGCGAGCAGCACCGGGCCGCCCTCGACCCCGAGGTCTTCGCCCTGGCCGAGCGCTTCGCCGACGACTGGGACCAGGTCGCCTTCGACCCGGACTACGACAGCGAGCCCCTCGAGCACTTCGAGCCCCTCGTCCGGGAGGTCTTCGCCACCGCGAAGATGCTCTGAGCCCGAGGGAGACGCGAACTGGCGCCTGATTTCGGGGCCAGAGGCCCGAAATCAGGCGCCAGAAGCGCTACCGGTGACTAGCCCAGGCCGTTGTCGGCGAGGAAGTCGGTGGCGATGACGTCGGCGTCCTCGGCGTCGATGTCGAAGCGGGCGTTGGCCGCAGTCAACAGCTCGGTCGTGATGGCCGCGCTGACACCGTTGACCAGCGTCTCGAAGTCGGCGCCGTAGGTGTCGACCAGCTCGTCGGTGACCACGGGGACGATGTTGTCGGCGGCCAGCAGGCCGTCGGTGTCCTCGAGCACTATCCAGCCCTTGTCGGCGATGATGCCACTGGTCGAGAAGAGGACGGCCACGTCGACCTCATCGTTCTCCAGGGCGTCGGGGATGACACCCGGGTCCAGCGGCGTGAAGCCACTGCTCAGGTCGACGCCGTACACGGTCTCCAGGCCCGGCAGGCAGAAGGCGTTCGCTTCGCAGTCCTGCGGCGCCCCGAGGGTGAGGTCGTCGGTCAGGTCGCCGATGCCGGACAGGCCCAGCTCGTCGGCCTTCTCCGGCGTCACCACGAAGGTGTTGGTGTCGACCGCGGGCGCCGGTTCGAGGGCCTGCAGGCCGATCTCGCCGAGCTGCTCCTGGAGCAGACCCAGCGTCTCGTCCACGTCGGAGGTCGCCTCTCCGGCGAACTCGTTCAGGAACTCGAGCATCGAGGCCACGTACTCCGGGGCGAAGTTGATGTCGCCGGACTCGAAGGCCGGGACCTCCAGGTCACGGAAGCCACCCAGCTCCTGGTACTCCACGGAGT
Source organism: Acidimicrobiales bacterium (assembly GCA_036525535.1). Lineage (GTDB taxonomy): Bacteria > Actinomycetota > Acidimicrobiia > Acidimicrobiales > DATDAH01 > DATDAH01. The sequence continues at coordinate 16,413 of DATDAH010000063.1, forward strand.
AGCCGGCGTTGATGAGCGCCTGGCCGTAGATCTGGGACAGGATGGCGCTCTCGCCGAAGTCCTGGGTCCCGATGGTGATGGTGGGGCCGTCGGGTGGTACGGAGGCGTCGCTGGCCGTGTCCCCGGTCGCCGTGGTCGACGCGCTGTCGTCGCCGCTGTCATCGCCACACGCACCGGCGAGCAACGCCAAGACGGCCAGCACCGCCCACAACCCTCTGATCTTCCTGGTCATTGACTTCTCCCTTTGGTTCGCAATCTGCGATCTGTCACAGCCGCGCCGGGGCCGTCCGTTGGTCGGCGTCGACGATGTCGAAGGATCTCGGGTCCCGCTTGGATAGCAGGTCGGCTCGGACCCAGGGGGTCAGACGGCGCTGGAGCCAGCCGAACACCAGTTCTACCACGAAGACCACGAGGGCCACGAGGATGGCCCCGGTCAGGAGCTTGCCGTCGTCCTGGATGGCGAAGCCCTCGACGATGAAGGCGCCGAGGCCACCGAAGCCCACGTAGGCCCCCAGCGTGGCCGTGGCCACCACCTGCACGGCCGACACCCGCAGGCCGGTGATGATCAGGGGAAGGGCCGCGGGGATCTCCACGCCCCACAGCACCTCGCGGCCCTGCATGCCCATCCCCCGGGCGGCCTCGACCGTCCCGGCGTCGACGTCGCGGACGCCGGTGAAGGCGTTGGTGAAGATCGGCGGGATGCCCAGCAGCACCAGGGCGAACGCCGTCGGCCAGAACCCCAGCCCGAACCCGTAGCGCAGCGAGATCGGGAAGATGAGCACGATGAGGGCGAAGGAAGGGATGGCTCGTCCCATGTTGACGATCCAGACCGCGCTCACCCCACCCCGCTTGATGTGGCCCAGGTAGACCGCCGGGGGCAGGGACAGCAGCGACGACACGAGGAGGGCGAAGCCGGACAGCCGGAGGTGGTCCCAGGTGCGGATGAGGATCCCCCGCTCGCCCCAGTAGTTCTCCGAGGTCGTCACGAAGGTCGTGAACTCGTTCAGTGCGCTCATCGCCGCGCCGCCCGGTTCCACGGCGTGAGCAGGCGCTCGACGAGCAGGAGGATGATGTCTATGGCCAGGGCCAGGGCGATCGACAGGATCGCCCCCACGACCACCGGGGTGTTGAAGTCCCGGGACAGCCCGTCGTTGATGAGCGAGCCGTAGCCCCCGAAGCCGATGACGAAGGTCACCGTCACCAGCCCGATGATGGTCACCGCCGCGATGCGGATGCCGGCCACGATGGCAGGGGTGGCCAGCCGGAGGTCGACGGCGAAGAACCGGTGCAGCGGCCGGTAGCCCATGCCGTCGGCGGCCTCCTTGACCGCGTCGGGCACGCCCTGCACGCCGGCCACGATGTTGCGGATGAGGATCAGCAACGTGTACCCGACGAGTGCGATCTCGGCCGTCAGCACGGTCAGGCCCGTGATCGGGAACAGGATGGCGAAGAGGGCCAGGCTGGGGATGGCGTAGAGGACCCCGGCGAACCCGGCGATCGGGGCGTAGGCCTTCTGCCAGCGGATGGCGATCGTGGCCAGGGCGATCGAGAGGACCAGCCCGACCCCGAGGGCGATGGCGGTGAGCTGGAGGTGCTCGATGGTGGCGGCCTTGATCTCGTCGGTGTGGTCCCACACCCAGTCCCACCAGATGAAGGAGTCCTTGTCCGCCCCGAGGATCATCGCCTGCTACGCCTCGAGCCCGCCGGCGACCTGGTCGATGGTCACCATCCCGAGGTAGCCCTTCTCGTCGTCCTGGACCATGGCCACCCGGCTCTGGGCCCCCACGATCACGTCCAGGGCCTCGCGCAGCGTGGCCTCGGGGGTGACGGTGGCCGCGAAGGGACGCAGCTCGGCCTGGCCCACCGTCGAGCCATTCAGGCTGTCCGCGGCCACCCAGCCCAGCAGCCGGCGCTCGTCCCGTACCCCGATCCAGTCCACGCCGTGCTCGGCCATCACCCGCAGGGCCTCTTCGGCATCGGCGCCGGCGGCGACGACCGGGCCCTCCACCAGTTCGGCCTCGCCGACGGTCAGCAGGCCCAGCCGCTTGAGCCCCCGCTCCTGGCCGAGGAACCCGGCCACGAACTCGTTGGCCGGAGCCCGGAGCAGCTCCTCGGGGGGGCCGACCTGCTCGAGCACCCCTCCCACGTTCAGGATCGCGATCTGGTCGCCCAGCTTGATGGCCTCGTCGATGTCGTGGGTGACGAGCACGATCGTCTTCTGGACCGCCGACTGCAGGGCCAGGAGCTCGTCCTGGAGCCGAGCCCGCACGATCGGGTCCACCGCCGAGTAGGGCTCGTCCATCAGCAGGATGGGCGGGTCGGCGGCCAGGGCCCGGGCCACTCCCACCCGCTGCTGCTGGCCGCCCGACAGGGCCGCCGGGTAGCGCTTCAGGTGCTCGGGGTCGAGGCCGACCAGGTCGGTCAGCTCGTCCACCCGCTGGCGGGTCCGGGCCTTCTCCCAGCCCAGGAGCTTGGGCACGGTGGCGATGTTCTCGGCGATGGTCTTGTGCGGGAAGAGGCCGATCTGCTGGATGACGTAACCGATCTGGCGGCGCAGCTCGTGGACCGGAACCTCCCGGATCTCGGCGCCGAGGACCTCGAGGCGCCCCCCCGTCGGCTCGATCAGCCGGTTGATCATCTTGAGGGTGGTCGTCTTGCCGCAGCCCGATGGCCCGACCAGCACGGTGATCCGGCCGGCGGGGACGGTGAGGTCGAGCGACCCGACCGCCGGTCGGGTCGAGCCAGGGAAGGTCTTGGAGACACCCTCCAGCCGGATGGCCGCCTCGGAGTCGCTCACCGGAGGAGGTACCACCAGATGGACAGGCTCACGGCGCCGAGGGCGACGAGGACCGACAAGACGATGACCGGCGTGGAGACGCTGCCGTCCTCGTCGGCGGGGAGGCGGCGCCGGACCCGTTCGAGGGCCCGCTCGGCCCAGGCCACGTCCTTGGCCAGGACGGCCAGGCCCCCGGCGATGGCCAGCCAGCCGGGGCCCGGGAGGACGAGCATGCACACGCCGGCGACGAGCAGCACGGAGCCGACGGTCATGCGAGCGACGCGGATGTGGATCGCCGCGCGGGCCTCTTCGACAGAGTCCTCGCGGCGGCCGGTCTCGAACTCGGCCTCGATGGCCGCGTCCCGGAGGCGGTCCCATCGCTGGTGCTCGTGCCCAGGCTCGCCCGCCAGCGCCATCCGGGCAGGCTAGGTGTTCGGTGTACCGGCGCGTCGTTGGGCCTCGTCGAACAGCTCCTGCAGGCGCCGGCGCAGCTCTTCGGTCTGGCCCCGGACGGCGCTACGGGACACCCGCCCGCTCACCTTGAGCGGGGGCGGGGCGAGCGGCTCGCCGACGACGAGGACCATCTTCACGGGCCGGAGGTACTTGGCCTTCGCCGGCATGACCCGCTCCGAGCCGCCGATGCCGACGGGCACGATCGGGGTCTGGCCCCGATTGGCGACGTAGGCCACGCCATCGCGCATGTGATCGGCCTCGATGGTCGGCCCCGAACGCCTCGTGCCCTCCGGGAACATCACCACGGGCTCTCCGGCCGCGACCAGCTCGAGGCACTGGGTCAGCGCCTCTCGGTCGGCGCCGTCGCGGTTGATCGGGAACCCGCCCAGCGACGAGAAGAACCAATCGGGGCCGGCGTACTTCCAAAGGGAGTCCTTGCCCATGAACCGCATCCGACGGCGGGTCACCAACGAGACCACGAACGTCTCGATGTTCGAGCGGTGGGCACCGGGAGCGAGGATGAACGCGCCCGTGGCGGGGATGTTGTCCCGCCCGTGGACCTCGATGCGGAACATGATCTTCCCCGCGCCCCAGATGAGGCTCCACACGAACCGGTAGAACCAGCGCGACAGCAACGTCGGATCGGCGCTGCCGTACCGGCTCTCGTACTTGGTCACGAGGCGGTCGCCTCAGCGAGAGCGACGACCAGGGACGCCACCACCTCGTCGATGGAGAGGCCGCTGGTGTCGAGGACCAAGGCGTCCTCGGCCTGGGCCAGAGGGCTGTCCTCCCGATCCTCGTCCAGGGTGTCTCGCCGGGCCAGGTCGGCGGCCACCGTCTCGTAGTCGAGGTCGGTCACCTCCTGGGAGCGGCGTTCGGCCCGCACGTCGGCCCGGGCGGTCAGGAAGACCTTGAGCGTGGCGTCCGGGAAGACCACCGTGCCGATGTCGCGACCCTCCACCACGCCACCGGGGCGCGCCGCGGCCCACTCCCGTTGCCGGCTGCGGAGCTCGGCCCGTACGGCGGGGTTGGCTGCCACCAGGCTGACCGCCCGCGTGACCTCCGGGCCTCGTATCTCGATGGTGGCGTCGACCCCGTCGACCATCACCCCGTCCTCCCCCACCGTCAGCTCGAGGCCGTCGACCAGCTTGGCCACCGGCTCGGTGTCGGACGGGTCGATCCCCCGGCGCAGGGCGGCGAAGGCGACCGCTCGGTACATGGCTCCGGTGTCCAAGTACTCGAGATCCAAGCGCTCGGCCAGATGGCGGGCCACGGTCGACTTGCCGGAGCCGCCCGGACCGTCGATGGCAATCACCGTCATGGCGTGCACTCTCCCAGATCCTGCTCGAATCGGGGATAGCTGGTGGCCACGGCGTCCCACCCCTCGACGGTCACCGCCTCGCCCGCCGAAGCCAGCCCGGCCACGGCGGCGGCCATGGCGATGCGGTGGTCGCCGTGGGCGTCGATGTGGCCACCCTGGAGGGTGCCGCCCTCGATGACCAGCGCGTCGCCGTCGACCTCCGCGGTGCCGCCCATGGCTCGGACGCTCCCCGACACCGTGGCCAGGCGATCCGACTCCTTGACCCGGAGCTCACCCACGTCGACGAAGCGCGTCGCCCCCTCGGCCGCGGCGGCGGCCACGGCCAGCGCCGGGACCTCGTCCAGGCCCACGATCTCGGCGCTGAGCACAGAGGTCCCGTGCAGGGCCGCGGCGCGGACCCGGACCGTGCCCGTCCCCGCGTCGGCGTCGCCCTCGACCTCGATGTCGGCGCCCATGCGCGCCAAGACGTCCAGGTAGCCGGTCCGGGCGGGGCCGAGGTAGAGGTCCTCGACGACCAGGTCGCTACCCGGGACGAGCGTGGCCGCCACCACCCAGAAGGCGGCCTGTGACGGGTCGCCGGGGACGGTGTAGGCGAACGGCTCGGGGCGGGAGCGGCGCACCCGGATGCCGCCCTCGCTCACGTCGACGTCGGCCCCGAACCGAGCCAGGAGCTCCTCGGTGTGGGCCCGGGTCGGCACCTCCTCTTCGACCACGGTGTCGCCCTCAGCCCCGAGGCCGGCCAGGAGCACGGCACTCTTCACCTGGGCGCTCGGCACGGGGGTGCGGTAGGTGATGCCGTGGAGCTCACCGCCCCGCACGGACAGCGGGGGCAAGCGGCCGCCTTCCCGTCCCTCGATGGAGGCTCCCATCAGCCGGAGCGGCACGGCGACCCGGTCCATGGGCCGCCGGGAGATCGACTCGTCCCCGGCCAGGACGGTGAGAAACGGGAAGGCCGAGCAGAGCCCGGTGAGGAGGCGGATGGTCGTACCCGAGTTGCCCACGTCGATCACGTCCGCGGGTTCCCGCAACGTCCCGCCGTCGACGACGACGGCGCCGTCCTCGTCGTCGGTGGCCGCGCCCAAGGCCTCGATCGCGCCGCGGGTCCCGGTCACGTCCGCACCGTCGGAGAGGCCTTCGATGCGGGACCGACCCTCGGCCAGCGCCGCCAGGAGGAGAGCCCGGTGGGAGATCGACTTGTCGCCGGGCATGCGGAGCCGTCCCCGCAACGGCCCGGACGGGCCGACGGTCAGGCTCGCCACTACTCGAGCACCTGCTGATGGGACACGACGAAGCCGCGCTCGACGAGGGCGTCGTGCAAGCGGCCCAGCTCGTCGGCCTCGACGATCAGGATGAGCACACCGCGGTCGCCCTCGCTGGAGTGGGCGATCTCCATGTTGGCGATGTTGACGTCGATATCGGTGGCCAGCGTGGTGACCTCGGCCAGCGCGCCGGGGCGGTCGGGGATGATGACGCGCAGCTCGCCCAGCTCGGACGGCCGACCGAAGCGGGCCGGAAGGCTCATGCGGGCCGACCGGGCCTGCTCCAGCAACGACATCAGTTGGGCCCGGTCCTGGTCGGCCACGACCTGCCGGACCTCGCTCAGCCCGGTGATGAGACGGTCGAGGACGTCGACGATCGCGGCCTGGTTCTCCACGCAGATGTCGGGCCAGATGCCGGGGTGGCCGGCCGCCACCCGGGTCATGTCGCGGAAGCCGCCAGCGGCCAACCGGAGCAGGGCCCGGTGCTCCTCGGCGGTGTCATCGGCGAGGCGCATGAGCGTCGCCGCCGTCAGGTGCGGCACGTGGGAGACCTCCGCGACCAGGGCGTCGTGGCGGGCGGGGTCCAGGGCGACCACCTCGGCCCCCAGCTCCACGATGGCGGCTCGAACGGTGGCGTAGGCCAGGTCGTCCGTCGTGGCCGTGGGGGTCAGGACCCAGGTGGCCCCGTCGAAGAGGTCTGCGGTGGCGGCGGCAATGCCCTCCTGCTCGGACCCCGCCATGGGGTGGCCACCGACGAACCCCGGGTGGTCCACCGCGGCCACGAGCGGGGCCTTCACGCTGCCGACATCGGTCACGACCCGGTGACCGGCGTCGAGCAGCCGCCGAGCCTCGGCGGCGACCGAACCGACGGGCGTGGCCACGATCGTCAGGTCCGAGGTCGCGTCCTCACCCACCGCGTCCAGCGCGCCGTGGGCCACCGCGGCCTCAGCCCGGTCGGGGTCCCGGTCCGTGCCCATGACCGCCCAACCGGCCCGGCGCAGGGCCAGCCCGATGGAGCCGCCGATCAGCCCGGTGCCGACCAGCGTGGCGCGCCGCGGATCACTCAACGGGGCAGGTCGTCACGGAGGTTGGCGGCCCCGTGCTGGTAGACGTGGTGGAGCTGGTCCCGGGTCCGGTCGGTCTCGACGTGCAGCATCACCCGCACGCACTGGGGTGTGGCCCCCTCGACGTCCAGCTCGCGGGCGCAGATGAGCGGGACGTCACCGAGGCCGAAGGTCCGCGCCGCGGTGGCTGGGAAAGTGCAGCGGATGTCGTCGGTGGCGGTGAAGATGATGCTGACGACGTCGTCGTGGTCGATGGCGTTGCGCTCGAAGAGCTCGGTGAAGAGCTCGACCATGCGCTCGGTCAGGTGGCTGACCTCGTCGACGTCGATGGTGGTGGCGCCCCGGAGGGCCCGCAGTGGCATCGCCGGGGAGCGTACCGGTGGGGCCCTTACGCCCCCGGACCTCTTCCGTCCGGCTCGGTGCGCCCTTCCCACGGCAACGCCGCGGAGGCCACGGCCCGCTCGAGCGCCCGGACCTCGTCCTGGGTCAGAGGCCGCCACTCCCCCGGCTTGAGCAGCCGATCGGCCAGGGGGCCGATACGGATGCGGACCAGGCGCAGGACCGTGCTGCCCACGGCCTCGACCATGCGCCGGACCTGCCGGTTCCGCCCTTCGTGGATGGTGATGCGCAGCGTGCGGTCGTCGAGGGAGGCGACCTTCGCCGGCGCGGTCAGCCCGTCCTCCAGCTCGATCCCCTCCCGCAGGCGGCGCAGGTCGCCCCGCGACGGCATGCGGTCGACCTCAGCCAGGTACTCCTTCTCCACGCCGAAGGACGGATGGGTCAGGCGATGCGTGAGCGACCCGTCGTTGGTCAGCAACAGCAGGCCCTCGGTCTCGTAGTCGAGGCGGCCGACCGGGAACACCCGGGGCTCGTCGGGCACGAGATCGAGCACCGTGGTCCGCCCCTCCGGATCCGATGCCGTGGTCACCACCTTGGCCGGCTTGTGCAGCAGCCAGTGGACCAGGTCGGGGGCGACCCCGATGAGGACCCCGTCGACCTCGACCTGGGCCACGGCCGTGTCGACCCGCCGGCCCAGCACCGCGACGTCGCCGTCGACGGTGACCCGGCCCTCGTCGATCAGGTCCTCACAGACCCGCCGGCTGCCGAACCCGGCCCGGGCCAGGACCTTCTGGAGGCGCTCGCCCTCGGGGAGCTCAGGCGTCGGGTTCGGGGTCACCCTCGGGGTCCTCGGGGCCGTCCGCCCCTGGCGTGAGGTCGACATCGGGGCCCAGCGGATCGTCCTCGTCGGGCAGGCGCAGACCCTGCTCGAGGGCTTCGACGACCTCGGCGCCGGGCACGAACTCGCCCAACGGCGGCAGGTCGGTGAGCGAGTCGAGGCCGAGCCGCTCGAGGAAGGTGGGCGTCGTCCCGTAGAGCACGGCCTGGCCCGGGCCGGGGTCGCGAGCCACCTCGGCGACATAGCCCCGCTGGACCAACGTGCGCAACACGCCGTCGGCGTCGACGCCACGGATGGCCGAGACCTGCACCCGGGACACCGGCTGCTTGTAGGCCACGATGGCCAACGTCTCGAGGGCGGCGCTGGACAGGCGCGTCGACTGGCCCTCCAGGACGAAGCGCTCGACATAGGCGGCCAGGTCCGGATGGCTGGCGTAGCGGTAGCCGCCGGCCACCCGCTGGAGTTGGAAGCCGCGGTCCTCGGCCTCGTAGCTGAGGGCGAGCTCGGAGCAGATCTCCTCGATCCGCTCGACGGGCAGCTCCAGGAGCTGGGCCAGCAGGCCGGGCTCGACCGGGGCTTCAGCCACCATCACGATGGCCTCGACCGCGCGGTGGACCTCCTCGGCCACCTCAGCCCTCGTAGACGTCGATGGACTCGAGGACCTCACCGGTGGTCGCGGCGTCCTCGGCCGGCCCGAGCCACACGATGTGGATGTCCCCGAACTGGCCCACCTGATCCAACTCGACCAAGCCGACCTTGAAGAGCTCGAGGATGCCGAGGAAGCGCACGACCACCTCGAGGCGCTCGACCAGGGTGCTGGTCAGCGACCGGAACGTGGTGCGGCCGAGGCGGGGGAGCTCGTCGACCAGCTCCTCGACGGCGTCGGCCACGTTGACCTTGATCGCCGCGATGTGGAAGAGGTCGACCCGGGGCTGGGGGCGGGTCAGCACCTCGACATAGGCCCGGCGCACGTCGCCGGCGTCGACCCCGGCCAGCAGATCAGGGGCCAGGGAGACGAACTGCTCTTCGATGCCGGCCAGGCGGGGGTAGGTGCGGGCGCCGTCGCGGTGCAGGTGACGCAGGACGACGGCGGCGTCCTTGAACGTCTTGCACTCCAGCAGGCGAGACAGGAGCAGGTCCCGCTCCTCCCACAGGGCCAACTCGTCGTCGAGATCCACGTCGTCGTCCACCGGCAGGAGCCGGCGGGACTTCAACTCGACCAGCGTGGAGGCGATGAGCAGGAACTCGGTGGCCGTGTCGAGGTCGCAGCGCTCCATCCGCTCGAACTCGGCCAGGTACGCGTCGACGATGTCGAGCAGGCTGACCTCGTACAGGTCCACCTCCTCGCGCAGGATCAGGTGGAGCAGCAGTTCGAAGGGCCCGTCGTAGACGGGCGTCGCCACTTCGTAGGTCCCCGTCGTGCCCACAGCCATGCGGCCGAGGATACGGGTGGGGTGACGGAGGGGCGCGGACCCTAGATTCAGCGCTCGTGCCCCGCGTCTTCTCCGGAATCAAGCCCACGGGCGAGGTCCACCTCGGCAACCTGTTGGGGGCCCTGCGCAACTGGGTCAGCGACCAGGACACCCACGACTGCGTCTACTGCGTGGTCGACCTCCACGCCCTCACGGTCCCCCAGGACCCGGCCGAGCTCACCGCCACCAGCCTCTCGGTGGCCCAGAAGCTGATCTCGGTCGGGCTCGACCCGGACCGCTGCACGCTGTTCGTCCAGAGCCATGTGCACGAGCACGTCGAGCTGGCCTGGATCATGGAGTGCACGGTCGCCTACGGCGAGCTCAGCCGCATGACCCAGTTCAAGGACAAGTCGAACAGGGCCGAGTTCGTGTCCGGCGGGCTCTTCACCTATCCGGCCCTCATGGCGGCCGACATCCTCGTCCACGACACCGACCGCGTACCGGTGGGCGACGACCAACGCCAGCATCTCGAGCTCACCCGGGACGTCGCCGGCCGCTTCAACTCCCGCTACGGCGAGACCTTCGTGATCCCTGAGGCCTACATCCCGAAGGCGGGCGCCCGGATCATGGACCTGCAACGCCCCACCGACAAGATGTCCAAGTCCGAGGACTCCCCCCAAGGGACGATCGACCTGCTCGACGACCCGGCGGTGATCGAGAAGAAGCTCAAGCGGGCCGTCACCGACTCGGGCACCGACGTCACCTTCGATCCGGAGAACCGCCCGGGCGTGGCCAACCTGCTCTCGATCCTGGCCGCCGCCACCGATCGGGACCCCAAGGCCGTGGCCGAGGACTACACGCAGTTCGGCCCCCTCAAGGCCGACACCGCGGAGGCCGTGATCGAGCTCCTTCGCCCTGTTCAAGCCCGCTACCGCGAGCTGGAGGCCGACCCCGGCGCCACGCACGCCCTCCTGGCCCAGGGCGCCGAAAAGGCGAGGGCGACCGCGGCCGCTGTCGTGGCTCGGACGCGGAAGGCCATCGGCCTCCTACCTCCCGCCTGAGCCTCAGCTGGCGTCGTCGGCTCGCTGCAGGACCCGGCCGACGTCGACGGGCACGGTCCAGTCCTCCTCGGACAGGTGGTGTTCGCGCGACCAGGCGAGGACGAGCTCGTCGCTGCCGGCCATTCGCAGCAGGTCGACCCCGAGCTCGGGATAGAGCACGTACTGGCCGACGCGACGGGTGAAGCCCCGGGTCTCGATCCAGTGGCGAGCGGTGTCCTCCCCGGCAGCGGCTTCGGACAGCGTCGCCACGACGCGGCCGAAGGTGCCCAGGTGCGAGATGGTCTTGCCCACGTCATGGAGCAGGGCCGCGGCCAGGACCGGGGTCGTGGCTCGCGCCCCGAGCTCGGCGTCGACCTTGCGGGCCACGGCCGCCGAGTGGCGCCGGTCGACCCGGGCCAGGCTCGTCCACAGCTCCTGTTCGGCCTCGGTCAACTGCTCCCGGGCCCAAGCGTCGTCGACGGCGCTCGCGCCGATCGGCAGCAGCGAGGCGAAGAAGCGCCGCACCAGGTGCAGCACTCGTTTCACAGCATCTCGATCAGGCGTGCTCGATGCAGAAGCGACTGGCGGGAACGGCTTCGAGCCGGGCCTCGGGTATGGGCTTCTGGCAGCGCTCACAGAGCCCGTACGTGCCCTCGTCGAGCTTGGTCAGGGCCTGTTCCACGGCGTCCAGCTGGTCCCGCAGGGAGGCGGCCAA
>DATDAH010000064.1:0-19172 GCA_036525535.1 Acidimicrobiales bacterium
CGAGGGACTGGCCGTCGAACTCGGCGTTGTCGGGGGGCCCGACGTCGATGAGGTCCATGATCGTGGGCAGGACGTCGACCAGCAGCGCGTTCTGGTCGCTGATGCGCCCGTCACCGGCCCGCTGGCCCGGGGCCTTCATGAACAACGGCACCCGGTAGATCTCCTGGACGTTGCTGTCCGACGGGTCCCGGGCCCGGCCGCCGACCTCGAAGGCCATGCCGTGGTCGGCCACCACCGCGATGGTGGCCTCGTCGAGGGTCCCGGCCGCCTCGAACCGGTCCAGCAGCCGGCCGAGCAGGGTGTCGGCGTAGCCGACCTGGAGCAGGTGGCGTTGGAGGACCCGGCGCACGAAGGCCGGCGAGTCCGGCCACTCCTCCTCGCCCGCCGTCACCCCGCCCACCTGGGATTGGTAGGCCGCGCCGGTCGGGCTGATGTGCCACGGCCGGTGGGGCAGGAAGGGGTCGTGGCCGACGAACAGGGTGCCGGTAGCGGCGCTGTAGCCGTCGATCAGGGGTACGAGGTCCCGGCCCTGCCCGCCTCGGTCCCGGGCCTGCTGCGCCCGGCCGGAGAGGAAGTCGGTCAGCACGGTGCGGTCGTCCACCGGCTCCTGCGCGACCAGGTCCTCCGGGGAGGGGGAGGTGGAGTCGTCGTCACCCGGCGTCTCCAGGAAGCCGGCCCACGACTGGCCGAGGGTCGGCAGGTCCTCGCGGAGCGACGCCGGCAGGGTGAGGTGGCCGAAGACCACTCCCGCGTCGCCGAGCGCGCCGCGAACGTCGTCGACGAACGAGCTGACGCTCAGGTGCTGCTCGTCGGGGATGCAGACGACGTCCGGGCAGAGGTCGGTGACGCCTTCGAAGGCATCCACCCGGTACTCGCCGCCCAAGAGGGTGAAGATGTTGATGGGCCGGTCAGCCGAGGTGGGCAGCCGGCCCGACTCGGGGTACTGCCCGGTGAGGATCGACGGCACCGATTCCGGGGTGGACGGGTTGACCGAGGTCGCGTTGCGGTACCACGTCGACTGGTCGGCCAGGCGGGCGAAGTTGGGGAAGCGCTGCTCGTTGATGTGCCCGTTCCGGTCGAGCAGGGAGGCCAACGGGAGCTCGTCGAGGACGAGCACGGCCACGGGGCCGCCCGTGCCCGCCTCCAACTCGACGACCTGGGCGTCCTCGGTGAAGACCAGGGAGCCGGCCTCCGAGGAGAAGATGAACAGTGCCGCGAAGGCCAGAGGAGCGATGCCGAGGTAGTGCAGGACGGATCGGGCGGCGGCGTAGCGCTGAAGCCACAACACGAGGACGGCAAAGGCCACGGCGAAGGCCACGGCCAGGACCAGGGCCTCGATGTCGAACTGCCGGGCCACGTTGAGACCGAGGACCGCACCCAGGAGGCCGAGGACGACCCGGTGCACCGACCGGGCGACCGACGGCCGGACGAACGCCACTACGGACTCGACCAGGATCAGCATCAACGGGACGGCGAAGGCGATGACCAGGGTGAAGGCCACGATCTCGCCGGGTCCCGTACCCGAGGCCAGGAAGAACTCGGCGTTCTTGCCGAACAGGTCGAAGAGGGGCTGCGCGCCGGCCAGGGCCCAGAGGGCCAGGATCTCGAGGGCCGGACCGACACCCGCCCACCGAGGTGAGCGTGTGTCGACCTCGTCGGTCACCGAGGCGTCGCGTGGTAGCAGATGCGCGTGCCCGAAGGGAGCTCGTCCCGCCGGGCCACGTCGAACCGCTGAGCCAGCGCCGCTTCGAAGGACTCGACGGTGTAGTCGTCGTGGATCCCTTCGCGCTTGTTGCGGAGCAGGCCCTGCACCATCGGGTCGTCCGGAGTGGGGAACTCGACCACCAGTGGGGCGCCGGCATCGGCGAGGAAGTCCACGAACTCCTGCATCGGCACATTGCGGCTGATGACCAAGTGGTGGATGAGGGCAAGGGCCAGGACCAGCTGAGGTCGGGAGCGCGCGGTGAAGGCCAGGCGCTCCTTGCTGCGCCAACCCCGGTTGGGCGAGGGGTCGGCCAGGTTGAGCACGAGCGGCAGGATGCGGGTGTCACCCTCCTCGCGCAGTGAGCGGTACAGACCGTCGACGGCCTCGTGGTCGCCGTCGGCCGCGATGACGTAGGCCCCGTGCTCGGCGACCAGGCGGGAGAAGTGCCCGTCATTGGCGCCGAGGTCCCACGCCAGCTTCGGGGCCACGGTCGCCGCGACCGACGAGACGAAGGCCTCCTTGGCCTGGAGGTCGGCGTCGGTGTAGTGGCCCCGCTCGCTGTAGCTCGACCATTCGGTGTCCGCCTTGCGCAGGCGCAGGCGGTCGACCAGCTTCCGCAGATTGCGGATCTGGGCGACGAGGATCTCCTTCTTCATGCCCGACGCCTTGAGCTCGGACTTGACGTCCCGCGAGCTGGAGGCGCTCTCCGCCCGGGCCTGGAGCGAGACGTGGACCAGCGTGCCCTTCTTGCGGGGGCTCACGATGTCCCAGAACGACATCATCCGCCGGGCATCCACAGGGTTCACCCCTTCGACATCGGCCCGGAGGAGGGGCTGGAAGGCCACGCCCCGGTAGGCCTGCAGCATCAGGGGCAGCAGGAAGTGCATGTGGAACTGGCGATAGCCGTACCAGGGCTCGGCGGGGCGCAGCCGCTCGAAGCTGCCCACGTCGATGAAGCGGGGGGAGGCTCCCACGAACTGGACGTTGTAGGCCGACGCGTCCTTGGTGGTCAGGTCCTCGGCCAGGGCCTGGCTGACCAGGTCGAGTTGGAGCCGGGCGGCATCGCGCAACATCTCGAAGGGCCACTCGTACGGGTAGGAGATGACGGGGATGCGCTCGTGGCGCAGCACACCAGCCCACTCCCCCATGCCCTCCGGGCGCTCGTCGACCAACTCGGTTCCGACGACTTGGCCGGCGGCGAGGGCCTGGGCGAAGAACGGCGTGGCCGCGAGGGCCTCGTAGTCGCCGAGGGCCTCGGCGTCGAGGCCGCGCCAGACGGCGTCATCGGCGAGGTAGACGCGGCTCGAAGGGTCGCGGAAGGACCCGGGATCGGGCTCAACTGAGGGGCACATGGACCTGGGAGGATCGAGGAATGACGGGCACCGGGGCGGCAGGGCCCCGGAGGGCAATCAGGGTGCGGTGGTGCTCGCGGGGTCAGCGTCCTCGACCGGGGTGGTCGGCTCGGCCACGGCGGGCTCGTCCTTCTTCCAGAACATCAGGGTGGACTTGATCCGGTGGCCGAAGGTCTTGAAGACGACGACGATGCCGGCCATGCCACTGGCGACAAGTCCGAGGAGCATGCTCCCGCTTCCGGGGTCGAGATAGGCGTGCATGTGCGAGGCGGGTTCCTTCAGGAGTCGGTAACGGCGGCGTCCGATGCGGACGGGGCCAGGGAGGACCCAGGATAGGCGCTCCGCCGCCGTAGCGGCAGTCAACCCCCGTTCACGGAGGGTCAGGTTCCGACCGTCGGGAAACCCCGCTCAGTCCTGGCCGCGGTGGCCGCCACCCAGCAGGCCACCCAGGAGGCCGCCGCCGCTGCCGCTGTCCCCACCCCCGCCGCCCCCACTGCCGCTGTCCCCACTCCCGCTGCCGCTGTTCCCGCTGCCGTCCAGCAACCCGCCGACCACATCGTCCACGGCATCCACCACCGGATCGACCACACCCCCCACCACATCGCCGCCACCACCGGGCCCACCGACCACGTCGTCCACTGCGTCCACCACCGGATCGACCACACCCCCCACCACATCGCCGCCGCTGGATGGTCGTGACGGATCCGTGCCCGGGACCTCGCCGAGCGGGAGGGTCGGGTCAGGAACCGTGGGATCGTCGCTCCCGGGGCGGGCAGGACGGGTCCCGGGGCGGTCCGTTCCACCTCCGCCGCCGCCGTTCGATCCATCGTCCTCCCCCGAGTCGCCAGGATCAGTCGAGCGGGCGACCTCGGCCGAGGACGCAGGGGATGGCCGTCCGGCTTCCAGGCCGTGATCGGCCGCGCCCCCGACGAGCAGCGCACCGCCCACCACCGCGGCCGCGGTGACCGCCTGGCCCGTCGCCAGCGCCGCGCCTTGCGCCGCCGAGCTGACCACGACCGGCATCTCACCCCGGACGACGACCCCGATGAGGGGGATCTGGGCCAGCCAGGACAGTGGACCCGCCACCCGCCAGAGCCGCGGCAGCGAGAGGGCGAGGAAGGCCCGGCAGACGGCGGGATCGAACTGACCCCCCGCGCAGGCTGCGACTTCGGCCCGGGCCGCGGCAAGCGGCATCGGGTCCTTGTAGGACCGCGCCGCGGTCATCGTCTCGAAGGCGTCGGCCACCGCCGCCACCCGGGCGGCCACCGGTAGCGAGCCCGACGGGCGTCGGTACGGGTAGCCGGTGCCGTCGAACCGCTCGTGATGGCCGTCAACCGCGCTCAGGGCGTCGCCCAGCCAGGGCCGCAACGGATCCACCAGTGCGCTGCCGAAGGCGGGGTGACCGGCCATGATCGACCACTCCTCGTCGTCGAGGGCCGATGGCTTGGTCAGGATGTCAGCGGGGACCTGGAGCTTGCCGATGTCATGGAGCAGGGCGCCCCAGGTGAGGCGATCCCGGTCCTGGCCGTCGATGCCGAGCTCCTCGGCGATCATCGCGGCGTAGGCCGCCACGCGCTCGGAGTGGCCCCGGGTCCGACGGTCATGGGTCAGCAGCGAGGCCAGCAGGGCGAGCGACTCGGCCGCCTCGAGGCGCTCGCCATCCTCGTGCCGTCGGGGCCGGATCGCCTTCAACGCCACGCCGAAGCGGTGGGGCACCTGCTCCGGGAAGACCAGGCCGAGCTTGAGCAGCATGGCCAACGGGGCCGCCCGCCGAGCCAGGCGCTCGAACAGCAGCAGGGTCACGGTGCACGCGGCGAGCACGACCAGGACCCAACCGACGCGAAGGGCGGGGCCCGCCGGGACAGGGAGCAGCCCGGCGACGACCAAGCCGGCGACCGTGCCGGCCATCATCGGCACCAGGAGGATGGCCGCCTTCACGGCGATGGTGGCCACGGGCCGGGCCCGCCATTGCGTCGTCGTGCGCATTGCGCCGCCCCCTCTGGTTCAGGGCACCCGTCGTCCCGAACGGGTGTAACCACTTAGAGTAAGGATATCACCACTTTTAGTGGCAAGGCAACAGGCCGTCGTCCAGGTCGGCTCCGCGCCGAATCGCCCGGTAGCCTCCCGGCCGCATGCGTGGCCAGCGGTACCTTCGTGCCCTTCGGCGACGACGGGGCCCGGCGCCGTCGCCTGAACCCGAACCATCAGCAGCCGCCATCGGGGCTTGGGTCGACACCGCGCCGTCACCCTGGGACCGGTCGACGAAGGCCGAGGACCGGGCGTCGGCCTGGTGCAACATCTGTCGCTGGACCGGACCCGCCTTCGAAGGGCCCCGGCACTGCGAGTTCGCCTCCTGCCCCCGCTGCGGCAGCATCGCCCGGGACCGTTTCCTGTTCTGGTGCTTCGTCGAGCGCACGCCCCCCGCGCTGCGCACCCGCCTGCTGGAGACCAGCCCTCGCATGGGACCGGACTACCGCCGGGCCATGGACCGCTGGTTCACGTACACCTGCTCCGACTTCGACGAACGGGCCCATGCCGGCACCGTCCGCCTCGATCTCCAGGCCATCGACCTGCCCGACGCCGGCCTCGACGTCATCCTCACCCCCCACGTCCTCGAGCACGTGCCCGAGACCGACACCGCGCTCAGCGAGATCGCCCGCGTCCTCGCCCCCGGCGGGCGGATGTACCTCCAGGTCCCCGTCCTGCAGGGCGTGACCGCACCCCCCGTCGAGCCCGAGTTCCACGGCGACGACACGCCGGTCTTCTGGCGCTTCGGACCCGACCTGACCGCCCGCCTCCGCGACCACGGGTTCGACACGACCCTGCTCTGCACCGAGGACTGGCAGCGCAGGGTCGATGGCGGCGACCAGGATTGGGGGGCGGGAACCTCACGGGAGTTCGACGTGACCTCTCTGCTCGGCGGCTCGATCGCGGCCGACCTGCAGAGCGTGGCCGACGAGGCCACCGCGAGCCGCCTGGGGTTCCTCCCCAGCTACATGTTCCTGACCTGGGAGGCGATCAAGCGGTAGCGCGACGCACGATCTCGTCGAGGCGCTCGGCGAAGGCGTCCAGGCCGAACCACTGGGCCCGCTCGACGGCGCCGGCCGACAGCCGGTCGCGTTCCTGGGCGTCGGCGATCAGACCCACGGTCTGGGCCACGAGGTCGTCGAGGTCGGTGAAGTGCCGACCGCTGACGCCCGGCTCGACGATCTCGGCCGGGCCGGCCTGGCCGAGCACGACCGGAACGGCCCCGGCCGACATCGCCTCCACGATGGAGATCCCGAAGTGCTCCATGCGGTTGGGGTCGTCCTCGAGGTCCTCGCCCAGCCCGGCGGCATGCCAGAACACCGAGGCCCGGGTGTAGAGGTCGGCCAGGTCGGCACCCGGGGCGTCGACGTGGATCGACACCGGTAGGCCGTCCGCGGCGCTGCGCACCTGGTCCAGGTACGGCGCGTCGGCCGCGCTGCAGCCGCCCACCAGATGGAGCGACCACCCTTCGGCGCCGCCGTGATCGACCAGGCGACGGAACGCCTCGACCATCTCGAGCTGCTTCTTGGAATGACCGGCCTTGGGCGCGAAGAAGCGGCCGACACCGAGGATGATCGGCTCTTTGGGGCCCGGATCGTGCAGGCGCACCGGCGGGTACAGGACCGTGGCGTCCCGGCCCCACCAACGCTGGATCCAACCTCGGGTGAACTCGGAGTTGGCGATCAGCATGTCGTAGGTGTCGAGGAAGTTCTTGTTGGCCAGCGGCCGGTACAGCAACGGGAACCATGCCCCCAGCGCCGCCCCCAGCCGGTCCCGCCGGCGCACGCCGGTGTGCAGGGTCGACAGCGCCACCCCCAGCGTCCGATCGTCATCACCCATCCCGTGCTCGGCGGGAACGAAGGTGGTGGCCGTGATGCGGACCTCCACCTCGCCGAGGGCCGGGCGCGGCGGCACGGTCACGACGACGGGCACGCCTCGGCGACGGACCAGCGCCGACTCCCCGCCCCCCAGGTCGAGGCTGGCCGCCCGCTCGCCGTCCACGCAGACCTCCACGTGGGCCGCCGGCAGGTCGGCGGGGCGCTGCCGGCGGAACAACATGCGTACGGGCACCGGACGGTCGGCCCGGGCCTCGACGAAGAACGACGCCTCGTCCGCGGTCCAGAAGTAGCGGGGCCGCCGCCCCTCCCGTGGGTAGAAGCCCTTGCCCCATGCCGTGTCCACCGCCTGGGCCCGGACCAGGGGCCCGAGGACCCGGATGGCGCCCCGCTGGGCCCACGACAGGTCACGGGCCGAGCGGGCCGGGAAGTGGGTGATGTAGAGGTTGTGAGGGGCGCCGGCGTCGTCGTCGCTCATGAACGACACGTTGATGAACAGGTCGTAGCCCTTGCTGGCCCGCAGCACAGCGCCGGGCCGGTCCCGCAGGACGACCATGCCGATGCCCGCGAGGTCGAGGCGCAGGCGTTCGGCCAAGCGGGTCAGGTCCACGTCGTCGGGGCCCAACAGGTCGACGGTGTGCTCGGGGTGCCGCGCCAGGACCTGGGCCACGGCCGCCCCGTAGGTCTCGGCCCCGCCACCGGTGCGCCAGTAGCGGTTGTAGACGGCGATCTTCATCACTCCTCGTCCTCACCGGCGAGCAGCGCCAGATGCTCGGGCTGGGGAATCGCCCAACCGATCAGGTCCGCATCGTCAACGATCTGGCGCCGCCGGTTCCGGAACCGGGCCACCAGCATCGCCGGGAGCAGAGCCAGATAGCCGAGGAAGGAACGGGTGCGCCGCCGGAACAGCACGAGATTGGGACGACGGCCCCGCAGGACCGGGGCCACGACGTCGCGCCGGGCGTAGCTCGCGGTGATGAGCACGAAGCGGGCAGCGGCGGAAGCGGCGAGCGCCCGGGGCGCGTTCTTCGTCAGCAGCAGCAGGCGGTTGCGCTCGACGAAGTGCTGGAAGAGGGCCGAGCCTTCGCCGCTGCTGGCGGCGTGGATGTGCCGGATCCGGCTCTCGGGCACGTAGCCGTACCGCCAGCCGCGGCTCCGCCCCCGCCAGGCCAGGTCGGTGTCCTCGTAGTAGAGGAAGAAGCGCTCGTCGAACAGGCCCACCTCTTCGAGGTAGCGCCGGCGCAGGAGGACCCCGCCACCACACCACGCAAACACCTCGTCGGGCCCGTCGAACTGACCGTCGTCGCGCTGGAGGTAGCCGCGGTCCGCGCCGTACCCCCCTTCGATCAGGACCGAGCCGACGTTGTTGACCACGTCGTAGGGCTCCCCCGTCAGCGTCACCTCCACCCAGGACGCGTCCGTCCCCACGTCGAGTGCCACCGGCTCGGACCCGGCGGCGACGGTCACGGCCTTGGCGGACTCCGCGGCGAGGCGGAGCCGCACCTGGACCCCGCCGACGTCCCCGACACCCGGCACCGGCACCCGGACCACGGCCCGCCCCTGGGTCCACTCGAACTGGGCCTCGTCGCCGGCGCCGTGCTCGATGCCCCAGAACCCCTGCACCCGCTGAGCGTCCCGCCAGACGTCCTCCCCGTCGACCTCGACCCCCGAAAGGCGGACCCCCAGGTCTCGCCCGTCACCGGTGCCGGGCCGGAAGGTGGGGCTGGTGAGGGTCAGGTCCAGGAACCGGGGGGCGAAGAGGATCCGGGGACAAGCCGCGCCGAGCCCGGGATCGGCGTCCAGGGCATCGACGAGCGGTCGCAGCCAGCCGGGGTCCACGAAGGCGTCGTTGTTGACGAGGGCGACGTGGTCGAACCCGTCGAGGTCGCCCATGGCCACGTTGTTGGCCGGGAAGCCGAGGTTGGCGCCGGTCGGCCGGATCTCCAGGTCCGGGAAGCGGCGCCGGAGCTCCCCGTCGCTGCCGTCGGAGGAGGCGTTGTCGACGACCACGACCTCGAGGTCGGCCGCCGGCCAGTCGGTGCGGCGCAGCGCCTCCACGCAGTCGATGACGTGACGGCCGCCGTTGAAGTTCAGGACGACGGCACGGACGCGGGGGGACACGGGGCCGCGAGGATAGAGCGCTCACCCTGAGGGGCGCGAGGTGGGGCGTGGTACAACGACGGCCGTGAAGGGCCTCATCCTTTCCGGCGGGGCCGGCACGCGCCTTCGGCCGATCACCCACACCAGCGCCAAACAGCTGGTGCCGGTGGCCAACAAGCCCATCCTGTTCTACGGGTTGGAGGACATGGCCGAGGCCGGCATCCGGGAGGTCGGCATCGTCATCGGCGAGACGGGTGACGAGATCCGCGGGGCGGTGGGCGACGGGTCCGCCTGGGGCCTGGAGGTCACCTACCTCCCCCAGGACGAGCCGTTGGGGCTGGCCCACTGCGTGCTCATCGCCGCCGACTTCTTGGGCCGGGAGGACTTCGTCATGTACCTCGGCGACAACCTGCTCCGCCAGGGCATCGCCGAGTTCGTCGACAGCTTCGAGGCCGACCGGGCCGCGTCGGCCGCACCGTCGCTCGACGGCGCCGCGGACCCGCCGTCGGCCCAGATCCTGCTGGCCCGTGTGCCCGACCCGCAACGGTTCGGCGTGGCCGAGATCGGTCCCGACGGCGAGGTCCTGCAACTGCTGGAGAAGCCCGACGAGCCCCCCTCCGACCTCGCTCTGGTCGGCGTCTACCTGTTCGACGCCACCATTCACGAGGCCGTCGCCGCCATCGAGCCGTCGCCCCGGGGCGAGCTGGAGATCACCGATGCCATTCAATGGCTCATCGACCACGGCCATCGGGTCCGCCACGAGATCCTGGACGGCTGGTGGAAGGACACGGGCAAGCTCGACCCGCTCCTGGAGGGCAACCGCCTGATCCTGGAGACGCTCGAGCGGGCCGTGCGGGGCTCGGTGGACGGGGCGTCCAACGTCGAGGGTCGCGTCGTGGTCGAGGACGGGGCCGAGCTCCTGTCCAGCCGGGTCCGAGGCCCGGCCATCATCGGGGCGGGCACGCGTATCGTGAACAGCTACGTGGGCCCGTACACCTCCGTCGCCGCCGGCTGCGAGATCATCGACTCCGAGATCGAGCACTCGGTGATCCTGGAGAACAGCCGCATCGTCAACATCCCCCACGTACAGGACTCGCTGATCGGCAGGGAGGTCGAGGTCGTGCGATCGGGTCGGGTCCCCCGGGCGACCCGGCTGATGCTGGGCGACCACTCCCGCGTCGACATCGAATAGGACCTGTGAGCGCCATGGCCGAAGTGACCGAATCCCCCACCATCCGCGACGTGTACGTCGTGACCCCCAAGGTGTTCGGCGACGAGCGGGGCGTCTTCGTGGAGACCTACCGGCGCGAGTGGTTCCCGCAGGGACGGGAGATGGTCCAGGCCAATCGCAGTGATCGCCGAGCCGGCTCGGTGGTCGGCTTGCACTACCACCTGCACCAGGCCGACTACTGGTACGTGCCGGCGGGCCGGGCCCGGGTGGTCCTCCACGACCTGCGGGAGGGCTCGGCCACCGACGGGAACACCCTCGTGCTCGACCTCGGCGAGGACGCCGACGGCACCCATCCCCACCGGGGCGTGTTCATCCCGCCCGGCGTGGCCCACGGCTTCGCCGCCCTCACCGACATGACGATGACCTACCTGGTCGACGGCTACTACAACCCGGCGGACGAACTCGGCGTGGCCTGGGACGACCCGGCGATCGCCGCGGACTGGGGGGTTACCGACCCCGTCCTGTCCGACCGGGACCGCACGAACCCCCGGCGCGCCGACCTCGACCAGGGTCGCCGCCCCCACATCGCCCTGCGGACCTGAGGAGGCAGTCCTGTGAGCAAGCTGTTCGTCACCGGTGGGGCCGGCTTCATCGGCTCGAACTACGTGGCCTGGATCCTGGCCAACTCCGACGACGACGTCACCGTCTTCGACGCCCTCACCTACGCCGGCAACACCGACAACCTCCGTCCCTTCGAGGGCGATCCCCGGTTCCGCTTCGTCAAGGGTGACATCACGGACCGGGACGCCGTGGCCGAGGCCCTTCCCGGCCATGACCAGATCGTCCACTTCGCGGCCGAGAGCCACGTCGACCGCTCGATCGTCGATCCCGACGCCTTCGTCAGCACCAACTGCGGCGGCACCAACGTGCTCTGTGACATCGCCCGCCAGGTGGGGGTGGAGCGCTTCCTGCACATCTCCACCGACGAGGTGTACGGCTCGATCGACGAGGGCTCGTTCTCCGAGACCGACGCGCTGGCTCCCCGGTCGCCCTACTCGGCGGCCAAGGCGGGCTCGGACCTGATCGCGCTCGCCTACCACGAGACCCATGGCCTCCCCGTCGTGGTCACCCGCAGCAGCAACAACTTCGGCCCCAACCAGTACCCCGAGAAGGTCATTCCCCTCTTCGTGACCAACCTGCTCGACGGGCGCAAGGTGCCGCTCTACGGCGACGGCCTGAACGTCCGCGACTGGTGCTTCGTCGACGACAACTGCGAGGCGGTGGACCGGGTTCGGCGCCAAGGGGTGACCGGTGAGATCTACAACATCGGGGCCGGCAACGAGATCACCAACAAGGACCTGACCCTGCGCCTGTTGGCCCGCCTCGGCCACGACGAGTCGATGATCGAGCCGGTCCAGGACCGCCTGGGCCACGATCGCCGCTACTCGATCGACACGACGAAGGTCCGGGCGCTCGGTTGGTCCCCCCGCCACGACCTGGACGCCGCCTTGGACCAGACCGTCAGTTGGTACCGGGACAACCGTTGGTGGTGGGAACCCCTCCTGGGCTCGTGAGCAACTCGTGAAGGTCCTGGTCACGGGCGCGGGCGGGCAGGTCGGCACCGAGTTGCTGACGGCCTTCCCTGGTCACGAGGTGGTGGGCGTCACCCACGGTGAGCTCGACGTGGGCGACCGTGACGCCGTGCTCGCGGCCCTGGCCGCCGAGGCTCCGGACGCCGTGGTCCACGCCGCGGCCTGGACCGCCGTCGACGCCTGCGAGGCAGATCCCGACCGGGCCCTCCGGGTCAACGCCCTCGGCACCCGCCACGTCGTGGAGGCTGCTCGCCGGCTGGGGGCCCGGGTCTGCTACCTGTCCACGGACTACGTGTTCGACGGCACCAAGGTCGAGCCCTACGACGAGTGGGACGCGCCCGCGCCCCGATCGGCCTACGGCCGGTCCAAGCTCGGCGGGGAGCAGGCCCTCGGGGCGGAGGACACCGTCGTGCGCACGTCCTGGGTCTGTGGCCGGTACGGGCCGAACATGGTGGCCACCATCCTGCGCCTGGCCGCCGAGCCCGGGCCGTTGCGCTTCGTGGACGACCAACGGGGCCACCCGACCTTCGCCGACGACCTGGCCACCATGGTCGCCCGGCTGGTCCTGGAGGAACGGCCGGGCCGGTTCCACGTCACCAACCAGGGCGCGGTGTCGTGGTTCGAGTTCGCCGGGGCGGTGCTGGCCGCGGCGGGTGACGACCCCGGCCGGGTCGAGCCCATCGCCACGACCGACCTCGATCCGCCGCGGCCGGCACCCCGGCCCGCGAACTCCGTGCTCGACAACGCGGCCCTGCGCCTGAGCGGGATCGACCTGCTGGACCACTACGAGGCCCCGCTGTCCCGTCTGGTGGCGCACCTGCGCTCCTGACCCGGACTCGGGCCGGGTGACCCCCACCCACTAACGTCCGTCCGGTTCCGGGCGTGGATGGCGAGAAAGGCACCCTCATGGCTTCGAAGTTCCCTCGTTGGATCGGTCTCCTCCTCTTCGGTCTCCTGGCGTTCGTCGCCGTGGGCTGTGGGGGCGACGACTCCTCCGGCGACGAGGAGGGCTCCGATGCCCTTGACGAAGAGCAGTTCGTCTCCGAGTTCGACGAGATCTGCCTCGACGTCAGCGCCGACCTCGACGCCCTCGACACTCCCGAGAACAACGAGGAGCTGGCCGAGCAGGCCAACGAAGCGATCGACATCGCCAGCGACGGCCTCGACGAGATGGCCGCCCTCACCCCGCCGGCCGACCTGGCCGACGACGTCGACGACCTCAACGTGGTCCTCAGTAACCGCATCGACCTCTTCACCGAGCTGCAGCAAGCGGCCGAGGACGACGACGACGACGCCATCAACGACCTCGCCGACGAGAACGCCGAGCTGGAGAGCCAGGCCGACGAGTTGGGCGAGGACATCGGCCTCGACTGCTTCGCCGACGACGACAGCTCCGACGACTTCTCCGATGACAGCAGCGACTTCTCCGACGACTTCAGCTCGGACTTCTCCGACGACTTCAGCTCGGACTTCTCCGACGACGCCGCGCTGGGTGAGGCGGTCGAGCCGTCGGACTTCATCCCCGAGTACGGCACCGAGGCTCAGTTCGACTCGCTGGCCGACAACTGCTTCGCCGGCGACCTCGCCGCCTGCGACCAGCTCTACGCCCAGACCCCGATCTCGGACCTGGACAACTCCTACGAGGGCTACGGCGCCACATGCGGCGGTCGTCTGCCCGAGGAGCAGCCCGGCCAGTGCGTCGCTCTGGGGTGACCCCGCTCCGCTAGGCGGCGAAGACGACGGTGTCGGGGATCGCCGCCCCGGGCGCCCACGCCGCTTCGGTGTGGGCCAGGGCGCTCAGCTGAACGGTGAGTTGGGCCCTGGTCACCGGGTCGGTGGCCCGGAAGGTGCCCTCGGCGTACCCCTCGACGATCCCGTGGGCCGCGGCCCAGGCCAGCCCCGGTGCGTACCAGGCGTCCGGGCTGACATCGGTGAACACGGGCAGGGCGGTCCCCTCGGGCCGACCGGCGACGTTCCACAGCATCATCACCGCCTGGGCCCGGTTCACCGGCTGGGCGGGCCGGAACGTGCCACCGGGGAAGCCGCCGGCCACACCGGCGGCCGCCGCCCAGGAGACGGACGGGTCGCCCGCGGTCACGTCACTGAACCCGTGGGGCGGGGACCCCCCCGGCGCCTCCATGAGCACCCAGAGCATCGAGACCGTCATCGCCCGGTCGCTGGCGACCGCGCCCCGGAACGTGTGGTCCTCGTACCCGGTCACGACGTTCCGGTAACGACCCCAGTCGACCGCGGCCTCGTACCAGGCGCGGGGCGCGACGTCGTCGAACCGGCGGGCGGCGTAGAGCCAGCTCACGCTCTGGGCCCGATTGACGGCGTCGGCGGGACGGAACGTGCCGCCCGGGAGCCCGCCGGCGTAGCCCATCTCGGTGATCCAGGCCACCGCTGGCGCGTACCGGGCGCCGGGCACGACGTCGGTGAACATCCCGGCACCGCCCGAGGGCGGACGGTCCGCCCGCTTCCAGAGCATCGCGGCCAACTGGGCCCGGCTCACCGGCTCAGCCGGCCGGAAGGACCCGTCCCCGAAGCCGGCGGCGATGCCTTCGCCGGCAGCCCAGGACAGTGCGTCGGCAAACCAGGCACGGCGCCCGACGTCGGTGAACGAATGGGCCGCCGAGGGGATCGGACGCCCCGCCTCGGCCCACAGCCACGCCACGGCCTGCGCTCGGGTCACCGGGGCCACCGGGCGGAAGGTGCCGTCGTCGAAGCCGGCAACGAGACCCGTGTCCCGCCCCCACGCCAGCGCATCGACGAACCACGCCGACGGGGCCACATCGTCGAAGCCGGCGCCCCCTCCGGCCGCCGCGCCACCACCGGTCCCACCCCCGAGATCCACCAGCCCGTCTCCCCGGTGCCAGGTGAGGCCGGTGCGGGCGTTGGCACCCAGGGGGCGGCTGGCCCAGACGCCCCGTCGGTAGCCCGTGTCGGCCCGGAGCCAGTGGCGGTACTCCCGACCGTTGGCGGCGTAGACGAAGAACGGCGCGGTGAGCGGGGCGGGGCCGAAGCCGGATGCGGTGAAACCGGCGTAACCCTGGGCCAGCGCGGGGTCGACCCGCCAGCAGGTGAACTCCCCGGGTCGGGCGGGGCCGGTGCAGGTGTGGCGGGTCATGCCTCCCCGGCTCGACACGCCGGTGTCGCGGCTCACCCCCACCAGGCGGTCCGTCGCGCGGCGGTAGATGGCATCGAAGATGGTGCGACAGGTCGACGTGCCGCAGCCGAACCACGGCGCCCAGACGTAGGCGAGTGAGCGGCTCGTGCACCAGCGAGAGGCCATCGTGGCTGCGGTCTGAGCCGAGACGACGAAGGTGTCGATGCTCTGCGCGGCCGTGAAGGGGGCGCCGAGACCGGCCGAGTCGAACTGCCACATCCCGACCCCGGGATGCCAGAAGGCTCGGGGCTGGCCGGCCACCGTGGCGAACGAGTGGAGCCCGGCCTGGTTGTCCCAGCGGGACAACGTCATCGGCGCGGGAGCCTGTCCGGTCGGCGTCCCCGTCTCGGGATAGGTCGGCGCCAGCATCAGGGCAGCCAGCTTGTTGGTGGTCAGGCCGCACCGTCGCTCCTCCGCCGCCCAGTGCAGGACGTCGTCGAGCGGATCGTCGCCGAAGGTCCGGCCCGCGGCCGCCGGGGCCACCGGGGTCACCGGCGACGGTGGGGCCAGCGGCGCCAGCGCACCGAGGAGGAGGGCCAGGGCGACAAGGCGCAGTCGCATCACGAGCCCTGCACCCAGACCATCGTCTCCCCACCCGCCGGTGGGTCGCCGGGACCCACCACGAGCGCGTCCCCCGTCGCTCCGGCATCGAGACGGTCCAGCGGCGACCCGTCCGGGCCCCGCACCGATGCGGACACGACCGAGACCAGCCGTCCGTCTGCCGACACCTGGCCGACGACGACCTCCGGCCGGTCCACGCCGGTCCCGCCCACGGCGGCGACGGAGCCGAAGACCAGGTGGGGGCGACGGCCCGGACCGTCGCGGTACAGGTAGAGGGCGACGGGCTCACCGTCGACGGGGCGCTCCCAGAAGGGTGTCCAGGACAACGCACGCGTCGCCTCGTCGCCTGTCGCCCCACCGGTCGCCGACCACTCAACGTGGTCGACCGCCGAGGCGGTCACCGGGGAGATGAGGGAAAAGGGAGCCGGCTCGCCGGGCCGGATGTCGCGGACGGGACTGACCACGGACACCTCGTCGAGCTCGGCGCCGGCCCCGTCGACCAGTCGGGCCGTCACCGACAGCGTGGCCAGGACCTCCGTCCCCTCGTTGCGGGCCAAACCGGACGCGGTGAAGGACCCTTCTGCGCTCAGGGCCAGGCTGTCGGGGAGCACTCGAGGACCCCGGCCGTCGACCTGACCGAGCCAGTGGGACCCCGAGAAGCCCTGGAGGAGGCGGGGCTCGCGGCCACCACCATGGCTCAGGGCATCGTCCACTTCGTCGGCCCGGACAGAACAGTCGACGTCGTCCGCGCGGGGGCCGGTGCGGAGGCAGCCGTCGCCGTCGTAGAGGCCGGCGACCTGCTCGGTCACCGACGGCAGCTCCGGCAGGTCGGAGCTGGGGGGCGGATCCGCGGCGCCCGCAACCAGTCCGGCTCCCGAGAGGGCGGCCGCGGCGAGCACGGTGCCGGCAATCAGGAATCGAGGGGCGGGACGCATGGGCCAAGACCCATCGGTGCCGTCCCGACCACGTTGAGTGGTCGACGACCTGGTCACGCCTCGATCTCGGTCTCCCGGTCGATCGTGGTCAACGTGTGGGGGTGGGTCCGCAGCTTGCCGTGGAGGCGATGGCGAGCCAGGCCCCCGATGACGACGGCGGCGACGGCCGAGCCGGCGGCGAGGCCGGCTTCGACCCGCAGGAAGAGGTCGTCGCCCATGGCCGTGATCCCCAGGAAGGCGAGCACGCCGATGAGCCACCCGAACGCCACCCGGGACTGCCCCTCGAGGGCGATGAGGGCTTGGCCCAGGGCTACGGCGAGCATGAAGGCGGCGCTGGAGAGGGCCAGCAGGCCGAGGTCCAGCCGCGTCAGGGCGAAATCGTCGCCGAACAGGATGTCGATGAGGAAGGGCCCGAGAAGGGCGGCGCCGGCCACCCCGGCCACGCCGATGACCCCGACGGCGGACAGGAGACGCCGCAGACGGTCCCGGAACTCGTGGAAGCGGCCGGCGCCCGCCAAGGCCGAGAGCTTCGGCAGGAGCGCGGCCTGCACCGCCTGGAACAGGAAGACCGGCACCCGGGAGACGGCCAGGCCGGCGAGGAAGACCCCGGCCTTGTCCGACTCGGACTCGTCGGCCAGCAGCTCCACGGCCAGGACCCCGGCGTAGAGCAGAAAGGCGGTCAGCACCGAGGCGGCGAGCAAGGATCCCAGGGCCGCGCCCAGCTCCCCCCACGGGGCCGGTGGCCCGTCGGACGCGAGATCGTGCTCCCCGAGCAGGGCCAGGGCGATGGCGACACCCGGGGCCAGCCCGACCGCCACTGCATACGGACCGGCGGTCTCGACCCCGAGCAGAGCCAGGACGATGGCCGCGGCCACCCGCAGGCTGTTCTCGTAGACGAAGAACAGGGCATAGCCGCGGAAGCGACCGAGCCCGGCCAGGGTGCCGCGGGCGAGATGGACCGCGGAGTAGCCGAGGATGGCCAGCACGAACCCGATCAGGATCAGGGCCTGGTCGTCGAAGAGGTGATCCAGGAGGAGCGGGGCGGCGATCAGGGTGGTCAGGACCAGGGCCCCGATGAGCGCGGTCCCGAGCAGGCCCGCCTGTTTGACGAGGGGACCGACCCCGACGCCCCGGGCCCAGCGGTTGGCCAGCGAACGGCTGACCTCCTGCTCCAGCGGGAGGAAGAACCCGGGACCGACGAGGTAGATCAACGCCCACAGCACGGAGAGCGGCCCGAAGGCGTCAACGCCCAGTGTCCGGGCCGCGATGCCCAGGAACACGTAGGACATGATCCCGTTGACGACGAGGCCACCGCCGACCGTCAGCGTCCCGTCGGGCAGCGGGTTCCGTTCGGCGAGCGCGGTGAACCGGGCCCGCGTCACACCGGCCGTCACGTCGTCACGCTCTCGGCGGCGGCTCGGATGTCAATGGTCCTCAGGCCGCGCCGTCGCGGCCGATCGCCGTCGCCCGGTCGTCGAGGACACCGTCCACCCGGTCGGCCCCCATCGACGCGCCCTGCTCGACGACCTCCTCGTCCTTGCTGCCCGTGGGCATGGCCCACTGGCCGCCGAGGTCCAGGTAGCCCTCGGCGTCGTTGGCGCTGCCGGGCTGCACCCGCAGCTCGAACTCGCGCTCGCGCTGGTCGAAGATGTGCAGGTTGTTCTCGTCGTAGACGCCGGCGGTGAGGTGGTAGGTCCCCGGGGTCAGGTGCATGCGCGGGATCTTGTAGAAGATCACGCCCTCACCGTCGACCATGCCGGTGTTGAGCCGGCCCCGACGACTGTTCGGGGCGGTGATCATCGTCCCGGAGTCGGTGTGGAAGCGCACCGCGAAGCTGGGGTTCTTGATCGGCTGGTGGGCTTTGTAGTGGATGCGCACGACCAGCGGGCGACCGGAGTTGGCGAACGGCGTGACCGCCCTGTGGGCGTTCACGAAGCTCACGTGCTCGATGGTGATCTCCCCGGTGCCGCGGCGCTCGCCCCGACCCTCGAGGATGAGGTCGGCGTCGCCCAGATCCCCCTCGAAGCCGGCCTCGGCCTCGGTGATGTTCACCTGCTGGAGGTAGCTGCGGGCGATGTCGATGGCGTGGCCCTGCTCGCGGACCTCGCCCCGCTCCATCCAGATGGCCTGGTCGCAGAGGGACTGGACCTGGCCGAGGCTGTGGGTCACGAGCACGATGGTCACGCCCTGGCGGCGCAGCTCGTAGATGTGCTCGAAGCAGCGGCGCTTGAAGCGCTCGTCGCCGACCGCCACCACCTCGTCGAGGAGGAGGATCTCCGGCTCGACGTGGACCGCGACCGAGAACCCGAGGCGCACCTTCATGCCGCTCGAGTAGATCTTCACCGGCGAGTCGATGAACTCGCCGATGTCGGCGAAGGCGATGATGTCGTCGATCCGGCGGGCGATCACCTTCTGGGGGATGCCGAGGATCGAGGCGTTCAGGTAGATGTTCTCGCGCCCGGACAGCTGCGGGTGGAAGCCCGTGCCCAACTCCAAGAGGGCCGAGATGCGGCCCTTGGTCGAGATCTTGCCGGTGGTCGGGCGATAGATGTTCGACAGCAGGCGCAGCAGGGTCGACTTGCCCGAGCCGTTGTGGCCGATGATGCCGAACATCGAGCCCTCCTCGACCTCGAAGGACACGTTCTTCAGCGCCCAGAAGTCGGTGAACTCGGTGCGCTCGGCCCGCTTGATGGCCTCCTTCAGGTACTCGGACCGGTTGTGGGCCAA
>DATDAH010000065.1:0-4871 GCA_036525535.1 Acidimicrobiales bacterium
CGCCGTTCCGGCGCCCTACCCCACCTCGTGCATCCCGCAGGCCTGGGCCGCCGCCGCCCCCCTGCTCTTCCTGCGGATCATTCTCGGCCTCGACGTCGACGTACCGGCCGGCCGGGTGACGCTGGACCCCTGCCTCCCCGCATGGATGGAGCGGATCGTGACGGAGCGCCTGAACGTCGGCCCCGGCCGGCTCAACGTGCGAGTCGACGAAACTGGTGTCGACTGGCAGGCCACGGAGGGCCTCGCGCCGCTCGTGTCCGGCCCGTGACCCGGGCCCGCTCACTCCCAACGCTGGTGAAGCCGTCCCCCCGGCGGGGGACGGGGGGACTCAGACCAAGCCGAGGGTTCTGAGGCCGGATCATGGTCAGGTTCGTCGCGGTCCCCGGGACGCGGCGGTGCCGTAGGCGGCGACGAGGCCGCCGCCGAGCTTCCGGCCGAGATCGAAGCGGTAGCTGTCGTCGACGTAGCTGATCGCCACGACGGCGATGGCAACCCCCGCCCCTACCCGATCCGCACAGACCGGGTCGTCCAACACGGGTGGTCGCGAACACCCGTGCGACAGGTCTAAATCGGATCAGGGAAGGTAGTTCTCTCGGCTCATGCGGATGCGAAAGCTTGCGGTTGCCGTGGGCTCGAGCCTTTGGTTCGTGCCAGTGATGTGTGTGCTCGCGGGCGCGGCAATCTCGTTCGGCACGATCGCCCTCGACCGGGCCTTCGAATATCACGCAATCCCACAAGAGCTCGTCGGTCGGCCGACCTCTGCGACGGCGATCCTGAACACGATCGCAGTCTCGATGGTGAGCCTCGCGACGCTCGTGCTCACCATCACGATGGTCGTCGTCCAGCTGGCGATGGGGCAGTTCTCGCCCCGGATCGTGCAGCGGATCCTTCGCGACAAGCCCAGCCAGCTCGCAATCGGGCTCTTCGTCGCGACCTTCGTGCACGCCGTGCTGACGATCCGCGAGGTTGTGGACCGGGGTGACGGAACAGGGCAGGTTCCCGGCATCGCGGTGGCGACGTCGTACCTCCTCGTGCTCGCAAGCATCGCCGCCTTGGTCATCTATGTGCATCACATCGGCCAGGCGCTGCGCGTGTCGGCGCTGATCGAACTCGTCGGCAAGGACACGCGAACGCTCGTCGATCGCAAGTATCCCGACGCCGGCAGGCCGCCCCCCGTCGATCCGGCGGCTCCACGCGTCGTCGCAGCGCGAGAGTCGGGGGTCGTGACGATGATCGGGACGCAAGCACTCGTTGCCGAAGCCGAACGGGCCGACTGTGTGCTGGAGCTCGTTCCGGCCCTGGGCGCGTTCGTTCCCGCGGGCGGACCGCTGTTCATCGTCTACGGCGATCCCGATGGCCTTGTCGAGGACCGGCTCTTCGCGGCGCTGAGCCTGAAGCTCGAGCCGACTCTCGATGAGGACGTGGCCTACGGGATGCGGCTACTGGTCGACATCGCTGAGCGCTCGTTGTCTGAGTCGCCCTTCCAGGACCCCACGACCGCCGTGCAGGCGATCGACCGATTGCACGACATTCTCCGCCAGCTCGCATGTCGACCGTTCCCCGACGGTCGAGTTGATGACGAGGACGGTGTGGTCCGGCTGCTCGTGAAGGCGATGAGCTGGGAGGACTACGTCCATCTGGCCTTCGACGAGATCCGGATGGCCGGCGCGGGCTCGCCACAGGTCTCGCGACGCCTTGTCGACGCCTTGATGGATCTGCGTTGCGTGGCGCTTCCGGAGCGCATCGAGGTGCTCGACGAGCAGCGTGCGCTGCTCGGTGCCGCGACGGTTGAGGCCATGGACGACGAGCGGGACGCTCGCCGGGCGCTCGATCCGGACCGCGAGGGACTCGGAGCTGCCACGCCTGAGGCGCGGTGGGAGGGCCCTCGGTCGCAACTGGCGTTCACGACAGAACGTAGGTGACCGCACCGGGTGGGCTGACGTTCCATGGTGAGCAAGTCCGGCATGAGGGCCTCTGGCCCGCATCTGGCGCTTCCCGGGGCACGACTGTCCATGGCGTGCCGGGCGACAGAACCGACGTCAGGACGCGAATGCCTCTGCCAGCCATGGCAACGCGCGGGTGATGCCGGTGTCCCGCAAGGCGTCGGCGCTGTTGTGCTGCACGAGGGCACGCGCGGCGTCGAGGCCGTGCGGCGCCTCCGGCTCGATCTCGTCGATCGCTTGGTGGAGCCGCTTCTCGGTAGGGACGGTCTCGCCGGTGACGAGATCGGTCAGCTCACCGTGCACCCCGTCACGGAGCGCGGCCCAGCGGTTCTCGGCTATGCGCCAGGTCGGTGGCGCGGCCATGGGTTCGCCCCGGTCGTACCGGGCGCCCAGGTTGCGGACCAGCGCATGAACGACTCCGATCACCGCGGCGGCCGCCGCCACTGTCGGCTGGACGTCGGGCACTCGGACCTCGAGGGTGCCGTGCAGAACGTGGGGTCGCAGTTCCCACCACCACTGTCCGTGGTCCGGGATCCTTCCGCTGGCCGCGCCCCACGCGAGGTCGCCCGCGAAGCTCTCCCATGATTCGATGAGCGGGGGGATGCCCTGACGGGGCAGCTGTCCGGCGATGAGGGGCCGCACCGAGGCGTACCCGGTGTCCTGGCCGTCGTGAAAGGGCGCGGCCGCGGCCAGCGCCGCGAGCTCGGGAAGATGGCCCCGTAGGGCATTGTGCACCGCCAGGGTCCGGTCGGCGCAGCCGAGGGCGACATGGACCTGCAAGGACCCCACCAGCTGTCGAGCCGCTACCTGTCCATAGGTGGCGACGAGGGCCTGACTTCGGCGCGAGCCGAGCATCACGCCCGCCTCGACGGCGAAGGGGTGCACAGCGGCGGCCACGGGGTGCACTGCCGAACCGCACACCCGTCGGAGGGCCGCGCGCAGGGACGCCAGCTCGGCCACGGCCGCCGACACCCTGTGGTGGGGGCGGGTCATGAGCTCGACCTGGCACGCGGGCAACTCGGTCTTGACCCGTGCGTCCGCGGCCTCGGCCACGATCTCGGCCGCCACTGGCGCCGGCGCGCCGGTGTGGGGGTCGATGAGGACCACTTCCTCTTC
This sequence comes from Acidimicrobiales bacterium, assembly GCA_036525535.1. GTDB lineage: Bacteria > Actinomycetota > Acidimicrobiia > Acidimicrobiales > DATDAH01 > DATDAH01. The sequence goes on from DATDAH010000065.1 coordinate 3,060, forward strand.
GATCCCCACGGTGTACGGCTCCGTCGCGTCAAAACGGCAGCGAAGCGTCATGGGGTCCAGGGGCGCGGCATGAGGCTCCATGGCGGACGGCGCAGGCACTGGGGCACACCTTCCCGACCTGCCGCCGGCCCAGACGCGCCAAGGGGTCTTCACCTAGAACGACTGGCCGACGATGCGGTGGTCCCGGGATGACCCGACGCCGACCTTCCTTGCCCGTGGCCGGTCGCGCTCAAGGTCCCGGATCGACCAACGTCTCGGATTGTGGTCGGTGCCGAAGGGGTCGTGACCGCCATCGGCATCGAGGTGAGGCGGTCCCGCAGCCACGCCGCCAGCTGGTCGGGCCAACGGTCCCGCCGCGGTCTGAGCACTCGATGCCAATGAACCCCTACGTCAGACGGAACTGGGGAATGAGGGGTCTCCACTCGGGTAGGAGGTCGTCCATCGAAAGGAGGTACTCATGGCTCGGACATTCATTTGCCACAGCATCGAGGAGCTCCGCGAAGGGCTCCGCTCTGTCGAGTCCGGCGATGCCGAATCGCCCGACTACCGACAGGTCCGTGACGAGCTCATCCTCGCGGGGTTCGTGCGAGTCGACGAAGTCGTCACACCCGCTGGGCATCGTTACGCCGCCTGCTCTGGTCCGCCAGTGTCCCCGCCGTGAGGCCGCCGAGATCAGCTACCCAGCCGTCGGTCGGCGGGTGACCAGCGCGCCATCAGCCCGGAGCAGGCCTTTGTGATCCCTCGGCGCTCGGACGACGACGTGGGGGCCCGGAAACCCCCGCAAGTCAACGCGTGAGTGGCCGGTCAGTACCCATCGTCGTGGTGGAAACGGACGCCGGACTGAAGTCGTTCACGAGCGGCCGCGAGAACGTCTCGCTCGGCTTCGCCCAAGGTCTGTATGGCGACGTTCGTTAGCACGGCGTTTGCGGCCCGAGCGTGTCGTGGGGGGATCACCCCCGAACGCACACCGCCGGTGCTCCGGGGCGTACTGGCCCTCTGGGGCTCGCTCCAGGGCCCGAGCCGGTCGACCCTGTCCGTGCCGGCGACGGAGTCTTTGAGCCGCTTCGGGCGAAGCGCACGACCGCGCACTCGATATGGTCAGCCGCGGTTCATCGGCGCGACGCCAGCCGCGTCACGGGGCCGACCGCGCGGATACAGCTCGTCGGCCGCGAACAGCTGATGCAACAGCTGGATAGCGATCGACCCCTCACCCACCGCGGAGGCGACGCGCTTCACCGATCCGCGTCGGACGTCTCCCGCCGCGAAGACACCGGGCACGCTCGTCTCGAGGAGGAAAGGCTCACGCTCGACGGGCCACTCGGCGTCGGCGACGTCACGACCGGTCAGCACGAACCCCTGGGCGTCGCGTCGGATCGCGGGTGGCAACCACTCTGTGCGCGGTTCAGCGCCGATCAGGACGAAGAGCGCGTCCGCGTCGACCAGGGCTTGCGTGCCGTCGGCGGTATCGCGGAGCACCAGGTGCTCGAGGCGTCCCTTTCCACCTCCACCCACGACCTCGGTCTGCAGCCGCACGTCCATGTTCGGCGTTGCCTCCACCTGCTGGACGAGGTAGTGCGACATACCCGCGCCGAGCTCGCGCGCACGCACAATCAAGGTGACCCGTCGTGCATACCGCGCGAGGTAGAGCGCGGCTTGACCTGCAGAGTTCGCCCCACCGAGGACATAGACATCCCGGCCGACCATTGCTGGAGCCTCCGATGTCGCGCCTCCGTAGTAGACGCCGGCGCCGTTGAGCTCCTCGAGCTCCGCAATGCCGAGCCGTCGGTAGCTGACCCCAGTCGCGAGGAGGAC
>DATDAH010000066.1:0-8134 GCA_036525535.1 Acidimicrobiales bacterium
CCTGCGAGCGACGTTCGAGCGCACCGGCGCGAGCGTGAGGGGCAAGCGCATGTTCGACGCCGGCGAGAACTCGTGGCCGGAGGAGGCGCCGTTCCACACGCCGGTCTTCGTCGTGACGCACGCGAAGCGTGACCCCTGGGAGCGGCCGGGTGGGACCACATTCCACTTCGTCAACGACGGCATCGAGACCGCGCTCGACCAGGCCCACGAGGCCGCCGGCGACCGAGACGTCCGCGTCGCGGGCGGCGGCGCAACGATCCTGGAGTACGTGAACGCCGGCCTGATCGACGAGTTCTCGATCGCGCTCTCACCCGTGCTGTTCGGCACCGGAATCCGCCTGTTCGAGGGCGTGGACGCGGGTCGCGTGGCCCTGGAGCCGGTCCGAATGGAGCCCTCCCCAAGGGTGACGCACCTGACCTACGCCGTCCGGGAGCGGTAGGGCACGCGTCTGGAAGGCCCAAAGAGTCCGGCGCCGGTCGGACTGACGACTCGTTGCTCGGCCAGGCGCTCGACAACCTCGGTCGCCACGAAGGCAAGAAGCTGAAGGTCGGCTCGGGTCGATCAAGCAGGCCGGCTGGAGCGAGGTCATCTCCGAGATCGTCGCCGTGAGATCGTGGGCCGGGAGAAGGCAGGATGGCAACGCGACGCGTCACCCGGTCGCAGATCCCGCTGCGCACGCGGCGCTAGCGGCCGACCGGTTCACGTTCGCGCGGTGGATCCAAGTCGAGCTGGGGCGGTCTCCGACCCCAGGCCCGCATGGCACGCACGGCGAGGGCGAAGGACCCGGCGCCGGCAGCGACGCCGACCACGAAGTCGGCGGTCACCGCGAAGACCACACCGCCCAACGCCAGCGAGACCACGGCCAGGATGAGCGGTACCCGCCGGGCCTTCGCACTGCTCCCTGCGGCCGTCGCACCCCCCGCCGAGGGCTCGTGACCGACGGGGGCGGCCGGGACGGCGGCGTGGGTCGCCGTGGGTTCGCCGTGCCACGCGTCGCCGAGGCTGAGCGTCGACCCGGTGTGGAGGATGGCCCGGGTGTAGACGCGACCGCCGAGCGCGACGAGCAAGGCGATCGCGGCGAGCGTGAGAACGACGGCGAGAAGCGGCTCCCACCAGCTCGCTGCGCCCATGGCGATGCGATTGGGCATTGCCAGCGGCGCCGTCAGCGGGAACCACGAGACGAGCTGCGCCCAAGTCGTGGCCGCGCTGCCGATGGTGGCGAACGAGACCATGAACCCGACCACGAGCACGATGGTGACAGGGCCGGTGACGCTCGAGGCGTCCTCGGTGCGCGAGGCGAGCGAGCCGAGGGTGCCGAACACGGTGGCGTAGAGCGCGTAGCCCAACAGGAACCAGACCACCGCCCAGGCGATGACACTGCCCCGGACGGCGGGAATGTCGACGGAGTCGACCATGGCGCCAACCGCGATTGCGACGAGCGCGGTGGCGGCTATCTGAGCGAGGCCGAGCAGACCGATGCCGGCAATCTTGCCGGCCAGGAGGTTGCGGGCCGGCATGCGGGCGAGGAGTACCTCGACGGTGCGGCTGGACTTCTCCTCCACCACGCCGCTGAGAACCATTGCCCCGTATGTGCTGATGGCGCCGAAGAGAACCAGGGTCATGATGAAGGCGGCCGTCTCGTCGTCAGGGGTGCGCCCGGCGACCTGGCCGAGCTCGACGTTGGTGACCGGCACCGGCTCCACCATGGCCAACAGCTCGTCGGGGTCGATGCCCGCAGCCGCGGCGCGGTCGCGGATGGCGACGAGCTGGATGGCCCCGGTGGCGATGGCCCTCAGCTGCTCGTCGGCCTGCCGCGGCCACTCAAGACGTCGGGCATCGACGACGAGCACGTCGATCTCCTCGTCGCGGACCGCCTCCTCGCCAGCGGCGACGGCCTCATAGCGGTGGATGCGGATCGTGGTGTCGACCGCGTCGCCTTGAGCTTCGAGGGCGGCGGGCAGTTCCTCGGGGATCGAGCCGGTGAGGCCGATGTCCTTGGTGCCCGGGCCCGTGTCGAGCAGCGCCGGGAGCGCGATCGCTGCCGCCACCGCGATCAGCATCAGCACGACCGACAAGAGGAAGCCGCGGGAGCGCCCCCGCTCGCGGATCTCGCGCCCAGCGACCAGCCAGCTTTGCCGGACGCCGTTCACGCGGCCACCGCCTGACGGAACAGCTCGGGCAACGTCGGCGGCCCGTAGGCGAACGAGATCAGCTCGGTCCTCCGACGCACGGCTGTGATCATCGCTTCGAGGTCGACGCCGTCCTCGACGACGAAGCGCGCCTCGCCCTCACTCGCGTTCACGACCTCGATCACCCCGAGGCCCGACCAGTCGGGAGCGGCGCCGCGGTAACGGACGGTCACGAATCGCTGCGGCACCTCGGCCCGTAGATCGGTGAGGTCACCGGATCGAACGATCCGTCCCGCGTCGATGATGACGACGTCCTCGCAGATGTCCTCGACCAGGTCGAGCTGGTGGCTCGAGAACACGACGGTTGCGCCGTTGCCGGCGACCTCGGCGAGCAGCTCGGACATGGCGGCGATGGCGATCGGGTCGAGGCCAGAGAACGGCTCGTCGAGGACGAGCAGCTCAGGCTCGTTGACCAACGCTGCGATCAGCTGCACACGCTGCTGGTTCCCATGCGACAAGGTGTCGACCCGGTCCCCCGCCCGGGTCGCCAAGCCCAGTCGGTCAAGCCACGTCTCCACGCTTCGGTGGACTTCGAAGGGGCTTCGACCGCAGAGCCGACCCAGGTAGACGAGCTGGTCGCGGACACGCATGCGCGGATAGAGGCCACGCTCCTCCGGCATGTACCCGAACCGCGCCCGCTGCTCAGGGCCGATCTCGGCGCCGTGCCAACGGACCGCTCCGCTGTCCAAAGCGACGAGGCCGAACACAGCCCGCATCGCCGTCGTCTTCCCGGCGCCGTTCGGCCCGAGAAAACCGGTGAGCCGCCCCGGCTTCGCTACGAACGAGCAGGCGTCGAGCGCAGCCAACGCGCCGAAACGCTTGCTGACGGTGTCGAACTCCAGCACGACTCGCCTCCTCTGTGCAGCATGCGCGCTCGACGCTCACCCGCCCTAGGGTCGAACGGCACATCGGCCGCGACGACGGTCCCACGAAGACACTGCTCTACAGGGCGTGGAGCCTCGGAGGGACGCCGACCCGCGTGCTCGCCGTTCGCGCTGACACCCCAACGAACGTGACGGTGCTCACTGAAGGCTCGTCGCTGACGGGATTCATCTACGACCACCCGTGGGTCCCGGTCCAGATGTGGGGCCGGCAACCGGGGTGATGCTGACGCCCGGGTGGGAGTGTCCGGTGAGGCCCGTTCGCCCTCGCCAAGCGTGTCCCTTGAACGGGCAATGTGCCGCGGTGGCCCCTGGATGCGATCTACCACCTGCGTGGCGATCGCAGGTGGGTCGAGAAGCGGCGAACCATCGGTCGCTTGTGCTGTGACAACGCACACCCCGGCGATGCGAGGGGGGCTAGCACCCCACCGGCCGACATGGGCTGCACCCTTGATTCCCGGACGATCGTGTGTCGAGATGGGAGGCATCCAAGAGGGAGGGCCCCATGCGACGCAGCACGTCCATGCACCGACGATTCCTCAGGGCAGCGGTCTTCGCGACGAGCATCGCGCTGGCCCTTGGAGCGTGCGGCAGCGACTCAGACGACGCGGCGCAAGCCGACGCCACCACGACGACCGCACCACAGGGCGCCTCCTACAGCACCACGGCGTTCATCCTCCCGTTCGATGTGACGGTGCCCGCGATGTTCCCTGCCGAGGCGACCACGGACACGGCGAACTTCGTCACCTGGGAGACCGCGAGCGAGGACGACCCCGCCGTGCGGTTCCTCGTGCCCGTGAACGTCTACGTCCCCGGCGACACCGAGCCGACGCCACCACCCGCTGATTATCTGACCTACCTGCTCGGACAGAGCGAAGACGGTGCGACCTTCTCCGATCAGGCCGAGACGACGGTCGACGGCTTCCCCGCCACCCTCGTGACCACAGCCGTCACGGAGAGCCTGGATGGCTCGCTCGGCTGTCCCGCTGAGAACGTCGCGGCGGACGAGTGCTACGGCCTGCAGCCCGACCTGACCCTGCGAATGGCCGTCATCGACACAGGCGACACCACCCTCCTCGCCTGGCTACGTCATGCCGGCACCGAGGAGACTGGCGATGCGCCGACCGAGTTCGCGGCTTTCGAGGACATGCTCGCCAGCGTCTCGTTCCGCGATGAAGGCCCGGTGACCACTGAGGCCCCCGCCGAGGTCGCCACCCCTCTCGACGGTGTCTGGACGACCTCCGTCTCCGAGGACGAGCTCGCGAGCTCGCCCCTCCTCTACGATTCCGACGAGGTCAACGATCAGAACTGGGGCGATCTCGCCTTCACGTTCGACAGAGGTCGGTTCACCTACACCCAGGAAAACCCGCAGGACAGCTACCAGAGCGGGGGAACGTTCACGGTCGACGGCGACACGGTCGAGCTCAACCTCGACAACACCGAGCACTTCGTGATGCGTTGGCGCATCGAGGGCGACACGCTCACCTTTGAACGGGACGACGCACTCGGAACTGCACCGACGCCCCTCATCATCAACCCGTGGACGCGGTCGGGCTGACACTGACGAGCAGGCGCATCGGTCACTCTCGCCACCCCCGCGGGCACAACTGCCGAGGCGCATAGACAGGTCGGGATCACGTCGAGAGATGGAAAGGCCTCGGGCCAGACCTCCGCGACACGCTCGACCCCGCGGTTGGTCAACGGAGGGCGATCGGTCCCCGGCCGTCGGCATGGCCGGGTACGTTCGCGTCGGAAGCGCTGGACCGCCGGAAGGAGCCACTCGTGGACGACGCCGCATTGGTCGACGTGCTGCGAGGCACGTCGTTGTTCGCCGGCTTCACGGAGACCGAGCTCGACGTCGTGCCCAAGGTCGGTCGGCTACGAAACCACGACGACGGCGAGCACATCGTCCGCGCCGAAGAAGGCACCCCGCGAACGATGTGGGTCGTGATCGAGGGTGAGGTGGCGGTACGGGCCGGGGCCACGGTCGTGTGCACCCTGGGCCCGGGCGACTACTTCGGCGAGATGGCGCTCCTCGCGCCCGAGCTCGACCGGAACGTCGACGTCGTGACCTGCGGATCGACCCAGACCTTCGAGCTCCGCCGGGAACACCTGCTGGGCCTCTGCTCCTCCTCACCTGAGATCGCCCTCGGCGTGATGGCCGAACTGGCCCGCCGCCTGCACGACACCACGGCGGCTCTGCGTTCGATCCTGGGATCGTCCCCCGAGGCCCGGGCGGCGGCGGCCGAGCTCGGTCTGTCCCTCGCCGACGAGGTTGACGACTCGGTGTCCATCATCGACCAACCGCGGCGGCCTGAGTGATTGGATGACGGCTGCGGACCCGGGCGGGTATGTCCGAGACCAGAAGCGGACGAGCGCCCCACGTGACGAAGACCGTGCGGCACGGCGCTGCTCTACACAGCGTGGAGCGACGCCCCAGGGATCAGCGAGCTGACACGCCGAGCGACGTGACGGTGCTCACCGACACCCTCGACCCAGAACACCACCAGTTGGTCCTCATCCAGAATTGGGGCCGGCAGCCGGGTTGATGCTGACGGCGCGCGCACCCGACCGTGCGCCGAGCACCTCGCACGGATACCCGGCCGTTCTGATCGCAGACCGGCGTCCCGTTAGACCCGATGCGCCAGCACCACCATCGTCTGGATCGAAGTAAGGGACGTCCTGTCGGGTGTCCGCCCGGATGCGGTAACGAGCTCCTCCACTGCCCGAGGTCCTCCTCCGCTCGCTGCGCTGACGCCGCGGGTGCTCACCACGGCCCCCTGGAGGGGGCGGCACGATCGACAACGGCGGGAGCCGGCGCGACGATTGCGGGAATGGGAGGGGAAGGCAGGCGAGGGGTGGTCTTGGTCGCGTGCGGGCTCCTGCTGGCGAGCGTGGGGTGTGGGGACGACGATGGTGGCAGTGAGACAACTGGTTCCTCGGCCGCGACCACGACCACGACAACGACCACGACTGTGGCCCTCCCCGAGATCCAGGACATCGAGGAGGCCGGCGCCCTCGTCATCGACACCACGGGGAACGCCGACTGGGTGACTCTCGCCGGTGACTCGGCTTGGGTGGCCAACCTCGGGAGGGGGATCTCTCGCTACGACTTGGCGACGGGTGACCTGCTCGGCGAGATCGAGACGAACGAGATCTGCCTCGCCATGGACGAGGGCTTCGGCTCGCTGTGGGCCGGCGACTGCGTCGACAACACGCTCTTGCGAATCGACGTGGCCACGGGGGAGCTGGTGGCGACCATCGACCTCCCCTTCGCCAGCATCCCCGATGAGTCGTCCGTGGCCGTCGGTGACGACGGCGTCTGGATCTTGTCGACGGGCACGCAGCCCGACCTCGTGCGCATCGACCCCGCGACCAACGAGGTGACGGAGACTTTCCCGGCGCCCAGCGAAGCCACCGCCGTGCGGGCCGGCGACGGCTCCCTGTGGATCACCCGTGCCAGCACCGGCCAACTGCTCCGGGTCGACCCGGCAACGGGCCAGGAGCTGGCCGAGATCGACGTCGCCCCCGAGAGCATCTTCCTCGCCTTCGGGGAGGGCGGGGTGTGGACGATGGGCTCGGCGACCGGCGAGGTCGTCCACGTGGATCCGGTGACCAACTCCGTGGTGGCGACCATCCCCACCGGTGGCCCGATTCAAGGCGGCGACATCGCCGTGGGCGGCGGCTACGTCTGGGCCCGGATCACCGAGGTCCTCGTCGCCCAGATCGACCCCGCCACCGACACCGTGGTGGCCCGCTATGGGCCGCCGAGCGCCAGCGGCAGCGTCGACGCCGACGATCAGGCCGTCTGGGTCTCCGACTACATAGCGCAGGCCGTCTGGCGCCTGCCCCTGGACTGACCCCAACCCGCCCAGGGTGCTGTGTGAATGCGTGCAGGACTGCTTGTGGTCTGGGAACCCGCTGCGCCTGCGGGCCTGCAGTGGCCAACCGGTCGATGCACAGGGCGCGAGCTCCCAGGATCGGGTGTCCAGGAAACCGGGTCGACTCCAGGGTGACGTGACATCCTTCGCCCATGTCCTTGGCCATGAGCGAGCACGAGCGGCAGGAGTTCCTCGCCGGTGTCCACGTCGGCGTCATCTCGATCGAGCGAGCCGACGGACCGCCGCTCACCGTCCCGATCTGGTACGACTACGAGCCCGGGGGCGTCGTGTGGATCATCACCGGCGCCGAATCCCTCAAGGGAAGGCTGTTGAACGCCGCCCGGCGCTTCAGCCTCTGCGCGCAGACGGAGGAGCCGCCCTTCTACAAGTACGTCAGCGTCGAGGGACCGATCGTCGACGTGGCACCGGCCGAACTCGACGCCGACCGACGCCCGCTGGCGCACCGCTACTTCGGCCCGGATCTGGGCGACGCCTACGTGGCCAGCACCGACGAGGAGAGCAACCTCAAGTTCTCGATGCGCCCCACTCGCTGGTGGTCCGTCGACTACACGAAGCTCTCCTGAAGGCAACGAGGCAGACCGCGATCACGGCGAACAAATCTGTCGCTGCTGCGTCTACCAGTCCTGGGCGGCGAGTAGCAGCGCGGCGAGCGGCTCGAGGGTGGCCATGAGCTCGTCGAGCTCGCCCGGCTCGAGGCTTTCGTAGGGCTTCGCCGCGAGGTCGTCGGTGAGCGCCTCGACCCGCTGTTCGACCGCGCGACCCTGTTCGCTGAGCCAGCCGTCAGCGCCGATCAGGCCGCGATCGCGCAGTCCGTCGATCACGGCGGCGAGCTGCGCTGCCGGGAGGTGGTGGATGCGTCCGAACTTCTCCGCGGGCATGCCCATGTCGAGGGCGAACAGGACGTGAGCCTCGAGGCCGCCGACACCTTCAATCATCAGGGCTGCGATGTGTCCGTCGCCACGGTGCTCGCGCAGCAAGGAAGCGGCATGGAAGAGGCGGGCCACCACCTCATCGGGGATCGGGATCGCGCGCAGCGCGGCGTACATCGGCCGGCCCTCGAACGGCGCGCTGGTCGCAGCCTTGGTCGACAGGTCAGCGGCGCGGGCGAAGCCGGGAGTGTCGACGTGATCGCCGAGGATCCGCCGCAACGCCTTCACGCAGC
>DATDAH010000067.1:0-2851 GCA_036525535.1 Acidimicrobiales bacterium
CCAACCCGGCCGAGAGGCCGATGATGACCGCGACGGCCAGCCAGGCACCGGCGCGGCGACGGAGATCGGCCTGGAACCGGTACCGCCTGAAGGATCCTCCCCCATCCCGCATCAGCCCAAGTGTCGCCCAGCGTCGGCGCGGGTGGCGAGGAGGCGGGCCTGCATCCGGCGGGGGTGGCTACCCCACCGCCTGAGAAGCGACGGCGACGGCGACGGCCAGGGTGCCCGCGACCTCGTCGGCGAGACCGGTGTCCTCGGCCTCGACCATGACCCGGACGAGGGGCTCGGTCCCGCTGGGCCGGATCAGGACCCGGCCCCGGGCGCCCAACCGGGCTTCGGCCTCCGCGATGGGCCCGGCCAGGCGGTCGGCGATGTCGGGGCGGCGCTCGGCCACGGCCACGTTGAGCAGGACCTGCGGCAGCGAGGTCATGACCGTGGCCGCCTCGGCCAGGGTCTGGCCCGCGGCCTGCACGGCAGCCAGGACCTGGACACCGGTGAGCAGGCCGTCCCCGGTGGTGGCCAGCCCGGGGAAGATGACGTGGCCGGACTGCTCGCCCCCGAGCGACCAGCCGCCGCGGGCCAGCGCTTCGAGCACGTACCGGTCGCCCACCGCCGTCTCCTCGACCCGGATGCCGTTGGCCTCCATGGCCAGGCGGAAGCCGAGGTTGGCCATCACCGTGACCACGACGGTGTCGTCGACCAGCTCGCCCCGCTGGTGACGGTCCATGGCGCAGATGGCGATGAGGTGATCGCCGTCGACCAGCGCGCCGGTGGCATCGACGGCCAGCACCCGGTCGGCGTCCCCGTCGAAGGCCAGTCCGGCGTCGGCCCCGAGAGCCAGGACCCGGGCCTGCAGGTCCTCGGGGTGAGTCGATCCGCAGCCGGCGTTGATGTTGGTGCCGTCGGGCTCGGCGTGGATGACCTCGACCCTGGCCCCGAGGCGTTCGAGGGCACCCGGGGCCCAGTGCGACGCCGAGCCGTTGGCGCAGTCCACGACGAGGTGCAGGCCGTCGAGCGCGCCGGCCGGGACCGACGCCACGACGGCATCGACCCAGGCCGCGCCGACCGAGTCGTCCTCAGGAGCGGCGACGGGCGGCGGCAGCGGAACCGGGCTGTGGAGGAGGAGGTCCAGCTCGGCCTCCAGCCGTTCCTCGACCTCGTCGCTCAGCTTCCGCCCGCCGGCGGCGAAGAACTTGATGCCGTTGTCGCCGTAGGCGTTGTGCGAGGCCGAGATCATGGCCCCGGTCACCGACCGGGTCATCGAGGCGTGGGCCACGGCCGGGGTGGGGACCACGCCGACGTTGTCGACGGTCAACCCTTCGGCGACGAGGCCGGCGGCGAGGTCGGCCTCGATGCGAGGCCCGGAGGCCCGCGTGTCCCGACCGATCACGACCGGACCGGCGCCCAGGACCCGCGCCGCGGCGCGCCCGAGGGCGGTGACCAGTTCCGGGGTCAGTTCGGTGTCGGCGTGGCCCCGGACACCGTCGGTGCCGAAGCGAAGCGTCACCGGGAGGCCGCGACTACCGCTTGGAGTACTGCGGAGCCTTTCGGGCCTTCTTCAGACCGTACTTCTTGGACTCCTTCTTCCGCGGGTCGCGGGTGAGCATGCCCTCGGCCTTGAGCGTGGCCCGCTCGTCGGGGTGCAGCTCGATGAGGCCCCGGGCGATGCCCAGGCGCAGGGCGCCGGACTGACCGCTGAAGCCGCCACCATGGATGGTGGCGTCGATGTCGTAGCTCTCCTCGACGGTCACCGTCCGCAGCGGCTCGGTGGCGTGCATCACCTGGCTCTCGGACGGGAAGAAGTCGGCCACGGGCTTCTGGTTGACGGTCACCACGCCGGTGCCGGGATGGACGCGGACCCGGGCGATGGACCGCTTGCGGCGGCCGGTGGCCTGGACGAGGGGCTTGGGCATCGATACGGGGATCCTTCTCGGTGAAGCGTTCAGTCGTTGGTGCGGGCCCGGGCGTGGGCCAGCTCCAGCGGGGTGGGGTCCTGGGCGCCGTGGGGGTGGGTCGGCCCGGCGTAGACCTTGAGCTTGGTCGCCATCTGGCGGCCCAGGCGGTTCTTGGGGAGCATGCCGACGATCGACTGGCGCACGGCCTCGGCCGCGTCCCGCTCGAGGGCGTCGGCGTAGGTGCGGGACTTCAGGCCGCCGGGGTAGCCCGAGTGGCGATAGATGATCTTGCGCTCGGCCTTGCCCGCGGTGAGAACGATCTTGGCGGCGTTGACCACGATCACATGGTCGCCGGTGTCCAGGTTCGGGGTGAACGACGGCTTGTGCTTGCCCCGCAGGATGCGGGCCACCTCGGTGGCCATCCGGCCGAGGACGAGGCCGTCGGCGTCGACGAGGTGCCAGGACCGCTGGATCTCGCTGGCTTTGGGGGTGTACGTGGGCACGGGCTGACCTGTCGTCGAACGTCGGGATTCGGGCGCGGCGGGCGAAGCAAAGGCCCGCGGGAGCGCCTGACAACGATACGAGCGCCCCGGTGCGGCGGCAACCCGGCGGTCAGGTCGCCCGGGCTTCCTGCCGCGAGGACATGCCTTCCCGGGCTGCGAAGACGGCGATGGTCAAGGCGGCCAGGCCGTCGGCCCACCACCAGCCGAAGAGGACGTTCACGGCCAGGGCGCTGAGGATGCACAGGCACAGGCAGCCGTCGAGGAAGGTCATGGACGCCTCGGCCTCGAGCGGGCCGTTGGCCATCCTTCGGGCGGTGCGGCGCTTGACGAAGGCCAGGGAGAACATCACCGCGGCGGTGAGGGCCAGGTAGGCGATGCCCAGGACGGACTCCTCGGGCTGCGCTCCGAGCACCAGGCTCCGGGTCGAGGCCACCAGCAGGAAGGCGGCCAGCG
>DATDAH010000068.1:0-2439 GCA_036525535.1 Acidimicrobiales bacterium
GACGACGGGAGGCTCGGATGGCAGGGCACCGGCATCTCCCTCGCCGTTGCCATCGAGATGCTGGGCGACTCCCCGGTCGGCGTCCGCGAGGCCGCGGAGGATGAAGCGCTGGCCCACGACGCACCAGCGGCGGCCGCCCTGCCCGCCGTCCTCGCCTCATGGTGGTTCACGTGGGAGGACCGCCTCGACGAGGCACTTCGGGCGGCAACGAGATCGATCGACTACGGCGGGATCCACACGTGGGCCAGCTGGCAGCGGGCCTACCTCGTCGTCGCGCTGGGCGGCACGGTCGATGGCTCGGAGCTGGAGGACCTGCTCAGGCTCTCGCCCAGCGGAACCGGCTACGACGGCGTCGTCGGGCCCCTGGCCCTCCAAGCGCTCGGCGAGACCCGACGTGCTCTGGCCTGGAGCGAGTCGGCGCTCAGCTACACGGGCGTCGACGGCCGCGTGGGCTACCACGAGATCACCATGCGAGTCGGTGCCATCCTCCGGGCCCGGGTTGGCGACGAGGAGAACGCGGCGATCCTCCTCGGCGCGGCCGATGCGACCCGAGAGCGATTCGGCTTCCCCGCCCGGGCCCACCTCGACCGACTCGTGGCCGAAGACGTCGCGCCTGCCCTCGCCACGCTGACGCCCGTCGAGCGGGACGCCGCCCTGCGCCTCGGGGCCGCGACCCCCCGATCAGAGCTCGCGGGCCTCATCGCCGGCTAGGTGTAGATCCCCTGCGCACCTCGACGAGGGCGAGGGCGGCGAGCACGGTCCGATGCTTCACCTCCTGCTCCCCCTCGAGCCTCCGGCTGGCGTGTTGTCACAGTCGACCTGAGCGACGACATCGTCCGGTTCGAACGTCAGTAGGAGACGAACCCAAGCGGAGGACAGCCCATTCGGCGTGGGGTCCGCGACGTCGGATCCCTGAGCTGCGAAGACAAAGGGCGCTTCGGCGCGGCAGGATCGGGTCATGACGTCCGCCTGGCACACCGTCCTGCACCGCTTGGACTCGGCCGCCGAGCTTGCTGGTGTTGCCCCCGATGTCATCGCCACGCTGCGCAAGCCTGCGAGGATCCTCGAGGTCGCCGTGCCGGTCCGAATGGACGACGGTCGGGTGGAGGTGTTCACCGGTTGGCGGGTGCAGCACGACACGACCCGGGGACCGGCCAAGGGCGGCATCCGCTTCCACCCGGACCTGGATGTGGATGAGGTCATGGCCCTGGCGGCCTCGATGACCTTCAAGACCGCCCTGCTGGATCTGCCCTTCGGAGGGGCCAAGGGCGGGGTGCGCTGTGACCCCACGGTGCTCTCTCTCGGTGAGCTGGAGCGGGTGACCCGGCGCTACACCTTCGAAATCTCGCCGCTGCTCGGCCCCAACCGCGACATCCCTGCCCCCGACGTGAACACCGACGGGCGAGTGATGGCTTGGCTGATGGACACGCTGACCATGGCGAGCGGTGGGCACCTGCCGGGCTCGGTGACGGGCAAGCCGATGTCGATCGGCGGCACCCGGGCCCACGCCGGCGCGACCTCGAGCGGCCTTGTCGTGGTCGTGCGGGCGGCGTTCGAACGCCTGGGCCGCCCCTTGGCCGGATCCCGTGTCACGATCCAGGGCTTCGGCAAGGTCGGCGGTCCGCTGAGCTTCCTGCTCGCGTCGGCTGGCATGCGGGTGGTGGGGGTGAGCGATGTCGGTGGGGCCACCGCAAACGCCGGCGGTCTCAACGTGGGCGACCTGGCCGATCACGTGGAACAGCACGGCTCGGTGGGCGACTTCCCCGGTGGCGACCCGGTGTCCGGCGACGCGCTGTGGGACGTCGACTGCGACCTCGTGGTCCCGGCGGCACTCGGTGGGTCCATCACCCCCGACGTCGCCCGCCGACTGACGGCCGCTGTGGTCGTCGAAGCGGCCAACAACCCGACGACGATCGACGCCGATGCCGTCCTCGCCGAGCGGGGGATCATGGTCGTTCCCGACATCCTGGCCAATGCGGGCGGGGTGACCAGCTCGTACTTCGAGTGGGCCCAGAGCCTGCAGGGCTACGCCTGGGACAGCGACTTGGTCGCCGCCCGGTTGCACCAACGCATGGAAACCGCGTTCAACAACGTGTGGACCCGGGCCGAGACGCTCAAGACGCCCCTGCGTGAAGCGGCGTTCGTCCTGGCCGTCGAACGGGTCGCCGAGGCCATTGCCGCCCGCGGCCTGTTCCCGTGAGCCCGATGCGAGTCACTTCTGATGGCGCTCACGGTGCTGGTGGAAAGCCGACCTGTCGCGCGAGGTGTCGTCGTCGAATTGGCCTTGGTATGCGTCTGACGCCGCTGGGCTGACCTGGACGACGAGCTTGCCTGTGTTGTCGCCGGTGAAGAGCATGTTGAGGGCCTCGGGTGCCCGCTCGAGCCCGTCGAGCACGTGCTCGCGGTGCACCAGGCGGCCGGCGTCGAGGAGGGCGGACA
>DATDAH010000069.1:0-8462 GCA_036525535.1 Acidimicrobiales bacterium
CTCGATGCCGTTGGTGTCGTAGTGGCGGTAGCCCACGAAGACGCCCTCGGCATACTCGACGGTCCCGTCCCTGCCCGGGAAGTGCGGATGGGCCGGGGCGTCCTCGATCCGTAGGGGGTACGTGGTCGTCAGGCGGCCGGACGCGTCGGCATCGCCGAAGAGGACCGCCGCGAGAGCGGTCCCGGTCTCCTGGCCCAGGTAGGAGAGCTGGACGACCGCGGCCACGTCGTCGACCCAGTCCATGGTGACGGGCGCGGCCGCGTTCACGACCACGATCGTGCGGGGGTTGGCGGCGGCGGCGAGACCGATGAGCTCGACTTGGTCCGGCGGCAGGTCCATGGAGGCGGCATCCAGGCCCTCGGTCTCGGGATCGTCCCGGCCCACGACGACGACGGCGACCTCCGCGTCGGCTGCCGCGCGCACGGCGTGCTCCACGGCGTCGGGACGGATGGGCGGGCGGACCTCGATCGTCAGCCCCGCGATGGCGATCGGGCCATCCGCGGCCGCGGCGTCCAGCTCGGCCGTCACCTGGTGGGTGGAGCCGGCGACGAGGGCGACCTCGGCCTCGACCGGTGTGGTGAAGAGACCGAGGATCCCGGCCCCCGACGAGGCGCCCGTGGTGTCCCCCACCAGCTCGCCGTCGAAGTAGAGACGGGCGGCACCGACACCGGACACCGAAATCGTCCACGATCCGGACACGTCCGGGGTGAGGGACGTGGCCATGCGGGCCGAAAAGGTGCTGGGCACACCGGGCGCCGGTTCGCCGATCCACACCGCGGTCGTCTCCCGCACGGTGTCGCGGTGTAGCGGCGTCCCCGACAGGTCGCCCGCCGCGAAGAAGTCGAGGCGCACGGCCCCGCTGATGGGCGCCGGGCGGGGGGCGACGCGCCCGGTCCGGAAGGTGACACGGTCCTCACCCACTCGATCGGCGATGCCTTGGACCGGGCTGATCACATAGGGCGGGTTCACCTGGGCACTGCCACCGCCTTGGAACTCGGGCCGCTCGGCGCGCCAGCCGATCACCGCGATCTGCGCAGCCGCGGACGCATCCAAGGGGAGGACGCCGTCGTTGGCCAGCAGCACGATCGCTTCGGTGGCCGCCGCTCGGGCGACCTCGTCGGGCGGTTCACTGGTCCCGTCCCGCACCCGTGACGGCGCGGTGCGCTCGATCAGGGCGCGGACCCGCCCCGCGGCCTGCTCGACGTCGTCGGCCGTGACGTCGCCCACTTCGACGGCTGCCGCGAGGTGATGGCCGAGGGCCATCGGCGGGCCGGGCATCTCCAGGTCGAGCCCGGCGCCGAGGGCGGCTGCGCTGTGGGTGCCGAACCAGTCGGACATCACCACGCCGTCGAAGCCCCACTCCGAGCGCAGCAGGTCCGTCAGGAGCCCGGGGTGCTCGCTGCAGTACCGGCCGTCGACGCGGTTGTAGGCCGCCATGACGGCCCACACGCCGGCGCGCCGGACGGCGGCCTCGAAGGGGAGGAGGTAGAGCTCGCGCCGCGTCCGTTCGTCGACGACGACGTCGATCTCCATGCGGTCGGTCTCCTGGTCGTTGCAGGCGAAGTGCTTGACCGCACAGCCCACGCCTCGGCTCTGCACCCCGTCGATGTAGGCCACGGCGATCTCGGCGGTCAGGTACGGGTCTTCGGAGTAGCACTCGAAGTTCCGTCCCCCGAGCGGGTGGCGGTGCAGGTTCACGGTCGGCGCGAGCAGCACGCATGCTCCTCTCGCTCGGGCCTCGTCACCGAGCAGGCGGCCGACCCGCCCGATCAGCTCGCGGTTCCACGTCGACGCCAGCGCGGTGCCGCACGGCAGCGACGTCGACGCCGACCCCATGAACTCGGCGCCCCGCGCCCCGCTGGGTCCGTCGGTGACACCGATGCCGGCGAGGCCGATCCGGTCGACCCCGGCCGTGTGCCACAGATCCACGCCGGCGGTGAGCGCCGCCTGCTCGTCGAAGGTGAGCTCCGCGGCGGTCATGCCTCGGCCAGCCCGTCGAGGAACCCTGTGAGGGCGGTCCACCACGCCTCGGGCGTCTCGAGCTGCGGGCTGTGGGCAGCGCCCTCCAGCAGGACAAGGGTGGCCCCGGCGATCGCGTCGGCCATGCGCCGCGAGCCCTCGACGAAGCCCGGCATGTCGTGCTCGCCGACGATCACCAAGACCGGCAGGCTCAGGGCCGCCAGCTCGGGAAGGCGGTCGGCGCCGTTCCGCAATTCGGCCGACATCGCCTTCGCCATCGTGAGTGACGTGGCGAGGACCTTGGCCCGCAGCCAGTCGGTGTAGCCGGGCCGGTCGGCGTAGAGGCGCCGAACCGATTCGGGCGAGCCGGGCGGCGGCTTGCGCAGGAGGCGGGCCACCGCGTTTACCCGGGCCGCCCGCAGGGCCAGCCTCATGACGAGCATCGTCGCACCACCCGGCGGGCCGGGGACCGTGTCCATGAGCACGACCCCGTCGAGCCGGGACGGCTGGTGGATCGCAACCGACTGGCCGATCATGCCGCCCATCGAGTGACCGACCAGCACGAAGCGGTCCCAGCCGAGATCATCGACGAGGGTCAGCAGGTCGGCCTCGAACAGCTCGAGGCTGTAGTCCTGGGTCCGGGGCGGGTGGTCACTGGCCCCGTGACCCCGGAGGTCCGGCGCCACGACGTGCCACCCTCGCTCGGCCAGCAAGTCGAACCAGTCCCCGAAGTCCTCCTTGGCCCCCGAGAACCCGTGGACCATGAGGAGGGGACGGCCGCCCACCCCTGCCTCGGCGATCTCGAGCGTGACGTCGCCGGCCCGGACCTGGCGGATGGTGACGTTGGTGGCGGGCATGGTCATCAGTGGCTCCCTGTGGTCGTCACGGTGGCACCGGAGCGCCGGATGGCTCGTTCGTCGGTGCCGAGGTACGAGGCGGCGACCCTCAGGACTCGACGGGGATCGCGTCCCCGTCCCGCACCCAGTGCCCCACGTCGGGGTCGAAGACGTACCGGCGGATCGTCGACGTCGCCGAGTGCTTGTCGGGGCCGAGCGACGCTCCAGGCGCGACCGGGAGATCGAAGGTGCCCAGGCCCTCGCCGGCAGCGACGAACGACGTGGCATCCAGTTCGGGGCCCGCCGCCTCGAGGATCTGGAGGGTGAGGTCCCAGGTGCGGCACGCCATGGCCACGCCGGTCGCGACGTCGTCGTTGTCGAGGTCCAGGGGGGCATCGGGGAAGGCCGCGTCATAGTCGGCGACGCAGGCCTGCACCCCCTCGTCCGCCCGCGCCTCCTCCGCCGTGGGCGAGTCGACCGACACGGCGA
This sequence comes from Acidimicrobiales bacterium, assembly GCA_036525535.1. Classification (GTDB taxonomy): domain Bacteria; phylum Actinomycetota; class Acidimicrobiia; order Acidimicrobiales; family DATDAH01; genus DATDAH01. The sequence continues at coordinate 3,285 of DATDAH010000069.1, forward strand.
TCGTGCGTTCCAACACCGCCGGGGCCACGGCCACGTCGCTCTCCCCGAAGCTGGTGAGCTGGCCGTTCGTGAGCGCCACGTCGACCTCCCAGCCGGTGCGCTCGACGCCCCGCAGGATGGCGATGGGCGTCGAGGGCGTCAGGACGAGGTCGGCGCCGTCAGCCCGCATGCGCTCGATGGCGGTGTCGACCGCAGCATCGGCCGCGACGGTGTCGGCGGTCAGCCCCGGTCCCTCGACCTGCGACACCACCGAGACACCGGCGTCGTCGAGAAGGGCCCGGATGTCCTCGATGACGCCGCGCTCGAGCTCGTTGGCGTCGGAGTAGAGGCCCACCTCACGGCCGTCGAGGTCGCCGGCGTCGAGCATCTCGTGCACGGCGGCCAGCGTGTAGCGGGCGAAGTCGATCTCGACGGCGAAGAACCGACCCTCGGAACGCTCCTGGATCGGTGGGGTCTCCCCGAAGGCACCGACATACGGCTGGCCGTGGAGCTCGGTGACGCACAGGGGCTGGTCGGCGAGCAGCGCCCCGACCACGACGAAGGCCTCTTCGTCCTGCAGCAGCTCGGCGCAGACCCGATCGGACTCCTCGGACACCGTGGGCATGAAGGTGCCGGTCACCACGCGGACGTCGCGGTCGGCCACCCCGCCCCGGGCGTTGACCCCCTCGGCCATCGCCTGGAACAGGTCCTCCACCGGGTAGACGCCGATGTCCACGCCGAACTGGTCGAGGATCTCCTGGGCGTCGATCCAGGCCACGCCGATGGCGACCTCGGTGTCGGTCACCCCCTGACTCGGCACCGCCGCCGCGCCCGATGTGGCTGGCCTCGTGTCCCCTGAGGTCGAGCTGGAGCCGTCGGTGCAGGCGGCGGCGAGCGTGAGTGCCGCCATCACGATGAGCCCTGATCGAACCGCGCGCAAAGGATTCCGCCCACCGATCGTGGGTCGACCCGGCGGCCGAACGCCAGTGGTCGTCCGGACAGCCACCCGGCCGTGCGCAGTCGGCGGGGCGCACCGCACCACCGCCTGCCTCGTCCTGTGCCGTCCCATCGTTCCCCCTGCTCGCTGGATTCGCAGGCCTTAGGTTAATCGTGTAACTTACACGTGTCAACGCAGACGGACAGGGGTGCGGTGAGGCAGGATCAGAAGATGCCACGCGTGCAGCGGGTGACCGGCCAGGACGTCGCCGAACGGGCGGGCGTGTCGCGAGCGACCGTCAGCTACGTCCTCAACGACGCTCCCGGTCAGCCCATCTCGGCCGAGACCCGGACCCGGGTGCTCGCGGCTGCCGCCGACCTCGGCTACACGCCGCACGCCGCGGCCCGCCAGCTCCGCACGGGCGTGAGCGACCTGATCCTCATGGCCCTCCCGGCCTGGCCGTTCAGCCTCTCGCTCAGCCTGGCGGTCTCCACGGTGACCCACCGACTGGGCGAGCTCGGCTACACCGCCCTGGTCGACCCGGCGGCCGAGAGCGTGGCCGACCTCGAGACCACGCTCAGCCGTCTCCAGCCGATAGCGCTGACGGCCAGCAGTGACCAGCTCTCCGCGGCGCTCGTCGCCCGCCTGCGCTCCGCGGGCACCCGGGCGGTGATCGGGTTCGGCGACCGGCCGCTCGGGTTCGCCCCCGCCGTGGTGTTCGACCAGACAGCCCTCACCCGAGTGGCCATGACCCACCTCGCCGGACGGGGGCACCGCTCAGTCCTGGGGCTCATGCCGTCCGACCCGGAGTACCGGTGGTTCCGCGTCGGCCGCCAAGCGGGCGCCGAAGAAGCGGCCGTCGAGCACCGCGTGGGCCTGACGATCGTCGAGAGCTCGCTCGACCACGACCACGTGGCTGCAGTCGTCGGTGCCGCGCTCGCCGACGCTTCACCGCCGGACGCCATCCTCGCCTACAACGACGACTACGCGCTGCTCGCTCTCCGTGCCCTCCTCGACGCCGGTGTCCGCGTCCCCGACGACATCGCCGTGATCGGCTGTGACGACCTGCCCGTGGCCGAGCTCTTCACCCCGCGTCTCACGACCATCGATGTCGACATGCGGGAACTGGGGACGTCGATCGCCGACACGCTGCACCAGGTCCTCAGCACGGGCACGGGACCGGACATCATCCCGATGCCGACCCCCGTGGTGATCGTGCGCGACTCCGCCTGACCGCGTCGGTGTGGGGTCGTTCGGCGAGTTCTCGTACCAGATCGAGTACCAATCGACGGTCGCCCTCAGGGCTGAGGCGCTGCGCCCGGCGATCGTCGCTTACAACGCCCACAGGGGAAGGCCCCGTTCCCGCTCCGTGGTGGCCGGTGCAGCCGCGGGGGCTCGCGCGGTGAACGAGCGTCGGTCGTTCGAGCGTCGGTGGTCCACTCAGTCGGCGGGCAGCCGCCACGGGAGCGCGGCGCGGACGGTCACTCCTGGCGCTCGATCGACTGGATGAACCGGCCGGTGAGGTCGGCCCAGGCGTCGCGGTCCGGCGCCTCGAGGCCGAGCGCTTCGATCACGCCGAGCCCGAGCTCGATGCTCCAGAGCATCAGCACGACGGTGCGCATGTCGACCGCAGGGTCGAGCTCGCCGGCCGCTTGTGCGTCTTCGTATTCCTGCACCCAGGAGCTGACGCGATCACCTTGCTCAGCCGTCAGGCGCTCGCGGACGGCGGCGTCGTTGCGGGCCGCGGTCGCTCCTTCGAGGAGCAGGGCTCGGAGGTCGGCCCGCTCGGGGAAGCGGCGGTTCAGGTCGGTGAGGTAGTCCCGGAAGGTGACCTCCGGCCGCTCGCCGGGTGGCTCCACGTCGGCCGCGACCCGCGCGTCGATCGCCTCGACCAGCAGCTCGGCCTTGTTCAGGAAGTGGGCGTAGATCGCGCCCGTTGTAAGCGACGATCGCCGGGCGAGGTCCCGCACCGAGACGGCGGCGTAGCCCTCGTCGGCGAAGACCTGGGTGGCGAGCTCCAAGAGGCGGGCGCGGGTCCGGTGCTGGTCGGGCGCCGGTTCGGCCTCGGGGGAGTCGCTCACCCCGCTGAGCGTAACGACGTCATGCGGGCTCAGCCGGTGGGCTCGGTGTCGCTCACCAGCCGGCCCTCGGCGTCGTCGTAGCGGAGGAGGTAGATCGGCATGTCGCCGTCGAGGCTGTCCGGCCCGTAGGTGGCGGTGCCGCCGGCGCCGGGCAGCTCGACGTCGCCCAGCGTGTACCCGGCTTGGCCGAAGGTGCCGTTGTCCAGCTCGTCGCCCGCAGCTTCAGCGATCTGGCGGAAGAGGTTCAGCTGGATGCACGCGGCGAACACCGAAACATACGGTTCGGGATCGCCGGGCCGGGTCTCGGCGGGGTTCGGGAGGGTCTCGCCGGTCGCGTCCTCGACGATGCCGGCGCAGTCCTGCATCAGCGGGTCCTCGTACTGCACGTTGGCCGTGGCGTAGCCGCCGCTGAGGGCGTCCTGGACCACGGTCTCGTCGAACCCGCCCTCGGTGGCGATGTAGCTGGACAACGACTCGAAACCCGTGGCCAGGAGGCGGGGACGGAAACCGGTCGGCTCCAGGCCCTGCGCGGTCGTGAGCGCCGCGTTGGCCACGGTGACGACGGTGTCGACGCCGGCCGACTGGAACCGCTCGGCGATGACCCCCACCTGGGCCAGCGCGGCGGCTTGGTCGTCGTCGGGGACGTCGATCACGGCCTGGTCGGCGACCTCGACCCCACGGTCCTCGAGCGCGGGGATGGTCACGTCCTCCATGACCCGCTGGTCGGGGGCGAGGGAGATCACGCCGACGGTGGCGCCGTCGAAGGCACCGTCGTCGTCGAAGGCTTCGATCAGCCGGGACGCCGCGCTCTCGGCGCCCACGATGTTGGAGAACCACGGTGCACTGGCGCGGTCGAGGCGCTCCTGGGTGATGACCCCGCCGATGACCGGCGTGTCGTGGAGGTCGACGTAGCAGAGGGGCGTGTCGTCGAGGACGAAGCCGACGACGACGAACACCTGGAGGTCCTCGGTCAGGTGGGTGCACGCCGCCTCCGCGGGGGCGGTGCCGATCGGGGTGACCGGGGCGAACTCCAGCTCGAGCTGCCGGCCGTTGATGCCGCCCGACGCGTTGATGTCGTCGGCGACGACTTGATACGCCGCCTCGTAGTCGCCGTGGTCGAGGTCGACGATGTCGCCCAGCGACTCGAGATCGACGTAGGTGACTCCGAGCGTGATCGCGTCGTCGGTGACGCCGTCGGCCCGTGGGTCCGGCGGGAAGGACACGTCCGGCGCCGTCGCCTCCGTGGCGACGGTCGCCTCGGTCCCGGCGCCGCTCCCGCCGTCGTCGCCGCTGGTGCAGGCGCCGGCGAGCAGGAGCCCGGCGACGGCGATGGTCAGGTGTCTGCGCATGGAACGGCCCCCGGGAACACGTGTGACCAGAGACTACATAACGTTGTTCTTCTGGGACCGCTCGCCAGTCCCATTCGGACGTCTGCCGCGGGAAGGCCTCCTGCCGCGTCGCTCGACGCCCTACTTGGCCATTCCGCCGGAGGCCGAAATGTCGTCGCCCGTGACGAACGACGAGGCGTCGCTGGCCAGGTAGAGGACCGGCCCGACGATCTCCTCGGGCTCCGCGACCCGGTTCATCAGCGTGCCGCCCGCGATCATGTCCTTGAAGCCGGGAGCGTTGCGCTCGGCGCCCTCGACCATGTCACTGGCGAACGGTCCGGGCGACAGGACGTTCACCCGCACGCCCCAGCCGACCCACTCCTGGGCCATCGTGCGGCTGATGTTCAGGAGCGCCGCCTTCGAGGCGCCGTAGGCCGAGACCGCAGAGCCGCCGTGGTAGCCGGCCATGCTCCCGATGTTGATGATGCTGCCGCCGCCGTGGTCCCGCATGACGGGGGCGACGCACTGGCTCATCCGCACCGGGCCCTCGAGGTTGACGGCGAAGATCTTGCGCCACAGGTCGAGCGTCATGTCGCTGACCCCGGCGCGGGAGGGGCTGATCCCGGCGTTGTTCACCAGTACGTCTATGCGCCCGAACCGCTCCACCACGGCGTCGACGAAGGCGGGGATGGCGTCCCAGTCGGCGACGTGACAGGCCAAGCCGAACGTCTCGACGCCGGTCGTCGACGCGATCTCCGCCGCCACCTGGTCGCACAGGTCCTGCTTGCGGCTGCTGACGACCACCGAGGCGCCGGCCTCGGCCAGCCCCTGCACGATGGCCCGGCCGATGCCC
>DATDAH010000070.1:0-3898 GCA_036525535.1 Acidimicrobiales bacterium
CCTTCGTCTCGCCCGGCAGTCCGTGGAGGGTGGCCTTGTTGGCCAGGTCCAGATAGTGCTCGAGGTCAGCGAGCTCACGGATCACGGCCGGTCACCTCCTCCACGGCCCTCTCGAACTGGTGTACCCACCCTAGTCGGGGGGTGTGACACTCGAGGACGGCTCCGAGGCGATTTCTCGGAAGTCTCGGCCCGACCTCAGGCCTTGCCCCACCGGGGAAGGGTTCGCCGTCCTCGCCCTCGAGCGCGAGCCCGTCGACGCTCGGCTCTAGCCGCCGGGAGGGGCTGATCCGTGGGTAGACCACCTCCATGACCGGAGCAACGAACGCCGGCCGCCGGTTCGTGTTCCGCCCGGTCGGTGCCTTCTCGTTGGCGGCGGCGAAGGCGTTCGTCGCCAGCTTCGCCCCGTTCATGGGGAGGGAGGCGGCCGCTGAAGACGGGGACGACTGCTTGGTCCTCGCCTTCCTGAGCGACGACGGAAGGCCGGTCGCCGTCCGGCTGCACCAGACCGCCGAACGGGTTGTCGCGGACGTCCTCGAGGGCGACGGCGGCGACGGTCTGCGGGCCCAGGTGGCCCGGATCCTGTCCCTGGACACCGACGCCGGTCCCTACGAAGCCATCGAGGACGAGGTGATCACTCGGGTCCGCGATCAACACCCCGGGCTGCGGCCTGTCCACTACCCGACGCCCTACGAGGCGGCGACGTGGGCCGTGCTGATCCAGCGCACGCAGCGGGTTCAGGCCGCCAACATCCGGCACAAGCTGGCCGAACGTCACGGCGCCGTGGTGACCATCGACGGCGTCGATCACCTCACCGCGATCCCGCCGGACGAGATGGCGGCGATCCGAGAGGTGTGGGGCGTGCCCGCAGTGAAGGTGCCGTGGCTGCGGGCCGTCGGCCGGGCCGAGCTCGAAGGGGACCTCGACGCCGAGTCGCTGCGGGCCATGGATCCTGCGGAGGCGCTGGCCCGCCTCCGGGAGATCGACGGGATCGGTCCCTTCGGAGCCGAGCTGATCCTCGTTCGGGGCGCTGCGGCTCCGGACGTGTTCGCCCGCAACGAGCCGCTGCTGCACCGGGTGATCACCCACCACTACGGCCTCGCCGATCCCAGCCGGGCCGATCTCGTCGCCATCGCCGAACGCTGGCGACCCCGCCGGTCCTGGGCCACCTTCCTGCTCCGCCAGGCCACACCCCGCTGAGGGGCTCGACGCTCTGGAGGCGGCGCCGGGAATCGAACCCGGGTACGGGGCTTTGCAGGCCCCTGCCTAAACCACTCGGCCACGCCGCCAGGAAGCGGTCACCCTACCGGCGGCCCGCCGCCCGGCCCGAACTTTCAGGCGTGGATCGGGGCCCGCTCATCGGCCCAACCGACCTCGGCCTCGAGCTGGGCCGCGATGCGGAGGAGGAGGTCCTCCCGGCCGTAGGCGGCCACGAACTGGGTGCCGACCGGCAGGCCGTCAGCTGTCCGGTGCAGGGGCAGCGAGATGGCGGGCTGACCGCTCTGGTTGAACACCGCGGTGAAGGTGGCGTAGGGCGTCGAGCCGATCAGGCCCCGCAGCGGCTCGTCGTCGGTGGCCACCAGCTGGCCCAAAGGCGGTGGGGGCGCGGCGGTGGTCGGGGTGATGAGCAGGTCGTAGTCCTCCCACCACGCGGCCAAGGCCCGGCGCACGACGGCCATCTTCCCCTGGGCTGACGCCAACTCGACCGCCGAAGCACTGTTGCCCCACTCGGCCAGGGCCCAGGTGCCCGGCTCGACGTCGTCCTCGGTCAACTCCCTGCCCAGCAACGGCGCCAGGGAGAGCAGGCTGGCCGTGGCCCCGACCGCCCACATCGTCGTCACCAGGGGGCCGTGCTCGGCCATGCGGTCCATCTCCGCCGGGTAGGCCTCCTCGACGTGGTGACCGAGGGCGGCGGCCAGCTCTGCCCCCCGCCGGGCCGACGCCGTGCACGCGGCGTGGGTGGGGACCCCACCGAGGGCATGGTCGAGGATGCCGATGCGCAACGGCTCGGTCATCCCGATCTCGTCCAGCCACGGCCGGGCCGGGGCGGGGGCGATCACGCCGTCGCCGGGGAACGGCGCCCACGTGGCATCCAGCACCGCGGCGGTGTCCCGCACCGAGTGCGAGACCACGTGCTGGACCGAGACGCCCCACTCGTCCCGCAGGGGGCCCATCGAGCCCCGCCCCCGGGAGGGCTTGAGACCGACGAGCCCACACATGGCGGCCGGGATGCGGATGGACCCCCCGCCGTCGGACGCGTTGGCGCAGGGCACCATGCCCGAGGCCACGGCGGCCGCCGATCCCCCGCTGGACCCACCGGGGCCGTGATCGAGGTTCCACGGGTTGTGCGTCGGCCCGTAGGCCAGTGGCTCGGTGGTGGCCACCAACCCCAGCTCCGGCGTGTTGGTCCGACCCACGATGACGAAGCCGGCCTCCCGGTAGCGCCTGGTCAGGTTGGCGTCCTCCGGGTGGATGTAGCCCGCCTCCTTGAAGGCCTTGATCCCCATGTGGAACGGGTCGCCGGCCGAGGTCGGCCACAGGTCCTTGAGCAGGAACGGCACGCCCCGGAACGGCCCGTCGGGCAGGTCGGGCGACGCCGCCTCGTCCCGGGCCCGCTCGAAACGCTCGTGGATGACGGCGTTCAGTCGGGGGTTCAGGGCTTCGATGCGCCCGATCGCGGCGTCGACCAGCTCGGGGGGTGAGACCTCGCCCGAACGGACCAGGGCGGCCTGGGCCACGGCGTCGAGGCGGGCGAGATCATCGGTCATGGCTGGACCGTAGACCGCACCCGAAACGACGACGTCCCCCACCAGGGTGGGGGACGTTCGTGGAGCGGTAGACCGGGCTCGAACCGGCGACCTCAACCTTGGCAAGGTTGCGCTCTACCAACTGAGCTACTACCGCAAGGACCAAAGAGTGTAGCGAGCCCCCTCACTCACCCCCCGGTGGCCCGCTGACGGATCCGGTTGGCGAACTCGACCGCCAACGCCGTGTCGCCGACCTCGTCGAAGCGGTCCTGCGTGGCCCCACTGGTGAACGCCAGCGTGGCCTTGCGCCCGTCCTGGGTGCCTTGGACGCCCATCCCGATCAGCGACACGCGGACAACCTCCGGCTGCCACTCGCGGACGTTGACGAGCACGAGGTTCCCGGACGCGAGCGCGGCGGCCCCGTCGACGCCGTGGTACGTGCCGACCAGCACCTGCTCGACCACGTCAGCGTCCTCGAGTACCACGCTCAGGACGGCCAGCGCCGCACGACCGTTCTTGCGGGCCCCGCCCGACAGGCGCGAAGCAGCCGCGCCCAAGCCGTGAGGGTCGGGCCCGCCGGCGTGGGGCGGTGCCGCGGCCGGCGGCGACACGACCCCCGGGACCGGGGCGCCGGGAGGCGGCGGCACCGCACCCGGTGCACCGGGAGGCGGCGCAGGGGCGCCCGGCGGAGGCGGAGCGGCAGCGGGCGCACCAGGAGGCGGCGGGGCGCCTGGCGAGGGCGGCGCAGGCGCACCAGGAGCGCCAGGAGGCGGCGGAGGAGCGGTCCCCGCGGCACCCGGAGGCGGGGGGGTGCGCGGCGGAGCCGAACCCTCGGGCGCGCCAGGCGGCGGCGCCGCAGATGGCGTGGTCGGTGCGTCAGCCGGGGCACCGGGCGCGTCGGGGATGATCGGCAGGCTGACGACCTGCGTGGCGCCGGCTTCGGGCGCCGTAGGCGCGGGAGGGGGAACGGGGTCCGGTTCGGGCTCACCCTGCGGCAGTGGGGCCGAATCCTCGGGGGCACCAGGCGGCGGCGCAGGCGGCGGCGGCGGCGCTCCCGGCGGCGGCGGAGCCGAACCCTCGGGCGCACCCGGCGGAGGCGGCGCACCCGGCGGCGGCGGAGCCGAACCCTCGGGCGCACCCGGCGGAGGCGGAGC
>DATDAH010000071.1:0-3896 GCA_036525535.1 Acidimicrobiales bacterium
CCGGCAGAAGGTGACCCTGGTCGTCTTCTTCGCAGCGTTCGCGACGCTCATCTACGGCTTCGTGCCCTGGAACGACGTCTGGAACACGATCTTCGACGCCGACTTCCCGCTGCCCACGTTCGGCAACTTCTACTTCACCGAGGCGTCGGTCCTCTTCATCGTCGCGGCCGTCGTCATCGGCGCGATCAACAAGCTCGGCGAGGAGGGCACGGTCAACACGATCGTCTCCGGGGCGTCCGACTTCCTCGGCGCCGCGCTGGTCATCGTGCTCGCCCGCGGCATCACGGTCGTCATGAAGAACACCTACATGACCGACACCGTGCTGAACTGGATGGAGGAGGCCGTCCAGGACTCCTCCGATGCCGGCTTCGGGATCCTCTCCTTCGTGGTGAACATCCCGATCGCCTTCTTGGTGCCGTCGTCCTCCGGCCACGCCGCACTGGTGATGCCCATCCTCGCCCCGCTCTCCGACTTCGCCGAAGTCCCCCGGTCCATCGCGGTGACCGCCTACCAGTCGGCCTCGGGATTCGTGAACTACGTCACGCCCACTTCCGCGGTGGTCATGGGTGGTCTCGTCCTGGCCAAGGTCCGCTACGACCGCTACCTGCGCTTCGTCGCCCCGTTCCTGGCCATGATGTTCGTCGTGATCTGCATCTTCGTCGGCGTCGGCAGCGTCCTGTGAGCCGTCGGTGAGGGTGGTCGTCGCCCTGGGGGGCAACGCCCTGCTGCGGCGTGGGCAACCCATGATCATCGAGAACCAGCGGGAGAACGTGGCCTTGGCCTGCGACCACCTCGCTCCCCTGGCCGAGCGCCACGAGCTGCTCATCTCCCACGGCAACGGCCCCCAGATCGGGCTCCTGGCGCTGGAGGAGGCCGCCTACGAGCCCGTGGCCGACTACCCGCTCGACGTCCTCGGCGCGGAGACACAAGGCATGATCGGCTACCTCGTCGAGCAGGAGCTGGGCAACCGCCTCGACTTCGAGAAGCCCCTCGCCACCCTGCTGACGATGATCGAGGTCGACCCGGCGGATCGGGCCTTCGCCGACCCGAGCAAGCCCATCGGGCCGGTCTACACGAGCCAGGAGGCCGAGGCCCTCGCCGCCGCGCAGGGCTGGACGTTCCGGCCCGACGGCGACGCCCATCGGCGGGTCGTGCCGTCACCGCGCCCGAAGCGGATCTTCGAGATCCGCCAGATCCGTTGGCTGCTCGAGCACGACTGTGTGGTCATCTGCGCCGGGGGTGGCGGGATCCCGACCCGCTACGAGCCCGACGGCCGGCTGGTCGGCGTCGAGGCCGTCATCGACAAGGACCACGCCAGCGGCCTCCTGGCGCGCGACGTGGACGCCGATGTCTTCGTGATGGCCACCGACGCCTCCTCGGTCTACGTCGGCTTCGGCACGCCGGAGCAGCGGGCGATCGTCGCGGCCCACCCGGACGCGCTGGAGGAGCACCGCCACGAGTTCGCCGCCGGCTCGATGCTGCCCAAGGTCGAGGCGGCATCGGAGTTCGCCCGCTCGTCGGGCCACGCCGCGGCCATCGGCACGCTGGCTGACATCGAGGGCCTCGTCGCCGGCTCGGCCGGGACCCGGATCGCCACCGATGTGGACGGCGTCATCCTCGCCGACCCCGAACCCCAACCCGACGAAGGGAGCGCGTCATGACGCTCGGTGCCCATTCTGAGGTCGGCAAGCTGCACAAGGTCATGGTCCACCGACCAGGGCTGGAGCACACCCGGCTCACGCCGACGAACGCCGAGGAGCTGTTGTTCGACGACGTGCTCTGGGTGAAGCGGGCCAAGGAGGAGCACGACGCGTTCGCCGAGGTCATGCGGGACCGCGGCGTTGAGGTCTTCCTTGCCGAGACGCTGCTGTCCGAGGCGTTGGTCAAGCCCGACGCGAAGTCGTTCATCGAGACCCACGTGCTGGACGAGCGAAGCGTCGGCGTGGGTGCCGCCGACCGGGCCCGGGAGTGGGTGGAGACGGCGGCCGAGGCTGAGGTGGCCGACTTCCTCATCGGCGGGATCACCCGGGGGGACGTGTCCCGTGACCTCGGGCTGGCCTGGCAGTCCATGGACCCGACCGAGATGCTGCTCCCGCCGTTGCCGAACTTCCTCTTCCAGCGCGACCCGTCGTGCTGGATCTTCGGCGGGGTCACGATCAACCCCATGGCCAAGCCGGCCCGCCGGCCGGAGACGGTGATCATGGAGACGATCTACCGGTTCCACCCGATGTTCGAGGCGGAGGACTTCCCCATCTGGCTGGGCGGGGTCGAGGAGCATTGGCGCCACTGCACGGTGGAGGGCGGGGACGTGCAGCCCATCGGCAACGGCACGGTGATGATCGGCATGGGGGAGCGTACGACGCCCCAGTCCGTGCTGATCATCGCCCGCAACCTCTTCGCGGCGGGCGCCGCCACGCAGGTGCTGGCGGTCCACCTGGTCAAGTCCCGCAGCTACATGCACCTCGACACGGTGCTGACCATGTGCGACCGGGACCTGGTGACGATGTTCACCCAGGTGGTTGAGCAGGCCCGCACGTGGAGCATCCGACCCGGCGACGCCGAGGGCGAGCTCGTCACCGAAGAGCTCGAGATGCCCCTCGTCGACGCCATGGCCGCGGCACTCGACCTCGCCGAGCTGCGGGTCGTGCCGACCGGCGGTGATCAGTTCGAGGCCGAGCGGGAGCAGTGGGACGATGGCAACAACGTCGTCGCCCTCGAGCCCGGCGTCGTGGTCGCCTACGAGCGCAACGTCGGGACGAACACCGCGCTGCGCAAGGCCGGGATCGAGGTCATCACCATCGCCGGCTCCGAGCTCGGGCGGGGGCGCGGCGGTTCGCACTGCATGACGTGCCCGATCGAGCGCGAGCCGTACTGACCAGCGGAGGAACCCCCGATGTCCTACAACCTGCGCAACCGCAGCTTCGTCAAGGAGCTCGACTTCGAGCCGGTCGAGCTGCGCCATCTCCTGAAGGTGTCCGAGGCCCTCAAGACGGCGAAGTACGCCGGCACCGAGGTCAAGGCACTCGAGGGCAAGGAGATCGCCCTCATCTTCGAGAAGACGTCGACGCGGACCCGTTCGGCCTTCGAGGTGGCGGCCTACGACCAGGGCGCCCACGTCACCTACCTCGACCCCTCGGGCTCGCAGATGGGTCACAAGGAGTCCGTGGCGGACACGGCCCGCGTGCTCGGGCGCATGTACGACGCCATCGAGTATCGCGGCAACCGGCAGGAGGACGTGGAGGCGCTCGCCGAGCATTCCGGCGTCCCGGTCTACAACGGGCTGACCGACGAGTGGCACCCGACGCAGATGCTCGCCGACTTCCTCACCATGCACGAGGCTTCGAACCTCCCGTACGACGAGCTCAGCTTCGCCTTCGTCGGTGACTGCCGGTTCAACATGGGACGATCGCTGCTGGTGATGGGCGCCCTCATGGGCGCTGATGTCCGTCTCGTCGGACCGCCCGAGCTGGCGCCCCCGGCCGACGTGGTCGCCGCCGCGGAAGAGGTCGCCGGGCGCACCGGGGCCCGGATCACGATCACCGACGACGTCGCCACCGGCGTCGACGGCGTGGGCTTCGTCCACACTGATGTGTGGGTCTCGATGGGCGAGGCCAAGGACGTCTGGAAGACCCGCGTCGACCTCCTCCGGCCGTACCAGGTCAATGCCGACCTCCTCGCGGCGACCGGCAACCGGAAGGCCAAGTTCATGCACTGCCTGCCTGCCTTCCACGACCCGAACACCGTGGTGGGCAAGGAGATGATGGAGGCCACCGACATGCCGCAGGGCCTCGAGGTCACGGGCGAGGTGTTCGAGTCCGAGGCGTCGATCGTGTTCGACCAGGCGGAGAACCGCCTCCACACCATCAAGGCCATCCTCGTCACCACGCTGGCCTGAG